>JBBQJJ010000375.1:0-8922 GCA_038325805.1 Haliangiales bacterium
GTCGGACGCCTCGCCACCGACGCCACGGATCAGGATCTGAACCGGGTCGGGCGGCTGCGGGACGCCGACGGGCGGCAGCGGCACCTTGAGCTTGCCCTCGAAGATCGTGTCCTTCGGCAGCAGGCGCTCCTCCGGCTTGAGCCCGAAGGTCAGGCGCACGTAGCGGAAGTTGCCGAGCTCGCGCGGACCGACCATCGACAGGGCCGTGCCCTTCTTGCCGGCGCGACCGGTACGGCCGGTGCGGTGGACGTAGATCTCCGGCTGCTCGGGCACCGTGTAGTTGATCACGTGCGAGAGGCTGGTGATGTCGATGCCGCGCGCGGCGACATCGGTGGCGCACAAGAAGCGGAGGTCCTTCTTCTTCATCCGCCCCATCACGCGCTCGCGGTCCGCCTGCGAGAGGTCGGAGGACAGCGGCTCGGCATCGAGGCCCTGCTTCTGAAGGAACTTGGCCACCATCGTGGTCTCGTCCCTCATGTTGCAGAAGATGATCGCGCTCTCCGGCTCCTCGGCGTAGATGATCTTCAACAGGTCGCGGCTACGCGCGATGCCACTGACGATGTAGTACGCGTGGTGGATGTCGCTGACCGTCATCGAATCCCGCGACAGCGAGATCGTCTCCGGCGCTCTCATGTGGCGGCGCGAGTAGCGCGCCACTTCGTCGGGCATCGTCGCCGAGAACAGCAGCGTCTGCTTCTTCTCGGGAAGGTTCGAGACGACCCGCTCGATGTCCTCGAGGAAGCCCATCGAGAGCATCTCGTCGCACTCGTCGAGAATGAACGTCGAGATGTTCTTGCAGTCGAGGGTGCGGCGACCGATGTGGTCGAGCACGCGGCCCGGGGTACCGACGATGATGTGGACGCCGGCCTTGAGGTTCGCGATCTGCTTGCCGATCGGCGCGCCGCCGTAGATCGGCTCGACGATGACACCGCGGTTCTTGCCGAGGTTGGTCAGCTCGCGCGCGACCTGGAGGGCGAGCTCGCGGGTGGGTGCGAGGATCAGCGCCTGCGGGGCGCGGTGGGTCGGGATGATCTTGTTGATCGTCGGCAGACCGAACGCGGTGGTCTTGCCGGTACCGGTGCGCGACTGCACCAGCAGGTCTTTGCCTTCGCTGACCGGCTTGAAGACAGCGGTCTGGACGGGCGTCGGGGTGAAGTACCCCATGTCCGCGATCGACTGGAGGATGTCCGGATGCAGCCCGAGATCCTCGAAGCTGGGCGGCTTGGGCTCTGCTGCAGGTGCCTCTTCGGCAGGCTCTCCGCCAGTGAGAGCCTCGATGGCCCCGGTCACTGCGTCTTTGATGGATTCAACAGTCGTGAGAGCCGCGCTGATCGCGGCATCCGCCACACCCTCTTGGTGCGGCGTCGTATCGTTCGTCATTCTTGAAAACCTTGGCGTGTGAAAACTCGTCGAGCTCTTCTGGTCGACGCACCAGTCGGCGGTCATCACGGTGGAGATTCACAGGGAGAGGACGACGTCGCCCTTCGCTGCTCCACTCGGTGCCTCCGATGCACAGCCAAGCATCATGACGCGAGGAATCTTCCTCCGTGTATGCGCTCGCTCTGCTCTCCGGAATCATGACGTCTGCAAACCTTCGAATTCCGCCGGACCTTAGGCCGCGGGCCTCGTCGGGTCAAGGACTACAGGCGGGGCAGGGTCAGCCGCGCCACGCCATCGACGTCCGAGATGCCACGACCCAGCTGGAGCGCGGGGATCGGGCAACTCGGCGGAGCGTTGGTCAGCAGGCCGCAGAAGTCCGTGAACGCACTCGTGTCTTCGACCCGGAACAGCTTGACCTCGGCACCCTCGACGGTCTCGAGCGACGGGGCGACGATCCGCCCGTGGATATGAGCTGCATCGGGTAGCTGGAGGGACCCGATCGAGAGCTGCGTACGCGATGGATCCCGCGGAATCTCGACCTCGGACTGGGTGAACAGAGGCGCGTTCGTGGGCAGGCTCGGCACGAAGAGGAGATCGTAGAACCCCCAGACAAACTCTTCCTCGGTGTCGTCGCCGGCGGCGATGAACGGGTCGACGTAGATCACGAACTCGCCAGACTCGAGCGTGACCACGGAGGCGGCGGGGATGCCGGTCGCAAACGCCTGCGGCCCCGGCGTCAGGCTCCACTGGAACCGCAGCGACGGCGAGGCGGTGACCTGGATGTCCTTGAGTGGATTCCCCGAGACGTCGAGCACCGTGCCGACGATGGCGAGCCGGTCCGGCAACTTGATCTCCGTCGTGCCACCGGGGGTGAGCTTGCGATCGAAGACCATGCCGATGGTGGCATTCGCCGTCGGAACCACCGACACGCGATAGCTCGACTCCAGCGCACCACCCGGCAGGCGCAACCTCGCCTTGCCGTTCTCGTCGGTGTCACTCGTGGTCACGAACGTGGCTTGTGTCGCGCCGCCAACCTGACCGCGCACCGTGACGTGCGCACCGATCACAGCGCTGACATCGCCGCCCGTCGCGGTGCCACGCACGTCGACGACGATCTCGATCGGTCGTGCGCTCTCCGGCTGGCGCAGGATTGGCGCGACGAGGTTCGCCCCACTCGGGTTGATCGTCATCCGCAGCGTTGGTTGAACGTCGCCATCGGCGGTGCCGATCGGTTGTGCGACGAGGTCGACCGAGCCGACGAGGCCGGCGGACAGCCGGACCGAGAACGAGTTGTCGGTCTGGTTCACCATGTCGACCGTGGACACCTCGCTGAGCGGCGCGTTCTGCTCCCAGCGACCGAATGCGACCACGCGATAGTTGGTGGCGGGGTTGTCGTTGGCGTCGACGATCGTGCCGCTGATCTCGAGTGGATCGCTGCTGCCGAGATCGATCGTCTTGCCAGCCTCGTTCTTGGTGATCGAGAGCGTCGTGCGGAGTGGCGGGACGAGCTGCGCGAGCGACTCCTCGTTGCCATCGCGGCCGTCGGGGACGATGGTGATCGTGTAATCGGGTTCGCCGTCACCGACGGGCGGCAGCACGAGCTGGAAGGTGCCGGTGCGCGGGTCGGTGTCGAACACCTGCCGGAACACCGGACCGCCGGCGAAGCTCGACGGCCGGGTGGCGACGATGGTCGCGGACAGCTGCGCTTGCGCGCATTCGTTCGGGCACACGACCTGGCCGGAGAACGTCACCGGGTTGCCGAGCTCGAGATCATCGAAGTAGCCGTCGGCGGGCAGGCTGTCGACGATGATCTCGCGCGAGACCATCTCGGTCTTGCGCTCGCTCGGCGGCGTCAGCAACACCGCGAACGGACCCGCCGGTGGATTGCCCCAGCACACGCCCTCTTCACACACCTCGCCATTCGCCGTGTCGCAGTCCGTCGTGATCTTGCATTCGACCGGCTGCTCGTCCGGAACCGACAAGCAACCAGCAACCAGCAGGACGAGCGCAGCGAGTTGCTTCAATTCACACCCCGGTTCGGATGATGGGCTGGGCTCGGCTTGGTGGGCGCACTCACGCAGCGCAGCTTGTAGTAGCGGTTCGTCGACAATCCACCCTCCGGCATCTCCTGGAACTGCGGGATTCCGGCTTCGAGCGGCTCGCGATCGAACACCATGATTTGCATGTCGCGGAACTTGCCCTCGGGAAGTCCGATGTCCTCGGTCAGGCACAGCGCGTTGGTCGCGCAGGTGACCGTCCGATTCGCCTTCCCGTTGGTCGGAACCGTGCACAGCACACGGGGTGCACTCTGGTTATCGAGCGTGTAGTCGATGAACACGCGCACGTGGAGGATGTCGTTGACGTCGGTGTCGATCAGCTCTGCGTTGAACGTGCCGGGACCCTGATCGAAGATCACGGGACCGGGCTCGGTCAGCTCCTGATCGTCGGTGCGCACGCTGAGGATCGCAGGAGGCGAGTTGACCCCGGCGTCCTGCTTTCCCACCGACAGGTCCGGTGGAAGTACGCAGGCCCCGAGAAACGCCGTTCCAACTGCTGCCAACTGCACGAGTACTCGCCCACCATGCACTGGATGCGCCAGGGCAGATCCGCCCAGTAACGTCGAGCAGTTAGCTCGATCGGGCGGCGTTCGTGAGGCATCGGGTTCCGACATTCGCGTCATGGGGCTGTTAACGACTCCATACGACCTACGTCACATCGGCGGGATTGCCGGTGTCGTCGCCCTCTTTTTCGAGGTGACGAAACACGGTTCGCGGGTCGACGCCGAGGTCGCGCGCGGTCTTGGTCCGGTTGCCGTTGTTGAGGGTGAGGACCTCGTTGATGTACTCGCGTTGGAACTTATCCTTCGCATCCGCGAGCGACAGGATGTGCGGCAGCACGTCGGGCGTCAGGCCGAGGTCGTCGGGACCGATCACGCTCGACTCGCACAGCACGATCGCCTTCTTGATGCGATTCTCGAGCTCGCGAATGTTGCCGGGCCAGTTGTGCTTGCGAATGCCGACCGCGGCGTTGGGCGACAGGCCCTTCACCTTCGCGTCGTACTCGCGCGAGTAGCGGGACAGCAGGTAGCGCGCGATCACCAGGATGTCGTCGCCGCGGTCGCGCAAGGGAGGGAGCTCGACGTTGACGACGTTGAGTCGGTAGTAGAGGTCTTCACGAAACCGGCCCGCCGCGATCTCCTTCTCGAGCAAGCGGTTGGTGGCGGCGAGGATGCGGATGTCGCAGTTCTCGGCGCGCGTATCGCCGACGCGATAGACGATCTTCTCCTGGATCGCACGCAGCAGCTTGACCTGTAGCTCGATCGGCATCTCGCCGATCTCGTCGAGGAACAGCGTGCCGCCATCCGCCGCCTGGAACTTGCCCTGCTTGTTCGCGACGGCGCCCGTGAACGCGCCCTTGACGTGACCGAACAGCTCGCTCTCGAGCAGGTTCTCCGGAATCGCGCCACAGTTGATCGTGATGAACGGCTTGCCGGTGCGCGGCGAGCGGTTGTGGATCTCGCGCGCGATCAGCTCCTTGCCGGTGCCGGTCTCGCCGGTGATCAGCACCGAGATGTCGGTCGCCGCGATCTTCTCGACCTTGCGAAACACGGCTTGCATCGGCGGGCTGGTGCCGACGATCTCGCCGAACCGATACTGCTCGAGCCGCTCGTGCAAGCGCTTGTTGTCGACCTTGAGCTCGTTCATCAGCAGCGCGTTGGCGACGATCAGCGACGCCTGCGACGAGAACACGGTGAGCACGCGCAGCGTGTCGGACTGGAATAGATCGCGGATCGAGTCGTTGCCGACGTAGATGATGCCGAGCAGGCGGCCGCGATCGAGCAGCGGCACGCAGATCACCGACGACACCTTGAGGTGCATCACGCTCTTGCTCGACGAGAACTCGTCGTCGCGGAGCGCGTCCGAGACGATCACCGGCTTGCGCGTGCGGACCACCTTCGCGATGATCGAATCGGACAGCTGCGTCACCGCGTCCGCGATGTTCTCGGCCTTCAGGTTGCGCGCCACTTTGACATCGAGCGACTCGCCCTCGAGCAGGATCAAGAAGCCCTTGTCGGCGTTCGTGATCTGGATGACCGCGTCCATCAGCGCGTCGAGTAGCTCGCCGAGGTCGCGCTGGTGGATCAGCTTCTCCGAGAACTCGTACAGCTTGGTGTACGCGTCCATGTCGGCGATCGTGTTCGCGGCTTCCTCCTCGATGGGCGCTTGCTCGTCGACCATCGCGAACCGCAGCTCGACGCTGCCGATCACGAGCCGCTCGTCGTGCGACAGCTTGTGCTTGCTGCGCTTCTTGCCGTTGACCACGAACTCGGTCTTCTTCGGCGCGAACACCGTGTACATCTGCCCGTCGAAGTGCACCGCGTAGCCGTCGGTGACGAGCGGGTCGGGGAGCACGATGTCGTTGTCGGGGCCGGAGCCCAGCGACGTGATCTTCTTGTGCAGGTTGAACACCATCGGCGAGCGGCCGGGTGCGGTCATGCGAAGCGAGGGCATTAGTCGTTCTCCAAACCCAGCCCGATGCCCGCGCCGGCGGGCGTGAACATGGGACCGATACGTAGGCGATCGCGAAGCGAGGTCTTCTTCTTCGGTCTCTTCATCTCGTCGAGGAAGTCTTTGGGCAGGAGCGACTCGTCGCCCTTGATCAGGCGCTTCGACTTGAAGTTGAGGATCGCGTCGGTCAAACCCCACGCATACAACCCGAAGAACGCCAGGCCCGTCGCGATCTCGATCTGCTGGAGCTGGCGTACGCGCGGACCGTCCTGGAGCGGCACCTGGTTTGACTGCAAGCCGTACTTGCCGGCGAGGTAGATGAAGATCACGGCCGATGGCGCGAACGTCACGACCTGGCCGGCCATGAAGAAGTAGCTCTTCTTGTACTGCTTGTTCTGTCGCTGACTGATGCCGAAGGGGAGGAACGTGACGCCGAACGAGCTCGTCTCGTAGACGCCGACGGTGTTGATGTACTCCTTGAGCTGGCGCTCGCGCTCGGCGGCGGCGCGCTTCTCGGCTTCGCGTGCGAGGCGGTCCTTGAACTTGTCCTTGGTGTTCTCGTAGAGCTCGACCACCTCGGGGCGATGCGTGTTCGTGGTGATCGTACGCTCGACGTCGATCCGCAGCGCCTTCTCGAACTCGTCGATCGCGCGCGGGCGATTGCCGAGCTGGAACGCCGACGCGCCCAGGATGACGTACGCCTCCCAGACGTCCTCCTGCCGCGCGAGCTCGATGTTCGGATAGAGCAGGGCGTTGACCGTCTTGTAGGCCGAGTCCCAGTCCTGCGCCTTGTAGGCCTGGCGACCCTTGTCGAGGTCGGTCGTCGGCGTCGCCGTCGCCGTCGCCGCGACGCTAAACACCACGACGAGCGCGACGATTCGGATCGCGACTACTCGCATGACACCACCACGCCTCGTTGCGCTGGCGCCACGGTGACTTGCTTGGTGATCGTCGGTTTGTCTTCGATCACGAACTCGACCGTGACCTTCCGCGAGTCAGCGAGCGACTTCCCCCAGAACACGGCGGCCGCTTCCCCGAGCGCACCCGAGCGATTGTCGACCGTGACGATCGCGGGCTGCGAGCACTTCGGGATGATGCTCGCCGATTTGTAGTCGAGGTTGATCTGCACCTCGGTCGCGCCCGCCTTGACCTCGAGCTCCTTGGTCTCGCACTGGGGGTGTGTGACCTTGACGATGATGTCGCGGTCGACCATCTGCTTCGCGACGCCGTTCTGCGCGGTGACCGGTGCTGCATCACCGAACGTCACGACGGCGTTGCTCGGGAACACCTTGACGGCGAGCTCGAAGGTCACCACCGACGGAGCCGTGTCGAGCGGCGTACCTGCATCGGGCGCGACACCGCGTGCGTCGTCGAGGATCGCGACCGCGGTGTCTTCTGGTGCGCCCGCATCGGGCAGCTCGGGCACCTCCATCAGCTGTTCTTTGACGACGTCGCGGATCGGCCCGGGCTCGAACACGTACTCGCTGCCCGTCGGCGGCGCGATCAGCTCGACGTCGTCGGGCTTGTTCTTGCGATGCACCATGGCCGCGCAGAACGCGACGAGGCAGACCGCGCCGACGCCGAGCGCCGTCTGCTGGATCCGCCGCCGGCGATTGATGCCGTCGAGGATCGCGAGGACCTTCTCGTTCTCGGGATCGATCGTCAGGATGCGATCGAAGATGTCGAGCGCCGGTGCGCGCTCGTTCGCCGCGAGCAACTTGGTGCCGCGGGTGGTCAGGTGATCGACGAGCTTGATCTCGAACGCCTGCTCGTACGCCGCGGGGCCGGCGAAGTAGCGCGCCAGCTCGCTCTGCACCTTCTCGACGTCGACGCCGGACTCCTCGAGATATCCCTCGAGCGCGATCACCATCTCGCCGACGTTCGCGTAGCGGTCGTCCGGATCGGCAGCCATCGCCTTCAAGATGATCCGGCCCAGCCGATTGCCGATCACCGGGTTGACCTGCCGCGGATCGGTGAACTTGCACTCCGCGATGCGCTTGAGGACCTCGTGCGGGTTCTTGCCCTCGAACGGCAGCTTCCCGGTGGTGAGCTGGTAGAGCACGATGCCGGCGGCAAAGACATCCGTCCGGAAGTCGAGCTGGCGTCCCTCGACGTGCTCCGGCGCCATGTACGCCGGCGAGCCGAGCAACTGGCCGGTGACGGTCAACCGCTCGAGGTCGAGCATGTGCGAGATGCCGAAGTCCATCAGCTTGACGACGCCGTCGGACCGGATCATCACGTTCTCGGGTTTGACGTCGCGATGCAGGATGCCGGCGCCGTGGGCGTGGGCGAGGGCGCGACAGACCTGGAGGATGAGCATCGCCCCGATCTCCGGGTACTGGATCGGACGGTCGGTGATCGCCTGCTTGAGCGTCTGGCCGTCGATGAACTCGGTGACGATGTAGCTGGAGCCAGACTTCGCCTGCGTCGGATCGTGACCGGAGTAGTCGAAGATCTCGAGGATGTTCTCGTGGCGCAGCTTCGCGACGGCCTGGGCCTCGCGCTCGAAGCGATCGCGCGCTTCTTGATAATCCGACAGGTGCTTGTGGAGGATCTTGATCGCGACGACGCGCTTGAGCGATCGGTCGAGGCCGCGATAGACGACAGCCATCCCGCCCTGGCCGACTCGCTCGAGCAGCTCGTACTTGTCGAGTACCTCTCCGACCTGGATCACCGAGTGCACCGCTCTGACAGTGATGTCAGGGCCTCATCCATGTTGATCGGACCCGGATGGGAACCGATAGGGTTGTCTAAGGTCTCAAGCTTACGCCCGTTCTGGGGAGGTCACAAGATGGCAGCCGAGGCCTGCCATGACAGGAATTGCAGCCCCTCGTGGATGGGAAGCCCGAGATCCAGCTGGAGCGAGCGCAACCAGCGGCAGAGCCTGGTCGTGACACGGGAGATCTCGAAGCCCGGCGCCGACCGCTTGACGACTCGCGATTGGTCTAGTAACCAATCGCCTCCCTCACAGGCACATAGCTCAGCGGGAGAGCATCACCTTGACACGGTGGGGGTCTGCGGTTCAATCCCGCAT
>JBBQJJ010000376.1:0-8919 GCA_038325805.1 Haliangiales bacterium
CAGACCAACCCGACCCACCGGATGCGCAAGGCGCAGGCGTTGATCGCGCTCGGCAAGACCGCCGAGGGTGACGCGCTGCTCGCCGAGATCGCCGCGCGCAAGTGGCACGTGCGGTGGGACGGCATCGTCTATCAGGTCAAGTCGATGATCGAGCGCGCGAAGCGTCCGAACGTCGACCTGCTCGAGGAGTAGGCGGGCAGAGCTCGTCCGGCGCGCCCGGCTCCGCGAGCGTTCGAGGCTTGCCCCGGCCGGCCCTCGACCGTCGTCGATCGTCCGGCCGCGCGCAGCCGGTACCCCACGCAGGTCGTGCGAGCGTAGAATCTCCAGGTGCTGACGCGCCGGCAGCTGCTCGTTCGTGGCGCCGGCCTCGCCGGCCTCGCGGCGACCGGTTGCGGCGACAACACGAGCGAACGCGATCTCGCCGTGGCGGTGCTCGAGCCGACCACCGATGCCGTGATCGTGGCCGTCTGGGCACGCACGGCACGTGACGCCACCGTCGAGGTTGCCGACACCATCTACGAGCTGGAGCTCGCCGCCAACGGCTCCGGGGCGCTCGATCTCTCCGGCCTCGAACCCGGCACGACCTACGAGATCACCGTGACCGCGGGTGGCCTGCGCAGCGTGCATCGCGCGGTGACCGCACCCGCCGCCGACGATCCTCGCCCCGTGACCTTCGCGATCGTCGCCGACCTCGATCCGAATCCACGGTTCGACAACGACCTCGTCGATCACGTGGTCGCGGCAGCACCGGATCTGATCATCGGCCTCGGCGACGTGCCCTATTGCGACAACGGACCGGAGGTCGCGAAGACAGCCGACGACTACCGCGCGGTGCATGCCGAGGCGCGTGCCCACGAGCGGTTCCGGCCGCTGTTTCAGATCGCGCCGCTGCGCGCGATCTACGACGACCACGAGTTCCGCAATAATTGGGACGCCGCCTTCGTCGCGTCAGAGCCCGAGCGCTACCGCGCCGCCGTCGAGGTCTGGGACGAGTTCTTCCCCGTGCGCGATGCGGTGGGGGAGGTCCGCTATCGCAGCTGGCGATGGGGGGCGCACGCCGAGTGCTTCCTCCTCGATTGCCGGCGGTTCCGCTCCGCGAACGAGGATCCCGATGGCGACGCCAAAACGATGCTCGGTGCGGAGCAGCTCGCGTGGCTGCTCGATGGGGTCGCCGCGAGCACGGCGACGTTCAAGCTCGTGCTGACCAGCGTGCCGCTCGACTTCGACGTCGGCGACGACGCGTGGTCGTCATTTCAGACCGAGCGCACGAAGCTACTCGCGGGACTGGCCGGCCTCCGCGGGCTGGTAATACTCACCGCGGATCAGCACTGGTTCGCGGCGCACGTTCACGACCGCGGGATCCGCGAGTTCCAGTTCGGGCCGCTCGCGCGCGACACCCGAACGCCGGGAGCCGCGACACCGGGAGTGCTCGCCCGTGCCGTCGCCTTCAACTTCGGGTTGATCCAGATCGACGGCGAAACGATCTCGATCTCGGCGATCGGTGAGGGCGGCGAGACACTGTTCGCGACCACGCTGACGGCTGACGCGCTGACGACGGTGTAGCTTTCTCCTGTGCCCACGAGCAGTGAGTTGGAGCTCTCGTTCTACGAGAAGTTTTTGTGGGGCCGCGGACTCGAGCCCTACCCGGTTCAGGAGCAGGCGATCACCAAGATCTTCGCCGGCGAGAGCGTGCTCGTCACCGTGCCCACCGGTACCGGCAAGACGCTGATGGCGAAGGCGGCACTTCACCTCGCGTTGGAGAGGGGCCAGAAGGCGGTCTACACCACGCCGCTCCGCGCGCTCACCGAGGAGAAGTACCGCGAGCTGTGCGCCGATTTCGGCGAGGGCTACGTGGGGTTCGCGACCGGCGACTACAAGGTCAATCGCGAGGCACCGATCCAGGTGGAGGTGGCGGAGATCCTGTGGAATCGGATCGTCGCCGACAAGCATGTCGCACCCGCCGATATCGTCGTGATGGACGAGGGCCACTACTTCAACGATCCCGAGCGCGGCTACGTCTGGGAGCAATCGATCATCGGACTCGATCCGCGCGTCCAGCTGATCATCCTCTCGGCGACGGTCGGTCGCCCGGAGCAGTTCTGTCACTGGGTCGAGCTGACGCGGCGCGTGCCGTTGACCCTCATCGAGTCGCGGGATCGGAAGATCCCGCTGGTCCACGAGTTCCGCGAGGACACGATGATCGAGACCGTGCGCGAGCTCGCTCATACGGGTGACGTGCCGGCGATCGTGTTCGTGTTCGGCCGCGAGCAATGTTTCGAGGTCGCGCGGCTCCTCAAGTCGTGTCGGCGGTTCACCACCGACGAGGAAAAAGCTAAGGTCGAGGCGATGTGCGACGCGGCGCTGCTCGGTAGTGGTGCCGCGAAGGAGCTGAGGCCGCTGCTGTCGCACGGCATCGGGATCCACCATGCCGGCATCCTCCCGCGCTACAAGGCGCTGGTCGAGCAGCTCGCACTCGAGCGCTTGATCAAGTTCGTGGTGTCGACGGAGACCATCGCCGCGGGCATCAACTTGCCGGCGCGCACGGTGGTGTTCCCGTCGCTGCGCAAGTTCATCAAGAAGGTGCCGCGGATCCTGACCTCCGCCGAGTATCACCAGATGGCGGGTCGCGCCGGCCGTCCGCAGTTCGACGACAAGGGGCTCGCGATCACGCTCGCGCCCGAGGAGATCGTCAGCGATCTCAAGAAGGAGCTCAAGGACGCGCGCAAGAGCGGGCCGGATCACGAAGCGAAGGTGAAGAAGTCGGTCTACAACCGCGCGCGCGGCGAGGCCCAGCGCAAGGGCGAGCTGATCTGGACGCCCGAGGTCCACGCCGAGCTCGTGCGCGGCGAGCCGGCCGAGCTCCGCAGCAAGACCAAGATCACCGCCGAGCAGGTGCTCGCGATCGGCCTGCCGGATCTGACGCAAGCGGTGCTGCCGGGGGGGCCGGTGAAGACCGATTCGGATCAGCGGATGGCGGACGCCGAGGCCTCGCTGCCGCCGTCGATGCGCCTCGACATCGTCACGGTGATCGACAACCTCCTGCTCACCGATCGCGAGCGCAAGGAGCTCCACAAGACCCTCGCGTACCTGGTCGAGAACCTGCGGGCGATCGGTGTGCTCGACGAGCACGGCAAGCAGATCGGCGGGCAGATGATCCGCGAGCTGCAGGGCATGGACGGCCTGTTCATCTTCTACGTGCTGTTCAACCACCAGCTCGACTACGTCGAGCTGCGCGAGCTCGTCGAATATCTGATCGATCACGACATCATCCAGCGCCACCTCGATCGCAAGGGCGAGGACGAGAAGCGCGAGTGGATGCGGACCAAGATCCGCGAGCTCCGCGAGGGCAATCCGCAGGTCAGCTGGGAGGATGTCGAAGCGCTGTGGGAGAAGGAGCACCCGCGCGTGTTGACCAAGGTCGAGCTGATCCATCAGGAGCTTAGCTCGAAGCTCCCGCACCCCGAGCTCCACGGTGGCAAGAAGCCGAAGGCGATCTGGGCGACGCTCGAGGAGAGTGGGCTGCCGTTCCTCGAGTTCGTCGAGAAGCACAACCTCGAGCACGAGGAGGGGAATCTGTTCTCGTACCTCATCCGGGTGATGAACTTCGCGCGCAAGCTCGGCGACGCCTCGAAGCTGTCCGAGCTCGAGGACATGGCGGAGCGGGTGCAGCGCCTCCTCGCGCATGTCGATGTCCGACTGGTCGACGACAAGAAGTGGCAGTGAAGTGGCAGTGAGGTGGCCGATCGCTCTTGCTCGTTGGCTGCGTGCCTCGTAGGCTGGGGGCCAACGGGTGCAGCGAAATCGCTGCAGGAGCCGCTCCGGTCGGGCCGCCAGAGCACCACATCGGTGATCCGTGCTGCTGATCCTGTGCTTCGTCCTCGGCTACCTGGCCATCGTCTTCGAGCACCCGTTGCGGGTGAACAAGACGGTGTCCGCACTCCTCGTCGGTGTCCTGTGCTGGACCGCGCTGGTCCCTGATCTCGACGGCTCGTTGCTCAACGAGCAACTCCTTCATCACTTCGCAGGGATCGCTCAGATCGTGTTCTTCCTGCTCGGCGCGATGGTGATCGTCGAGCTGATCGACTCCCACGAGGGCTTCGAGATCATCACCTCACGGATCCGCACGACGAGTCGTCGCAAGCTGCTGCTCGTCGTCTCGATCCTGTCGTTCTTGCTGTCGGCGGTGCTCGACAACCTGACCACGTCGATCGTGATGATGTCGTTGGTGCGCAAGCTGACCGCGGACGAGCGGGATCGGATCTCGTACGGCGGCATCGTGATCATCGCCGCGAACGCCGGCGGGGTGTGGTCACCGATCGGGGACGTCACGACGACGATGCTGTGGGTCGGTCACCAGGTCAGCACCGGTGCGTTGATCGAGCACCTGGTGCTGCCCGCGCTCGCCAGCGTCGCCGTACCGATGACCTGGCTCGCGTTGCGGATGAAGGGCAACGTGACGCGGATCGAGGCGGTCGAACACCGCGGAACGCGGGCGACCCCGGCGGAACGTGCGCTGGTGTTCTCGGTCGGCGTCGGCGGATTGTTGTTCGTCCCGGTGTTCAAGGTGCTGACCGGTCTCCCTCCGGTGATGGGCATCCTGCTCGCGCTCGGTGTGCTGTGGCTGGTCACCGAACGGATGCACAAGAACAAGGACAACGAGCTTCGTAGCTCGCTGTCGGCGGCGGGTGCGCTCCAGCGTGTGGATGCGCAGAGCGTGCTGTTCTTCCTCGGCATCCTGCTCGCGATCGGCGCGCTCGAGAGTGCTGGCTTGTTGCACGCGCTCGCCGACTTCTTCAATCAGAGGATCGGCAACATCGATGTCATCACGGTGACGATTGGACTGTCATCGGCGGTGATCGACAACGTGCCGCTGGTCGCCGCCGCGCAGGGCATGTATCCGCTCGAGACGTTCCCTCAGGATCATCACTTCTGGCTGTTCCTCGCGTACTGCGCCGGGACCGGCGGCAGCATCCTGATCATCGGCTCGGCCGCGGGTGTCGCGGTGATGGGGATCCAGCAGATCTCGTTCGGCGCGTACGTCAGGCAGTTCTCGTTCCCGGCGCTGCTCGGTTACTTCGCCGGTGCGCTGGTCTACCTCGCGCTGTCCTGAAGCTCGATCACGACCCAGTGCTCGCGCTGATCGTTGTGGAGCGGGATCCGCGTGTCATCGCGCGCCTGTCCGTCGATGATCACCTTGCCGACGCGCCGACCATTTCCCTTGATCTCGAGGTGGTGGACGGTGTCTCGGTAGCGGTAGTGGACCTTGAAGCCCGGCCAGCTCGCCGGGACGACCGGTTCGATCACCAGGTGATCGACCTCGAGCCGCAGCCCGAGGAGCGACTCGAGGATCAGGCGGTACATCCAGCCCGCCGAGCCCGTGTACCAGGTCCAGCCGCCGCGTCCCGCGTGCTGCGGATTCGTGTAGATGTCCGCGGCCATCACGTACGGTTCGACGCGGTAGCGCGCGATCGCCTCGGGCGTGTCGCCGTGATGGACCGGATCGATCGCCTCGAACATCTCCCACGCGCGCTCGCGGTGGCCTGCCTGCGCCGACGCCATCACCGCCCAGACGGCCGCGTGCGTGTACTGGCCACCGTTCTCGCGGACGCCGGGGACGTAGCCCTTGATATAGCCGGGGTTGTGCTCCCCGTGGTCGAACGGAGGATCGAACAGCTTGATCAGGCCGAGGTCGCGATCGAACAGCTTCGCGTCGAGTGAGGTCAGC
Organism: Haliangiales bacterium; assembly: GCA_038325805.1. Lineage (GTDB taxonomy): Bacteria > Myxococcota_A > Polyangia > Haliangiales > Haliangiaceae > JABFXX01. The sequence continues at coordinate 5,726 of JBBQJJ010000376.1, forward strand.
GCTTGCTCGACCCGCGCGGGATCGCCCACCCGGGCGAGCGTTGCCCAGCTCTGCGGCAGCGCGTCGATCTTGCACTCGTCGCTGTCGCGCGAGCCGAGTGGCGAGCCGTCGTCGTAGAAGCCGCGGCGATACCATGCTCCATCCCACGCGTTCGCTTCGATGTTGCGGCGCAGCTCGGCTGCTCGCACCGTGCACTCATCGGCGAACGTGCGGTCACCGCGCTGTCGTGCGAGCGGCTCGAAGGTCTGGAGCACCTCGACGAGGAACAGCGCGAGCCACACGCTCTCGCCTCGTCCTTCATCGCCGACGAGGTTCATGCCGTCGTTCCAGTCGCCGGTGCCCATCAGCGGTAGGCCGTTCGCGCCGAACCGGAAGCCGTGCTTGATCGCGCGGACGCAGTGGTCGTAGAGCGACACGCTCTCCGCTGAGCGCGCGGGCAGGTCGTAGTAGCTCTCCTCGTTACCGTTGACGGGGCGGCCCTCGATCATGTCGACCTTGTCGTCGAGCACGCCGGTGTCACCTGTCGAGGTCACGTAACGAGCCGCCGCATACGGCATCCACAGGAAGTCGTCGGAGATCCGCGTGCGCACACCGCGACCACTCGGCGGATGCCACCAGTGCTGGACGTCGCCCTGCGGGAACTGGTGCGCGGCGGATCGCAACAGCTGCTCCCGCAGCAGCGCTGGATCGGCATGGAGCATCGCGCACGCGTCCTGGAGCTGGTCGCGAAACCCGTATGCACCGCCGGATTGATAGAAGCCCGATCGACCCCACATACGCGCCGACAACACCTGATAGAGCAGCCAGCCGTTGGCCAAGAAGTCGAGCGACTCGTCCGGCGTCTGCACGTGGACCGCGCCCAGGGTCTTGTTCCAGAACTGGTAGACGCCATCGAGCCCGGCCTGTGCCGCCGCGACGCCGCGATAGCGACCGACGATGTAGCGCGCGTCGTTGAGGTCGCGCCCCGAGCCGAACGCGAACACGACCTCGCGCTCCTGACCGTCCGCGAGCTCGAACGTGGTCTGCATCGCGAGACAGGGATCGAACGCCGCGCCGACGCGCCCGGACAGGCGCATACGCGTGAGCGCGATCGGACGAGCCGGTGACCCACCGCGGCCGAGGAACTCGGTACGATCACCGGTCACCGTCCGCTGCGACTCGCTGCACTCGAGGAAGGCGATCCGCGAGGCGAACTCGCCGGCATACGCGCTCTTCGCGAACAGCGCGCCGGTCTTCGCATCGACCTCGGTGATCACGTGCGGCAGCGACGATGCGCGCTGAGCGCCGAGCACGAGCTCGAAGAACGCGGAGACTGACAGCGTGCGCGTGCGGCCCGAGCGATTGCGCAGCTTGAGCTTGAACAGCTTTACCGGTGCGTCCATCGCGACGCACACGGTGAGCTCGCTGAAGATATTCGATTCCTGGGTCTCGAACACCGAGTATCCGAAGCCGTGGCGCGTGGTGTAGAGCTGCGAGCCCGGCGCCGGCTGTAGGGTGGGCGACCAGAACGTGGCGTCTTTCTCGTCGCGGATGTACAGCGCCTCGCCGCTCGGATCGGACACCGGATCGTTGCTCCACGGGGTCAGCCGATAGAGCTGCGCGTTCTCGCACCACGTATAGGCGGATCCGGCCTCGGAGATCACGGTGCCGAAGTACGGGTTCGCCATCACGTTGGACCACGGTGCCGGCGTGCGCGACTCGCGCGTCGTCGTGATCACGTATTCGCGACCATCCTTGGTGAAGCCACCGTGACCGTTCGCCGCCGCTAGATCGGGGCGTGGGATCGGCAGAACCTCGGCGGTGGTGCCGCGCGACCGCTGCTGCTTCTCGAACTTGACCGGCTGGACGGGCTCGCTGCGCGGTCGGCGATCGAGCTGGTCGGCGAGCGAGCCGGCGGTGTCGGTCACGATCGCGCGCGCGATGGTCAGCATCAACGTTCGGTCCGCTTCCGCCATCTGATCGGTGCGCCGGATGAAGATGCCACCCTTCTGATCGACGAGGGTCGCATCGCCGATCGCCGCGATCGCCGCGATGATCTGCTCGTGCAGGTTCTGGCGATAGCCCGACGGATCCTCGTTCCAGATCACGAGATCGACCACGAGCCCCTTGAGACGCCAGTACATGTGTGCGCGCACCAGCTGGCGGACGAGCTCGAGGTTCTCCGAGGCGGCGATCCGGCAGATCACGATCGGCACGTCGCCCGAGATCGCGTACTGCCACAGCCCGGCCTGACCCAGCTTGTTCGCCGCGATGATCGACTTGGGAGCGCGCAGCGTCGGCGTCGAGAACACCACGTGGCTCGCGAGCTGATCCCACATCCGGATCTCGGCGTTGGTCGCGTCGAGCCGGCGTTGGATCACCTGGCTGTGTGCCCACGCGAGCTCGAGCACGCGCTCGGCGAGGTGGCGTGCGCGATACTTGTCGATCAAGGCGAGCGCCGCCTCCCGGGTTTCGGCGACCCCCGTGAAGATGTGCACGGTCGCGACCTGATCGGGCCTGACCTCGAGCCTCTGACGGATCGCGACGCATGGATCGAGCACCGAGCCCTGGGTGTTGCCGAGCGAGGCGCGGTCCAGCCCCTGCGGGCAGACCAATGAGCCGGCGCGGCCGAGGAACGCACCGCGGTCGGTCTCGAACGAGGTAGGCGTGGTGGTCTCGACGACCGGGATCATCGCGTGGAACATCCACGGCGGCTTCTCGGTGGCCGAGCGTGCGCGCCGGGTCGCGAGGATCGCGTGCTGACTCTCGACGAGCTCGGTCTGCACGAACAGCCCGGAGAAGGCGCGGTGTGCGGCATCGGCACCCTTCGCCGCGAGCACGACCTCGGCGTAGCTGGTCAGCTCGAGCACGCGCGTGGCAGGACCGTTGTTCGAGATCGAGACGCGCCGGAGCTCGACATCGTCCTCGGGCGACACCGCGATCTCGACGTGGGTGTCGAGGTCCTCGTCGCGGCGGCGGAACTCGGCGCGTCCCGCGGAGAAGATCGCCTCGTACCCGGCGCTCGCAGTCTGGGTTGGTTGATACGCGACCGACCACACCTGGTTCGCCTCGACATCGCGCACGTAGCAGAACTGACCCCAGTGATCGCGAGTCGGATCTTCGCTCCAGCGCGTGACCTCGAGGTCGCGCCACCGGCTGTAGCCGCCACCGCTGTTGGTGACCATGACGTGATAGCTGCCATTCGAGAGGAGCTG
>JBBQJJ010000377.1:0-8914 GCA_038325805.1 Haliangiales bacterium
ACGAGGGCGACACGTTCCCGGTCACCGTCTCCGTCGGCGTCGCCACCGTCGAGGGCGAGGACGTCGATGTCTCGGCGTTCATCAAGCTCGCCGACGACAACCTGTACCGAGCGAAGCGCGAAGGCAGAAATCGCGTCGTCGGGTGACCGCGCGACGAGCGCAGCATCGTCTCGGTATCCACGTCGCGCCGTAGCCGAAAACGAAACAGGCGCGTCGGTGACGCGCCTGCTTCAGCTAGTGGAGCTCGAACCTACTCGTTGCAGTCTTCCGGGCAACCGGCCTGGTTCTCACCCACATCGCAGACTCCGTTCGGAGAACCGATGCACGCGGTGGTCACGCAGTTCGCGATGATGTGCGTGTCCTGCGGCGGCGAAGCCGGGTCGTTGACCTTGAGGATCTGGTTGTTGCCACCCGGGCACTGCGCGGCGTCGACGATGATCTCCCAGCACGGCCGGTTGGTCGACGTGTCGCCCGTACCCTGGCACGGCGGCAGGACCGTCTCGGTCTGGTTCGCGTTACCGAAGTTGTTGACGTACGAGACCGTGCAGTCGAACGGCACCGCGAGGTTGCCGGTGATGCAGGGGTTACCGATGGCCGCCTTGAGGAGCTCGCCGATCAGCGCGAGACCACCCGAGAGGTCCTGCTGGCAGATCGTGGTCTGCGTGCTGCGGTTCGGGAACTGGCTGAGGAAGAACGACAGACGAGTCGGCGGATCGGCGACCTGATCGTCATTCGTGCCCAACACGCCGTCCGGACCTTCATACGTACACGAGTGCGCGAGTGCCGGGACCGCCGTGCCGCCGGGGTTGGGTGCGCGGAGCTCGATCTCGAACGGCTCGTTGGTGCCGAGGATGCCGGCGACGATGACCTTCGAGTCGTCGTCCTTCAGCGTCTTGAGGAACGTGACGTAGTCCTGGACCTTCTTGACGAGGGTCGACGAGTCGTTCGGATGGCACTGATCTTTGACGCCGATCTGGTTCATCGCCTGCTCGGTCCCACCACCGATGTCGCATGTCACACCGAAGCGGGTGCAGCGGAACGACTGCTGCGGGCCGAGTGGACCGCCATCGGGGCCGAGCAGCGCAACGTCGGCCATCGAGCAGTCGTCTTCGTCAGCGAGGAAGATGATGGCGAGGAACGCATCCTGGCGGATGAAGCCGGCGTTGGCCGCGTTGTTGTCGAGCGCGCGGTGCATCGCGTGGAGGTGCTGCTCGAAGCCGCAACCCGTGGCGCCGATCGACGCCATCTGGCCGAACTTCTGCGCGAGACCCGCGGAGGTGCCGCCACCACCGTAGTTGTCCTGACGGGTGCCGTCGGGCAGCTTGATGTCGCTGATGAACGTGCCCGTCACGCCAGTGGCCTGACCGAGGAGGAGCTTGCCGTCCTTACCGGTGTTGCCACAGCCGCCGGAGCCGATGCCACCGACACCCGGACCGGGCGTCGCAACGCCATCAGCCTTGGTGCCCATGTCCGACGACACGACGCCGATGTGGATGTCCGGAAGGCCACCCTGAATCGTGTTGAGGACGTTGATGAAGTTCGGGAAGTTGTCCTTCAGGTTCTGCTGCTTGTCAGCCATCGAACCCGAGTCGTCGACGACGAACAGGATGTCGACGTTCCGGTTCAAGTTGACCGGAATGTCCTTGAACTCGACGCGACCTTGCTCGGGATTCACTTCCGAGATGGTGCGATCAGGACAAGCGGACAAAAGTCCGACAGAGAGAAGTCCGAATAGACACGATGAAATTGCACTGCGCATGCGCACCTCCGACTAGCTCGGGCAGCATAGAGCAACTCGGCGACCATTTTCAGTCGCGAGTAGTTTCAAACGCTTACTTTCGGCGCAGCGTTGACAGGCTGCCAACTAAGTTGGCGATCTGGATCGATCGTTGGCGATCCAGTCAGCGGCGTTTCTTCAATGATCTCGATGGCGTCTGCGCTCGACGAGCCAGCTCGAGCGCAGCTTCACACTCGTACCACGCGCGAATGTGCTGCCAATGCTTGTGAGTCATGCCGCGCGGCATGACGTCCTGCTCGGCCTCCTCGAACCAGAGCAGGGAACGCAACACGTGATAAACGTCCGACCGCGCGACCCCGAACTTCACGGTGTAGTCGTCGAGCGCCCGCGCAAGCGTCACGGCACCGCTCTTGATGATCGCGTAGAGGTCCCAGAAATCTCGTCGGATCCCACGCCGAGCGATCGCGGAAAGTTTCATCGCGGCAAGCTCGCGCAGGCTGGCGAGTCTGACGTCCTCGGGGCCTCGCCCGAATGCAGTGACCGGCGCATACGGGTATCGAACGATATCGATCGGGACCGTTCCGATCCGCAGCGAGAGCGTTGCGTCGCCAAGCGCGATCGTCGTGGCACCCTCCACGCGAAGCCGATCGGCGATCGACTCGAGATCCAGCTCGGGCGTCAACGAGAACAAATCGAGGTCGACCGACCTTCGGTGGTGGAGGTGGACTGCGATCGCGGTGCCGCCCGCAAGATAGAGCAGGTCGAAGACGCCGGTGCGTTTCAACCGGGCCAGGGCACGAACTTGCGCAACGCTAAGCGGCGCGACGTTGCCCAGGGCTCGCCTTTTGCGTCGAGTACTAGTCGCCATGCTGCGATCGTTTTCGGAGAGACAGAGGGGTCACTTTCGTCGCGGAAGAACTGGTGGATGCGATCGAGACCGTACTGTCGCACGCACCACGCGACGTCCGCCATCCGGCCGAATTCCAGGACGCGCGCGATCACCGTCCGCGCGTTGCGTTCGGGGTGAATCCGCCCGAGATCCACCTCGGGAAACAAGGGCGCGAGCGATCTCGGGAGACGTCGACTCATGCCGTTCAGGAGCGTACGTGCTCAAACCTCGGGAAGCGACTTCGCATCGAGATCGAGCACAGCGATCTCGTCGACCGACAGCTCGCGCTCGTCCATCCACGCGAGTCCGACGATCGCGCGCACCACTCCCGCACCGTCATGGACCGGCAGCGCGACCGCCGCCTTGCCATCGACCGCCTTCGCACCCGGCTTCACGGCACCGCTGGTGTCTTCCTTGAGGTTGCACGTCTGGATCGCCTTGTCGTGCTGCCACGCGAGACCTGCCATGCCTTTGCCGAGCGGGATCGTGCCGGTCAGCTCGATCACCTTCGGCGGCAAGTTGTGCGCGGCAGCGATCGAGAGCTGATCGCCGTCGACCACGTGCACGCTGCCGGCGACGGCGTCGTGGCGTCCGAGGAAGTCACGCAGCCAGCTGGTGAAGCGCTCGTCCATGCCTGGGCTCATAGCATGTCGGCGGACACGCACTCGATCACGATCAGGCTCGGGAGGTCCGCCGGCGTGACGTTGTCGAACGCCACCAGCTGACTCGGCGACAACGGGCAGGCGATCGGATCGACGGCGATCCTCCAGCACAGGTTCGTCGGATCGAGCTCGCAGGAGCCGAGCACGCGCTCCTCGACGCCGTCGCGTACGAGCGTCGCGACGCAGTCGGGCGGGTCGGGGATCTCGACGTCGAAGCACGCCGTCCCACCGCCATTCAACGGGATTTCCTTGCGCACGATCCGACTCGTCTCGCCCGTACCCGGAGGACTCGATGCCGAACATCCGACGAGCAACACCAACATCCAGCGCATCACGCGATGATGACTCATGGGCTGGGCACCACGCACTCGACGATCGCAGCAACCCACCGGAGTGATGGCCAACGTGACGTGCCGCATTTCGCACGTTTGCTGACGCACACCGCCAACCTGGTTGGCACGCCCCGGCGTGGCGGCGACAACGGCGCGTGGTAGCGTGGATTTCGTGGCGACTGGGATCATTGCCTCGTCGGAGGGCGGGCATTCACAGGCCGAGCGACCAACCGTCCCGGCGAAGACGATGTTGCGCGTGCTCGTGGTCGCGCCCGACGAGGATGCACGCCGCACGCTGCACATGATGCTCGACCGCGCCGGCAACCAGGTGGCAGCGATGGCAGACGTTGCCACCGCGAAGCGCTACCTCGCGACGAGCCCATGCGATGCCGTGTTCGCCGCGCCCGACGCTGCACGCGAGCTCGCGACCGATCCCGCGAGGCGCGCCCCGATCATCGCCCTGACGCGCGATCTGGGGCAGGCCCTGCGCCTCCTCGAGGCCGGCGTCGATGACGTCGTCGGCGAGCCCGACGAGCTGGGCGTGATGCTGGCGCTTCGCCACGTCTCGCGGACGCCGCGCCAGGAACCCATCGTTGCTCGCGTCGCGTCACCACTCGTCGGCGACGGCGAGGCGATGCTGCGGTTGCGCGCCACCATCGATCAGGTCGCGAAGACGCGCTCGACGGTGCTGATCCTCGGCGAGAGTGGCACCGGCAAGGAGCTGGTCGCGCGATCGATCCACGACAACTCGCCACGCCGCGCGCGGAAGTTCGTCGCGATCAACTGCGCCGCGATCCCGGCGCCCCTCCTCGAGAGCGAGTTGTTCGGTCACGTCCGCGGCGCGTTCACCGACGCCTCGCGCGACAAGGTCGGCTTGTTCGAGGATGCCGACGGCGGCACGCTGTTCCTCGACGAGATCGGCGAGCTCCCGCCACCGCTGCAGGTCAAGCTGTTGCGCGCGTTGCAGGAGGGTGAGATCCGCCGCGTCGGCGAGACCCAGTCGATCAAGGTCGACGTCCGGCTGATCGCGGCCACGCTGCGCGACCTCGCGGAGGACGTCGCCGCGGGACGGTTCCGCGAAGATCTCTACTACCGACTCAACGTCTTACCGGTCTCGATCCCTCCACTGCGCGACCGCGAGGACGACATCCCCCAGCTCGCGAAGTTCTTCGTCGAGCGCCATGCGACGCGCCACGGGCTCGCGACACCTTCACTACCCGACGATGTCATCGAGACCCTCCGCCGCCAGCCGTGGCCCGGCAACGTGCGCGAGCTCGAGAACGTGCTCGAGCGAGCCTTGGTGCTCGGAGACGGCCCGTCGATCGACCTGCCGTTCCTCGCCTCGGTGATGAAGCTCGAGGAGGCCGCCGACGAATCGGTCCCTGATCTCGACGCCTTGTCGATCAAAAAGGCCACGCGGGAGCTCGAGCAGGATCTGATCAAGCGTGCCCTCGTCGCGACCTCGGGAAACCGCACCAACGCAGCGAAGCTGCTCGAGATCAGCCACCGCGCACTCCTCTACAAGATGAAGGAGTACGGCATTTCCTGACCTTACTTACTGAAGCGAAGTGAAACCTGTTTTTGGAGATCTGGCGATAAGGGCCTAAAATTTTCGCGGATCAAACCCGCTACACCCGCGGCTCGTGCGCGGCAGGGGAACAAGCATGGCGAAACAGTGTATCGGGCTCGATATCGGCTCCAGCAGCGTGAAGGCGGTACAGCTGCGCAAGAAGGGCAACGGTTGGGCGTTGCAGGCGTTCGGCATGCAGCCCCTCGTCGCGCAGACGATCGTCGACGGGACGATCATGGATCAAGGTGCGGTCGCCGACGCGATCCGCCAGCTGTGGTCCCGGCTCAAGCTCAAGCAGAAGGAAGTCGCGATCGCGATCGCGGGTCACTCCGTGATCATCAAGAAGATCAGCGTGCCGCAGATGACGCCCGATGCGCTCGCCGCGAACATCCGGCAGGAAGCCGAGCACCACATCCCCTTCGGCAAGGATGACGTCGAGATCGATTATCACGTCACCAACGCGGCGAGCGCCGGCGGTCAGACCGAGCTGCTGCTCGTCGCTGCGAAGAAGGAAGTCGTCGCCGACTACGTGCAGTGCGTGCGCGATGCTGGGCTCTCCCCGCAGGTCGTCGACGTCGCCGCGTTCGCGAGCCAGAACGGCTTCGAAGCGAACTACCCGCTCGATCCGCGCGAGACCGTGGTGCTGGTGAACATCGGCGCGGCGATCTCGAACATCAACATCGTGCGCAGCGGCGTCTCGCTGTTCACGCGCGACGTGACGATCGGTGGCAACGCGTTCACCGAGGAGATCCAGAAGCAGCTCGGCATCGCCGCCGACGAAGCCGAGGCCTACAAGGTCGGCGGCTCGCAGATCGAGGACGGCGTCGTCCCGCAGGAAGTGCTGCGCGTGATGGACGGCGTCTCGGAGGTGATGGCCGGCGAGTTCCAGCGCTCGCTCGACTTCTTCCTCGCAACCACCGCGGACGCCAACGTCACGCGCATCGTGCTCGCGGGTGGCAGCTCCAAGATCAGCTCGCTGCACAAGGCGATCGAGCGGCGCTCGCGATTGCCTCTCGAAGTTGTCGATGCGTGGAAGCGCGTCGAGATCGATCGCTCGCTCGACCGCACGTACCTCAACGCGCACTCACCCGAGGCCTTGATCGGCGTCGGGTTGGCGATGCGTGGAGTGGGAGACAAGTGACATGATCAAGATCAACCTACTCCCTCAAAAACGTGCGAAACGCGTCGCCGGTCCCGGCCTCGCGAGGACCGCGGACGGCGGCACCAGGCAGTTCATGGTCGGTGTCGGTTCGCTCGTCGCAGCGGCCGCGCTCGTGATCTTGGTGTTCGACATGCCGAAGCGCAGCGCGCGCGCCGACTACGAAGCGAAGACCAGGCAGATCAACGGCGAGATCGCCGCGAAGAAGTCGAAGCTCGAGGGCTACCAATCGTTGAAGGCCGAGGTCGACAACGCGGTCATCAAGGTCCAGTCGATCAATCGCCTGGTCGCCGCGAAGGTGGTGCCGGCCAACGTGCTCCACGAGCTCGGCCAGATCATGAGCGTGCGCGGCCCGACGATGACCGAGCAGACGGCGAAGCGAGTCGAGACCGATCCGAACGCGAAGCTCCAGCAGGACTGGGATCCGCAGCACGTGTGGATGACCGGCTTCACCGACACCGCCGGCGTGTTCAAGCTCGAGGGTGGTGCGCAGTCGAAGGAAGACGTCACGCAGTTGTCGAAGCGGATGCAGGCGTCGGTCTACTTCGAGCAGGTGAACCTGGACAGTGGTGACCGCGTGTTCGACAAGGACAGCGGGCTCAACTATTACAAGTTCGCGATCACTGGAAAGGTGGCCTACTGATGGCGGCTGCAGCTGGCGCGATGGCCGACTTCGGTCGGTTGCCGACGAGCAAGAAGATCCTGCTGTTCGCAGGCATCGGGCTCGTCGCGGGGTTCCTCTATTACCGGCTCGTCTACAAGTCACTCGACGCCTCGGTCGACACGGCCAAGGCCGCCCAGAAGGCAGCCGGCGATCAGAACTCGGCGCTCGACAACGACGCGAAGCTGTTCGCCGAGTTCCGAGCGAAAAAAGAAGAGTACGACTACATCATCCGCGAGAACCAGAAGGCGCTGCCGACCGAGTCCGAGGTCCCGGCGTTCTTCGAGACGCTCGAGCGCAAGATCACCGAGTCGGGTGTCGAGATCATCAAGTGGAACAAGCGACCCGAGGAGCCCGTCGAGTCATTCGTCAAGGTGCCACTCGAGGTCGAGCTCAGTGGCTCGTTCCTTCAGGTCAAGCGGTTCTTCGCATCGCTCGCCGAGAAGAAGCAGAACGGCTCGTCGCTCGATAAGGGTTCCGAGGAGCGCGAGCGCATCGTCTCGATCGAGAACCTGGCGCTGACCACGCCGGCGGTTCGCAATCGCGAGATCATCCTGACGGCGAAGTTCACCGCCGTGACGTTCCGCCAGGCCGATGCAGTCGCGCCGGCGGCCGGTGGACCGAGCACGGCGCCGTCCGCGGCCCCGGCGGGTGGTTCCTCACCGGCGATGCCGAGCAGCGCACCACCGATGCCGAGCGCCGGCACGCCGGCCGGTGCGAAGGCTCGCACCGAGGATGCGCTCGACAAGGATCAACAGCGCCGGGACGGTGCGATCGAGAAGGCCAACGGCGGCGGATCTGATCGCCTCAAGGGAGGTCTGTGATGCGTAGCTTCGCCGTCCTGTGTGGACTCGTGCTGCTGGGCTGTGGTGATGATCCGCCCAAGGCCAATCCCACCGCGCCAACCTCCCCGGCGGCTGCGGCCGCACCTGCACCGGGTGCCACGCCGGGCGCGGGTTCCGGCAAGCCGCTCCCCACCATGCGCCACGTCGAGGATCGCGTGGACTGCCCACCCCCGCGTGCGGATGGCAAGGTCTGCGACCCCAACGCGACCAAGCCGATCACGATCGGTGTGGGCTCCGCCGGCGCGAAGCCGCAGGAGGACAAGACGTGCCCCGAGAACCAGGCATGTCTCGAGACCAAGGATGCGGGATGGCTGTGTGGGATGTGCTCGGAGCGCTTCGCGATCCGTCACGAGTTCAAGGAGCGCGACTTCGCCAGCGAGACCAATCGCGATCCGTTCCAGTCGTTCGTCGTCAAGTTACCGGGTACCGGCAATGGCAGCAGCTCCGATCTGCCGAAGGATCCGGGCAGCAAGTGCGTCCGCCCCGAGCAGTTGCGCGTGACGAACTACGGCTATCAGGACCTCAAGCTCGTCGGCATCGTCTCGCAGGGAACCCAGCGCAAGGTGCTGATGATGGATCCCGGCAACTACGGCCACATCGTCAAGCGCGGCGACTGCGTCGGTAAAGAGAAGGCGTGGGTGAAGGACATCGGCGAGAACTTCATCTGCTTCGAGATGTCGACGGAAGCCGCGGCGAGTGCCCGGTTGCCCGAGGGGCAGTGCGTGGAGCTCCACAACAAGCAGCTCTCGGTCTCGCAGTTGCCCACGGATGGTTCGAGCGGAAACTCCCTCCCACCGGTGCTGCCGTCGCAGAACCCGACCCCGGCGCAGCCGCAGGGTCCGACGACGACGATCATCCCGGCGCGTCCTGCGCAGCTTCAGCCGGTGCAGCCGGCCCCGCAGAGCGGTCCGCCCGTGAACATCAAGCCCTGAACTGAACGATCCCGGCCGCAGCATGCGGCCTGCTAGTTCCGGTCCATCGAACGGGCGTGTGGGTGGCGGATGAGCCAACCACGCGCCCGGCGCGGTTTAGGGCGGAATAACTGATCGAACCGACAA
>JBBQJJ010000378.1:0-8889 GCA_038325805.1 Haliangiales bacterium
AGCGCGGCGAGCTTGCCGGTGGCCTCGCTGCGCTTGCCGGCCTCGAGTAGCTGGAAGACCTCCCACGCTGCGGCATCTGCCTGGTCACGCGCGGTCGCCTTGACTGCGAGATCGTCTGCTCGCCGGGTCGCGGCATCGCGCTCCTTGTCGGCGTGCTCGCGGGCCTCGACCAGCTCGTTGGCGCGGCTGTTGTAGAGGACGTAGAAGCCGATCCCGAGCAGCACCGTGTAGATCACGTAGGCGACGAACGAGTTGAGGTTGAGCCGCTTGGTCCGTGCCCGCTGGTGCTCTACCAGGGCCGCGATCGACTCCGTCAACTGGCTAACTTGCTGCTGGGTCTTGCGGCCTTGGGACGTCTGGTCGTCGAGCCGACGACGCAGCCCCTCGAGCAGCGCCCAGCCATCACCTGCCCGGTCGGCGGGCTCGGGCTCGGCCGGCTCGTCGGGTTGGGGGCGCGGGGCGGCACTCACGGGGGGACGTTGTTCCCCGGAATCGCCGAGAGATCAAGCCGGTACCATAGCTTCCCACCTATAGGTGGCCCCTGGTACAGTGCCCCCGCTTGGGGCTTACCTTCCCCTGTAGCTGTTCAAGGATCGCCGCGCGATGACGTTGCTTTACGACTGGCTCAAAAAAGCTGCGAAAGCCCAGGGCAATAATAAAGCCGTCGTCTATCGCGATAACTACCTCTCGTGGCGCGGCTTGCTCCACCGCGTCGATCGGCGCGCGCAGGAGTTCAAGAGCAAGGGGATCAAGGAGGGTGCGTGGGTCGGGCTGATGCTCGGCAACGTCCCCGACTTCGTGATCCTCGCCCTCGCGCTCTCGAAGCTCGACGCGGCCATCGTTCCCATCGATCCCACCACTGGTGGTCGCGAGCTCGAGCTGATCCTCGCCGCCGCACCGCTGCGCGCGCTGGTCACCCGCCCGCGCGGCAGTGAAGGCAGCATCTCCGCGAACGGCACCAGCGCGCCGGTTCCGCCGAGCACGTTGCCCCGGTCGCGCGTCGCTCGCCCCACCGCACCTCCACCGCGAGAAGCCTTGCCGCAGGCCGTGGCTCCCGGTGCGGATGCGGCTGAAGTCCGCCGTCGCCTCCAGGGCACGCTGTTGACCTGCAGCGTCTACCGGCGCAGCCCACCAGATCACGGCGTCGAACCGATCGCGGTGCTGTTCACCGCCGATTCACTCGGCGATCCGAAGGGCGTGCTGCGCACCGACAAGAACACCATCGCTGCGGTCGATCACGCGATCGCGGCACTGTCGCTCAACGACAAGACCAAGATCCTGGTCTCGGTGCCGCTGTTCCATGCGTATGGCTGGGACCTCGGCTTCCTGCCGATCCTCAAGCTCGGCGCCACGATGTTCCTCGAGGAGGAGATCAGCGCGCGCCGGATCGGCAAGCTGCTCCGCGATCACGAGATCGACGTGTTGCCCGGCACCCCGCCGATGTACGCCGAGCTCTCGAGGCTGCCGACGGCCAAGAAGCTCGAGGTCAAGTCGCCGCGCTTTCTGTCCGCGGGCTCGCGGCTCGATCAGTCGGTCGCCGACGAGTTCTTCACGAAGTACGGCATCCACCTGCTGTCTTGCTACCACTCGACGGAAGCCGCCACGGTTGCCCTCGAGGACACCGGCAAGCAACCCGCCACGGTGGGCAAGCCGATCACCAACGTCGACGTCCGGATCACCACACCCGACGGCAAACCCGCCGCCGCCGGCAAGGACGGCTTGATCTGGGTGAAGAGCAAGACGCTGTCACCCAAGTCGATCGGCCCGTTCGACGACGAGAAGCAAGTGCCCCCCGCGCGCGCCTCCGGCATGGTGCCGATCGGCAGCATCGACAAGCAGGGTTGGCTGCGCACCGGCGATCTCGGCAAGCTCGACAAGTCGGGCCGCCTCCAGCTGACCGGTCGCGAAGACGACGTCGTCAAGGTCGATGGCAAGCGCGTCGCGCTCGGCGAGGTCGAGGGCTGCCTCGAAGCATTCCCGAAGATCAAGGCAGCACAGGCCACCGTGATCACGGATCCAATGGCCGGCGCGATGGTCGTCGCGCGGGTTGTCACCAAGCAGAAGTCCACCGCCGAGGAGATCATCGATCACTGCGCGCGAAACCTCGCACCGTACAAGGTGCCGAGGCGCATCGAGTTCTGCGAAGCGATCTGACGATTCGAGGTCCAACCTGGTTGGGCCTCAGTCGACAACATCGATCAACAGCGGGAACTTCACGGTGCCCGTGATCGTGACCTTCCACGCGCCGTCGCGAAAGCCGTGCTCGCGGGTGTCGCGCTCGGTCGGGTCCAACAACACGCTCCCGACGAGCCGCACGGTCGCGCCTTCCTCGACGATGCGCTCGACCCACGTGCGCTTGCTCGACGACGGCTTGTTGCACAGCGCGGCCTGCGGCGCATCGATCCGCGCGCGCCCCGTCTTGTCGACGACGAAGAACGGCACCATGTGTCGCGTCGCCTTGCTGACCACCGGCGCCGTGAAGTCCTGATCGTGCTCGACGACATGCGTGATGGTGTCGAACGCGACGCACGGCAGGTTCTGCATCAGCGATGTCGTCAGGGTCTCACCGCGCACGACCTGCCCGACGATGCACGCGAGCTGACCGTCGACGAGCTCGGAGATCGGGATCACGCGCGCCTTCCGCAGCACGCGCCGCGTTCGCCGCGCATCGTCGCCGCGCCAGCGATGGACCGCGAAGGCGGCGAGGACCGCGCTCGCGCCGCCGACCATCGCGAACACCAGCTCCATCAGTTGATGACGACGAGCTCGCCAGCGTCGTGGCCGCAGAACCGCGCGTTGAGATCGAACTTCGATCCACACACCGGACAGATCCTCGCGATGATGCCGGCCGGTTCCGTCATCCCGCGAGGACGGCGCGGTCGGGTCGCGTTGTAGACGGCGAACGGCACGAGCTCGTTCGAATCGTGCGGGCAGCTGCGCAGGCCAGGCTCGTAGGCGCGGTGACACGCCATGCACACGAGCCCCGCGGACCGCGGCGCGAGCGCGCGCGCGGACACGCCTGGACCCAACAGCATCTCCTCGGGTGGCACCAACCTCCGCGCATCGCGCGTGCAGTACGTCATGCCGTGATACTCGGTGCGGCAGGTCGGGCAGACCATCGCGGTCGACGTCGCGACGGCGAGGCCACCACCACCACCACCACCGCGCACCATCACAGGGCGCCGGCGTGGAGGGATCGAAGGAGGTGTGACCGGCGTGGGGGATGGCGTGATCGGCGCGGCTTCCGGCGTGCGTGTCGCGCGGCCCTTGCGGCGGATCGCCAGCGCGATCGCAGCGAGCCCGACGATCACGAGCGTGAGCAAACCGACCACGGCGATCAGCAACGGCTCGGTTCCCGTCGCGAGTGTCGTCGATGGATTGAATCCGGACATCGACTGCCTTGCCGTCCGAGGCTAGCAATGCACCCGAGATCAATCAACGCACAAAACTCGTGCGTAACTGTCATGCAAGCATCTCGGGCATGGGCTAGTACCCGCCGATGTCCGACCTCGTGATCGGCGGCAATCGCCGCTCCGGCGCACCGCTACGCCCCTGGCGCGCGGGTGTGATCGCGGTCGCGATGTTGGGTGTCGCGCTGACCGTCGCGTGGTTCATCTACCGGCGATCCGTCGCCTATGACATGCCCGGCGGCGAGGTGCATGGCGCGATCTCGCAGGTCCAGGCGGCGCCGGGGGCACCCCCTGCCCTGGTGTTCGGCTCGAGCTCGTTGGCGTGGACCGGCGGGATCCCCGTCCTGCGAACCACTGGAGATGCCCACGGGATCGGCGCGGCGCACGGCCGCCTGCTCGCGCCCTTGCTCCACCCGGTGATCGCCGCGTCGACGCCGTCGATCGAGGGCACCGTGGGCACCACCGGTCTGCTCGGCGGTTCCACCCACGGGATGCGGCTCGCGTGGCGGTGGCGCTTCATCGACGACGGGTTGATCGACGTCGACCGCCGAATGGTCGCGGGGTTGACGCGGGGAGCCACAGCCAGCGCGACGGACGTCGCCTACGACGATCTCGTTCGCGTCCAGGCCATTCTCGACGTCGGTGTGGCTTCGCCGCGAACCGCGGAGGGCGAGCAGCACGGGATCGCCGAGAGCCTGACGGTGATCGGCCGGCAGGAGAAATCGCCGCAGCGCGTCTGGATCGGACGCGTGTTCGCGATGCCCGGCCTCGACGATGGCGGCGAATCCGCGATCCCGATGCTGACGATCGCATACCCCGAGGGGCGCGCGGCGTGGGCCTCGATCGGCTGGCCGACCCAGGTCGGCGTGGTGACCGGCGTCAACGCGTACGGGATCGCGGTGATGGTGCACCCGACTCGCACCGGCGACGTTCGCGCGACGCGCTCCGCACGTCCGATCGCACAGCTCGCACGTGCGGTGCTCGAGCAGGGCAAGACGCTCGACGAAGCGATCAAGCTCGTCGAGTCGACGCCCACCCTCGGCGCTGCGGTGTTCGTGTTGATCGACGGCAGCACCGGCAACTGGGTGATCGTCGAGCGCACGCCGAGCAAGGCGATCGTCGAGCGCAACCCCAAGCTAGCCGCGATCGGCGACCTGCTCACCACCAACACGCTCGCGAGCGACCCCGAGAACGATCGCGCGCGGCGACTCCTCCCGTCGGTGCCTCGCGCCGAACGCGCCGCAAAGCTCGTCGGCAAGCCGCTCGCCGACGTCACCGCGATGGCCGCGATCCTGCGCGATACGCGCGGCCTCGACGACACGCCACGTGCCGCGGGTCATCGCGGCGTGATCGATAACGGCCGTGCCGCACACGTCGTGATCCTCGATCCGACCTCGCTCGAGCTCTGGATCGCCGATCCGCGGTCCGGTGGGCGGTTGCGTGCGTTCGATCTGCGCCACGAGCTACGCCGCGAGGGCGATCGCCCTGCGCCGCCCGCCGACATCGCGCCCGATCCGCAGCAAGATCCGGATCGCACCGCGAACCTGATCGCTGCACGCGCCGAGCTCCGGATCGCGCGACAGGCCCTCACCGATGGAGATGCGGAGCGCGCCGCCGAAGCATGTGCGCGTGGCCGAGCGCGTGCCCCGGCGCTGCCCGAAGCACTCGAGCTCGAGGCGTTCGTCGCGCAAGCCCTCGGCGACGACGCGCGCGCGCGTGCGAGCTTCCAAGCCTGGATCGACGGCGGCGCCGATGATCCCAAAGGTGAAGAGCGAGCTCGGGCTGCTCTCGCTCGCTAGGTCTCTTCAGCCGACGAAGACCGCGAGCAGCGCACCGGCGGTCGCGCCGAGCACGAGCAGCACGACGACGTACCAGATCCACTGGTTCGATCCCTTCTTCTTGACCAGCGACGTCTGCGAGCCCAGCCCGTTCGGGTTCTGCATCATCGCCTGCGGATAGTGAGGCTGACCCTGGCTGGCGTACGGATTCTGCGGTGCGTGGTTCGGCGAGCTGCCCTGCATGTGCATCGGCATCTGCGGGTACGACTGCTGTGGCGGCATCGGCGTCGAATCGCCCGGAGGTGTTTGACCGCGCGGGAAATGGCGCTGGAGGTTGTCGCCCGACGGCATCAGATTTTGATGGGAAGCGTGCTGATGCTGCGGTGGCGCCTGCTGTTGTTGCGGCATCGGCGGCGGTTGCATCGGTGGCGGCTCGCCACGACGGGTCTCGAGCATCTCCGGCGGTGCGAGCCGGTGATGCGCCGGATTCGACTTGTGTCCAGCCGCCCCGAACACGTCCGACGACGACGCCAGCACCTCGGTGAGCGCGGCTGCGAGCGCCGTGACGTCGGGATACCGGTTGTTCTTGTCCTTCTCGAGGCACTTGAGGATCACGCGATCCGCCGTCGGCGGCAGCGAGACTTTGGCGTTCGCCTGCGACGGCGGCACCGGCGTCTGCTTGAGCTGCGCGGTGATCAGTCCCGCAGGACCCTTGGCATCGGGGAACGGCAACCGTCCCGTGATCATCTCGTACGACACGACGCCGAGCGCGTAGACATCGGAGCGACCGTCGAGCGGTTTGCCCATCAGCTGCTCGGGCGACATGTACTCGAGCGTGCCGAGCGTCTGGCCCGTCGCGGTGAGCTGCGGTGATTGCGGATCGATCGTGTCACCGCGCATCACCTTCGCGATGCCGAAGTCGAGGATCTTCACGAACTCGGGATTGCCCGGCCGGCTCTCGAGGTAGACGTTCTCCGGCTTGAGATCGCGATGGACGATGCCCTGCGAGTGCGCTTCCGCGAGCGAGCTACACATCTCCGTCAGGATCTTGAACATCCGCTTCCAGGCGAGCGGAGCTTGTTCGTGGAACAGCTGGTGGAGCGACTTGCCCTCGAGCAGCTCCATCGCGATGTAGAGCGTGCCGTCGGGGGTCTGATCGAAGTCGTACGTGGTGATCGTGTGCGCGTCGCGCAGATTGCACAGCACCATGCCCTCGCGGCGAAACCGCGCGACGAGGTTCTCGTCCTTCGTCATCTCCGGGTGCAGCAGCTTGAGCGCAACCTTGCGACCGGTCGCGAGCTGGACGCCGCGATAGACCGCACCGAAGCCGCCCTCGCCGATCTTCGACTCGACCTTGAAGCGATTGTTGAGGACCTGATTGAGATAGATCTCGTCGCCTTTCGGCTTCGGTTTCGAGATCGAGGGCTTCGACGGTGCCTGCTTCGGCGCACCCACGGGAGCCGCCTTCGCACCTGCGGCCGGCGTGACGGGACGAGCCGCACCCGGATTCGGTTGCGCCTGCTTGGCCTGTAGCCGGTAGCCACACACGCCGCAGAATCGAGCGTTCGGCTCGAGCGGTGTGTTGCAGGAAGGGCAGTTCATCCCATGCGGATTTTCGCAGAACTCGGGAGGGACCGCACGTAACAATCCCAGAAAACTCCCGCGACTACGAAGAGAACCGCGGCTAGCAACGTGACAGGAGCAGGAGCAGGATCACGAGTGCCAGACCCGCTCCCACCACGGCGGGGACCATCCATGGTGGCTGCTTGGTCTCGAGCGGGGCCGGTGCCAGCGCCTCGACCTCGGCGTCGTCGCCCACGAACAAGCGGACCCGCGGCCCCCCCGGCCCGAACTCGATGTTGACCGGGGCGTTGCGGTTGACCTGCGTCTCGGTCACCCGGTGCCCCTCGGCGAACGTGCCGTTGGAGCTGCCGAGATCGACGAGGACCCAGCCCGCGTCGACGCTGCGCAGCTCGGCGTGTCGCGCGCTCGCGTCGATGTCGCGGTGGGGATCGAACGACACCTCGCACTCGGGGTGGCGGCCAAATCGGATGCGCTCCTCCCTCGCAACGTCAGGAGCCGGAAATTCCTGCCGTTGTCCGCGGCGCGAGCCCGCGATGTGGTCGATCACGACCCGCACCACGCGATGGTAACGCAGACCTGCACGCGGGACGAAGTCAGCGACCGCCGAGCCACCACGCGATGACGCAGGCGAGCGCGCCAATCACCACATACGACAGCCACGACCACGATGCCCCCCTGCCCAGCCGCTTCCGGGCCGGCCCATCGACCTCCACCGCCGCTGCCTTCGGCGGCCGAAGGTTGATCTGCGAGCGCAGCGCGGGGTGCTGGCCGGTGACCGGGATCATCGGTGGGATCGAGGCGGTCGGGATGCCGATCCGTGCAGCCAGCCGCCGCGCGACGTACGAGGTCGAGGTCAGGGCCGGATCGCCCTCGCGCTGGGGATCGAACTCGCGAAACTTCGGCGGATCCTCGGGATCCGCGAGGAGCAACCGCTCACCGCGGAGCTCGCAGACGATCGCGGTGATGTTGTCGGTACCGCCGGCCGCCCGCGCCGCCGCGACGAGGAGCTTCACCGACGCGGCGACCGTGTGCGGTTGCGAGAGCAGCAGCGTGAGCGCCGGGTCGCCGACGAGCCCGTGCAAGCCATCGCTGCACAGCAGCACGCGATCACCGGCGCGCATCTCGATCAGGGACAGCGAGGGTTCGACATCGTCTCCCACACCCAAGGCCTGCAGGATCGCGCCACCCGCATTGGCAGCGTCGTTCTCGTCGTGCCCCGCCGCGAGCAGTGCGGAGTGCAGCGATTGATCGCGCGTCACCTGCACGAGCTCGCCGCTGCGAAGCACGTACGCGCGCGAGTCTCCGACGGTGGCGACGATCAAGCGATCGCCGACGACGCCCGCCGCAGACAGCGTGGTCCCCATGCCCTTGAGCCCGGGCTCGCGCTTCGCCATCTCATGGACGTCGTGGTTCGCGACGCGCACCGCGCGCCGCATCAACCGCGCGAACACCTCCGGATCCTTGGTCGCGGGGGTGGCCTGCATCTCGCGCCACATCACCTGCGCGGCGAGATCGGAGGCAACCTCCCCGCCTTCGACACCACCCATCCCGTCGCACACCACCATCAGGCCGCCGCGCGCGGTCTCGGTGATCCACGGCTCGGCCATGTCGACGAGCTTCGTGCGATCGAGATCTCCGACGAGGTAGCTGTCCTCGTTGTGCTCCCGCACCGCGCCGATATCGGTCGCGCCCGCTAGCTCGAGCTGGAGCGGCTTCTTCAGCCGCTGCTCGCGCGGCAGAGGCTCGTCCGTCACGTCACTTGCCGAGCTCGATCCGGAGAAGCTGATCGCCCATGCGCACGTGATCGCCATGCTTGAGCGAGGTGGGTCCGGTGAGGCGCACGAACGTGCCGTTCGAGCTGCCTAGATCGGTGACCTGCGCCTTGCGACCGTCCCACGTCAGCGCCGCGTGGCGGCGAGACATGAACGCGTCGTCGCGAAACACGATGTCGCCTTCCTCGCGACCGAGCACGATCTCCTTCTCGGAGAGGTGGCGAACATCGCGGTAGCCGCCCGACGGAATGATCGCGAGCAACCGACCCCACGGTTCGCGCGGCGGTGACCCGAACAGCGCGACGCCGTGGCGCACCAGCGGCTGGACCTTGCTCTCCTCGCCCT
>JBBQJJ010000379.1:0-8859 GCA_038325805.1 Haliangiales bacterium
TCGGCCAAGGAGGCCGAGGGCACCGTCGCCGGCGTCCAGAAGGCCTTGGACGAGCTCGAGTTTCGTCGCATGCTCTCCGGCGAGCTCGACGCAGGTGGCGCGATCGTCCAGATCACCGCAGGTGCAGGCGGTGTCGACGCCAGCGACTGGGCGCAGATGCTGATGCGCATGCTGATCCGCTTCGCCGATCGCAAGAAGTGGAAGGTCGAGGTCCTCGACGAGAATCCGGCCGAGGAAGCCGGCATCAAGAGCGCCACGTTCACCGTCGAGGGCGACTACGCGTACGGCCTACTCAAGGCCGAGAACGGCGTCCATCGCCTCGTGCGCGTGTCACCGTTCGATGCCAACGGTCGCCGCCAGACCTCGTTCGCCGCGGTCACCGTGACTGCCGATATCGACGACGACATCGAGGTCGATATCAGGGACGAGGATCTCCGGATCGACACGTATCGAGCCGGCGGTGCCGGTGGTCAGCACGTCAACAAGACCGACTCGGCGGTGCGCATCACGCACTTGCCGACGGGCATCGTCGTCCAGTGCCAGAACGAGCGCAGCCAGCACTCGAACAAGGACAAGGCGTTCAAGTTGCTCCGTGCGAAGCTCTACGACTACGAGCTCGCGAAGCGCGAAGCCAAGGCCCACGAGGATGCGAGATCGCGCCTCAAGATCGAGTGGGGCTCGCAGATCCGCAGCTACGTGCTGTTCCCGTACCAGCAGGTCAACGATCACCGCACCGAG
Organism: Haliangiales bacterium; assembly: GCA_038325805.1. GTDB lineage: Bacteria > Myxococcota_A > Polyangia > Haliangiales > Haliangiaceae > JABFXX01. The sequence goes on from JBBQJJ010000379.1 coordinate 739, forward strand.
ATCAAGACCAGCGACATCCAGGGCGTGCTCGACGGCGATCTCGACGAGCTGATCCGAACGTTCCTGCTGCAGAGCGCGAACGCGAAGAACTGAGTCACGCGGTGAGTGGATCCGTGCTGGCACTCACGTCGAAGCCCGCGATACTCGACGAGGACCAAGCCGAGACCTTGGCCTACGAGGTCCTCGAGATCATCGCCCACTACCTCGCCTTGCACCTGGCAAGCGCAGCGGAGCTGACGGTCTGGGAGGGCCTCGACGACGCGATCGAGGTCGATTGTGATGCGGCGCGTGCCGGTGGCGTGGCCTTCATCTTCCACGACCACTGGGCGCTCGGCGCGGCGTGTGGATACCACTGGTACGAGCATGCGCTGGCGGCGTGCTGGGGCTCGGTGACGGAGCTCTTCAACCGACACGGGGAGCGCTTGGCGATCAAGCCCCCCCGCGTCGAGAAGCTCTACGCGCCGCAGCGGTCCGGCTACGTGCTCGGGGTCGCAGCGGGAGACGTGGTGGCGGTCCATTCATCCGGTGAGGTGATCGTGCCGCGCGCCGACGCCGAGGATGCGGTGCTGGAGCTCGACGATCCCTCACTCGACCAGGCGACGCGCGACGTGGTGACCGGGCTCCATGCGACGGGCCTGTGTGCGTGTTCGTTGTGCGCTGCTGCGCGGCCGAGCACGTTCAAGGTCCGACCGATCCGACGGCGAGTCGAACCGCTTCCCCCCTACGTCCGCGCGATCGCGGCTGCGCGGATCGGGAACCTCGCAGAGCTCGAGCTCGTGATCGCTGGCGGCGGTTATGTGGACCTCGAGCGCTGCATGGAGGAAGGAGTGACGAGCCCAGAGGCCATCACCGTGTCCCACCTGATCGCGCGGGGCGTGACCGTGACGCCAGAGGTCGCAGCGAATGCTGCGCGCCGCAATGCCGTCGCAGCGCTCGCAGTGCTGCACGCCCACGGCGTCGAGCTCACGGCCCTCGACACGATGGGACGCAGTCCACTCGCGAACGCATGCACGCACGGCGGCCTCGATGCGCTGCGCTACCTGCTGGACGTCGGTGCCGAGGTCGAAGCCGTGGATCGCTTTCACGGGCAGACGGCCCTGTTGTGGGCGTTTCAAGATGGATGCGCCAACGGTGATGCGTTGGTCGCCGTGCTCCTGGCCGCCGGTGCCAACCGCCACGTCCGCGACAACAGGGGCTGGGGCGTCGACGAGCATCTCGAGGCCCTCTCCGATCCTGCGCGCAAAGCTGCTTTCGTGCGTGCACTCGGGCGCTGACACGGTCGCGGATGCTCGCGCGGTCGCGCACGCTCGGGGTGCGTCATCGAGAAACGCTCGGCGCAGTTCGACGGGAGAACGCAGAGCCCACTTGAGGTGGAGTAGGTTCGCGCAAATGGGGCGGCGAAGCCGGGGACCCCATAGGAAATTAGCGCGGATCGTGTCGCTGGATCTCGGCGACGAGCTCGTCGACGGAGAGCCCCGCGCCCGTGTGGCGCGCGGTGCCGATGAACAGCGTCGGTAGTCCTGTCACACCAGCCGCCTTCGCGTCGGCGAGGTCGGCCTTGACGCGCTCGATCGCCTTGGGGATGTCGGCGCGATACCTCGGCAGATCGACCTGCAGCTTCTCGGCGAGCCGCTCGACCTCGTAGGCAGTGAGCTTCTCCGGCGGGACCTCGAACAACAGCTTCGCCATCTCCTCGCCCTTGCCCTGCATGTCGACCGCGACGTACGAGAGCGCCGCCGGCACCGCGTTCTCGTGCATCGGCATCGGCACCATCTTGCGAATCACCCGCACGGGCACCGCGGTCCTCGTCAGCGCCTGATCGAGCCGCTGCTGCATCTCGCGGCAGAACGGACACTCGAAGTCGACGAGCTCGACGATCGTCACCCGGTCCTTGACCTGCGCACTCAGCACGAACGCCGGCGTGTCGGCGGGCGGCTCGGGGAGGCTTGGAGGCTTGGACCACAGCGCGAGCCCGACGACGATCGCGGCGAGCGCAGGGATCGCGAGCAGCGCACGCCGTTCGCGAGGCAGGACGCCGGCGCCGATCGCGACGGTGATCGCGAGGACGATCGCGGACGGGTCGGCGATCATGCAGAGCTTGCACCAGGCCTCGATCACGAACGCCTGCAGGATGATCAGGAACACCGCCCACACGCCACCTGCGATCGCGAGGGCGACGCGAAGCCGCGGCATACTGACGAACGACAGCCCGGCCATGGTGGCGAAGTAGAGGACGCCGACGACGGACATCGGAACTCCGAACGGCGCGGCCCACCACGACTGCTTGACGGTCTGACAGCCGGTCTCGGCGCAGAACGTCAGCGCGGGGCCGAGATCATCGATCGCGCTGGCCACGCTCGCGCCGAGTCCGACGAGCGCTGCGGCGAGTGCGAGGATCGAGAGCCGGTTCCACATGCGAGGGCAACCGCGTTTCTAGCACAGCCGCTTCCCACCGAGGCTACGTCGACGAATCAGCTACTTCGTGGCTCCGGAACCCGTCGCGGGCCTGTCGAGATCCACCACGGCCTGCTTCGCCTTCGCGATCGCCTCCGGGTTCGTCTGCCCGGCGGGCAGGGCTTCGAGCGTCTTGACGATCTCTTCCTTGAATAGCCGCTCGGCGGCCTTGTCGTCTTGCTTCGCCGCGATCTCGGCGCGCTGGGTGAGCACGCGGACCTTGCGCGGGCCGTAGACCAGCTTGAGCGCCTGGTCGGTCCACGTCACCGCCTCGGCGAGCTTGCCGCCCTTGAGGTAGATCCAGCCGAGGCGCGCGCGGGGATCGTATTCCTTCGGCAGATCCGCCGCGGACTTCTCGAGCGCAGGTACGAGCTCCAGCGGCTTGCCGAGGTAGAGGTAGACCTCGGCGCGCGGCCAGTTGTAGGTCATCGCGGCGAGCGGAGTCTTCGCCTTCGCAGCCGCGTCGTCGAGCACCGCGCGCTGCTTCTCGGCGAGCTTCTTCGCCTCGACATCGAGACCGAGTGCCACCAGCGTCTCGCGCAGGTTCATCATCGCGTCGGATCGATCGTCGACCGACAGCGGCGCCGTTCGATCGTCGAGCAGCGCGCGCCACCGGGTGACCGCCTTGCCGCGCAGCGTCTTGACACGAGCGGGCTCGGTCTTCGCGAGCTGCTCTGCACAAGCCATGGCGCTCGCGAGGAAGTCACTCGCACTCGCCGCGTTGCCGGTCTCGTCCATCGACTTGTCGCCGAGCGCGACGCAGTCGGCGTACTTCTTTTGTTTGTTCAGCGCCGTGATCAACGTGACCAGCGCGTCGGGCTTGCGCGGCCACGCGGCCGGAGCATCGGTCAGCGCACCGATCAGCTCGCGCTCGGCGTCTGCGTACTGCTTCGCCGCCATGTGGCGATCGGCGGACAACAGATGCGCGGCTGCGCCGGTGACGCCGCCTTGCGAAGCCGCGCGCCCGGTGTCGAGGAACGCGTGGAACTGCTCGACGCTCGCGGCGCCGATGAACCGCGACAGCACCTGGCCGTCGCTACCGATCACATAGAAGGTCGGCCACGCGGACGGCGGATACTTCGCGACGGCCGCCGCGTTCTCGTCGCGATCGGTATCGAGCGCGACGAACACGAAGTTGTCGCGCTCGGCCTTGAACGAGGCGTGGGTGAACACCTCGGACTGCATCGACAGGCACGTGTGGCACCACGGCGCCCACAGATCGAGCACGATCGGTCGCTTGGTCTGCTGCGCGCATTTGACGGCGTTGTCGAAGTTGTCCTCGACCCAGGCGAGCGAACCGTGGTCCTTCGCGGCGCACGGGTCGGCCGGTTTCGTCGCGGCCTTGATCTGCTCGGGGGTCGGCGCCGGAGCGCTCGATTCGGAGTTGCCGCACGCGATCGCGGCGACCGCGAGAGCGACGCTAAAGCGCTGCATGTCGGCTAGATAGCACGGCTTCGCCATCGCCGTAGATGTTGTATGGTGCCGGCCCGATGTCGTCTCCCGAAGTCCCCGCCGAATCCAAGCTCGTCACCATCATGGCCGAGCGGCGGGCCAAAGCTTCCGCGCTCCGCGAGGCCGGCTACAACCCGTTCGTCAACGGCGTCAAGCCGGAGCACACGGTCGCGGACGTTCGCGCGCGCTACGAATCGACCAAGCCTGCACCACCACCACCGGCGGATCCGTCGGCGCCGAAGGTGAAGGGTCCGCCTGCACCGATCACGCCGATCGACGGCGAGCACATGAAGGTCGCGGGCCGCGTGCTGGTCAAGCGCGGGATGGGCAAGACGGTGTTCGCCCCGATCCGCGACACCACCGGTGAGCTCCAGCTGTTCTGCAACATCGATCACCTCGATCCGAGGGAGTTCGAGCACGTGCTCGCGCGGCTCGACGTCGGCGACATCGTCGTCGCGGAGGGTCCCGCGTTCTGGACCAAGACCGGCGAGCTCTCGATCCTCGTCAAGCGTCTGACCATCGCCACGAAGTCGCTGCGCCCGCTACCGTCGAAGGAGTTCGTCACCGACAAGGGTGAAGCGCGCGGCGGTCTCACCGATATCGATCAGCGCTATCGCCAGCGCTACGTCGATATGATCGTCCGCCCGGAGGTGCAGACGGTGTTTCGCAAGCGATCGCAGATCGTCAGCGGCATCCGCTCGTTCCTCGACAAGCGGCAGTTCCTCGAGGTCGAGACCCCGATGATGCACACGATCGTCGGTGGTGCCGCGGCGCGTCCGTTCTGTACGCACCACAACACGCTCGATTTGGAGCTCTTCATGCGCATCGCGCCGGAGCTCTATCTCAAGCGACTCGTCGTCGGTGGCTTCGATCGGGTCTACGAGATCAATCGCAACTTCCGCAACGAGGGCATGGACCGGAGCCACAACCCCGAGTTCACGATGCTCGAGTTCTACTGGGCCTACGCCACGTACACCGATCTGATGGACCTCACCGAGGCGATGGTCGTCGAGGTCGCGCAGGCGGTGAACGGCTCGCTGAAGGCGAGCTGGGACGGTGTCGACATCGATCTGACGCCGCCGTGGCGCCGGCTGACGATCCGCGAGGCATGTCGTACGTTGGGTGGCATCACCGACGCGAATCGCGTGTTCGAGGAGCCCGGGTTTGCCGCGCGGGTGTGCCTCGAGCGCAAGGTCGCGCCGAACAAGTTGATCGGCGTGCTGCTCGAAGGGTTGCCTGCTGGCGAGGGGAATTCGGATCACGCCGACCTGGTTCAGCGGTTCAAGGATGCGAGTCAGCGGGAGGCAGTGGTGAGCTCGATCGTCGACAGGATCGCGCCCTCGCAGCGCCGGATCACCGCCGGCCATCTCGGCTACTTGCTATTCGAGGAGACCGCGGAGCAGCACCTCGTCGAACCGACCTTTCTCACCGAGTTCCCACTCGCCGTCTCGCCGCTCGCCCGCCGCAACGACACCGACTCGGCGTTCTGCGATCGCTTCGAGCTGTTCGTCAACGGCAAGGAGCTCGCGAACGGGTTCTCCGAGCTCAACGACCCCGACGATCAGCGCTCGCGCTTTCAGGCCCAGGTCCAGGCAAAAGCAGTCGGCGCCGCGGAGACCATGGACTACGACGAGGACTACTGCTGCGCCCTCGAGATCGGGATGCCGCCCACGGCAGGCGAGGGGATCGGGATCGATCGCCTCGCCATGCTTCTGACCGGGCAACCGTCGATCCGAGATGTCATCCTCTTCCCCTTGATGAAGCCCGAGCCCTTGATGAAGCCCGAGTAAGCGAGTGAGCGGTCCCCAGCAACGGCGCGAGCACAACAAGCTCGCAGGCATCGCGAACCTGGTTTGCGGCGGCATCCTCACGCTCAACGCACTCGGCTTCGCTCTGCTCCTCGCGATCGACCGCGACGTCAAGCCGCAGTTCATCGGCGACAAGTACGTCCAGGTCACGGCGCCGACCGGTGCGAGCTTCGGCCCGGCGCTGATCCTCGCCGCGATCGGGATCGCGATGATCGTCTACGGCGTCGTGCTGCTGCGGCGCCACACGCGCGACAAGCTGCTCACCCTCGGTGCAAAGCCCCAGGCGCAACCGCGCGGCACGGCACCGACGCGCGCCACGGTGCCGTTGGCGCTGCGCGTGGTGCCCGGCGTCGGCTACCGCTCGTTCGTCGCCTGGCGCTACCTGCTGGTCTACTCGCCGGCAGTCACGCTGCGCACGGTGATCATCCTCGCCTCGATGATCGCGCTCCGCGCGGTGATGGCCGTGGCGGGGATCGAGATGATCCCGGCCGAGCCGCAGAGCCTCGGCGCGATCGCCGGCTCCCTCCTCAACACGGCCATCGTCGTCACCTGGTACTTCACGCTCGTCCGCCACTCGCGGCTCGCGTCGATCTTCTACCTGTTCGGCGTCATGCTGTTCCTCCATTGTCTAGCGATCGATCAGCTCGCCGCGCACGGCCGGCTGCCGTTCCTCGATCTCGAGCAAGCTCGGATGATCCGCCAGACGATCGGCATCATCGCGATCGGCGGTAGCACCATCTGGGGGCTTGCCTTCTTCTTCGGCACCCTGCGCTCGGCGTTCACGTTCTTCACCACCGTGCCGATCGGTGGCGTCTGGATCGGCACCTCCGCGCTCGTGGTCGTGCTCGCCGTGATGAGCGGCTTCGAGACCGATCTGCGCGACAAGATCCTCGGCTCCAACGCGCATATCCAGGTCACCAAGGAGGACGGCGCGTTCGTCGACTGGCGCGAGGTCAAGAAGAAGATCGACGCCGTCCCCGGTGTCGTCGCGTCGACGCCGTTCGCGGTGAGCGAGGTCGTGATCGCGGCCAACAACAACGGCATGCCCGTGATCATCAAGGGCATCGATCCGGCCAACGTCGGGAAGGTCACCGACCTGGTGAACGATCTCGAGGACAAGGAGGCGATGAAGCGGCTCGAGCCGTTGATCGACCTCGACAAGGAGCGCACCACCGTCGCTCCGTCGGCCAAGGGCTCGACCCTCGATCCGCCGCCCGACGACATGGTCACCGGTGGTGATCCGATCGATTTCTCCGGCGACGCGGGCGCTGGCGCTGGATCCGGATCCGGCGCGCCGCCCGTCACCCCGGACTATGGCGGCGATGCGCGCGTGATCGTCGGCGACCTCGAGTCCGAGGTCCTCGACCTGCTCGGCTCGGATCTGATCGACTGGATGGTCGGCGCGACCGCGGAGCCGATCGTCCGCATCATCGACACCAACGAGCCGCTGCTGTCGCGCCGTACGCAAGCGCTGCCCGGCATCCTCGTCGGCCGCGAGCTCGTCAAGCAGACGCATCTCTACACGGGTGAGGAAGTCCGTGTGGTCTCGCCGCTCTCCGATCCGTCGAACCCGGATGCGACCGGCACTCCGATCCCGTTCAACCGCGACTACCGCGTCGCCGGCGTGTTCTTCACCGGCATGTACGAATACGACCTCAAGTTCGTCTACGTCACGCTCGATTCACTGCAGGACTTCCTCGATCGCGGTGACGAGGTCGATGGCATCGAGGTTCGCCTCGAGGACGACGACACCGAGGCCTACGTGCCGTCGAAGGACAAGGACGGCTTGATCCGCGAGGCGCTCGGACCCGGCTATCGCGTGCAGGACTGGCGCGAGCTCAACCGCTCGCTGTTCTCGGCGCTCAAGCTCGAGAAGATCGCCATGTTCCTCGTGCTCGGCATCGTCATCCTCGTCGCGTCGTTCTCGATCATTGGAAATCTCATCATGGTCGTCGTCGAGAAGGGCCGCGAGATCGCGCTGCTCAAGACGCTCGGCGCGTCGGACGTCGGCGTGATGCAGCTGTTTGCAGTGCAAGGCATGATCATCGGCCTGATCGGCACCGCGCTCGGGATCACCACCGGGCTGATCGGTTGCTTGCTGATGGAGAAGTTCGGGCTGCCCCTGAACCCGGACGTCTATTACATCGACCGCCTCCCGATCCACGTCGACCCGCAGTCGGTGATGGCGGCGGCGGTCACAGGGGTGTTGATCTCGATCGGCGCGACGGTGTACCCGGCACTTTTGGCTGCGCGCGTTCGCCCGGCCATCGGCATGCGGCACTGAACGCCCAGTCCGGATCGTGGTGTGTGAAGCTGTGGCCACGATCCGCTGATGTACCGGGTCTGAATTCGCCGGCTTGGGCGGTGGCACGAGGCGTGCTCTTACTCGCGCACGTATGAAGCGCGT
>JBBQJJ010000380.1:0-8836 GCA_038325805.1 Haliangiales bacterium
GCCATCGATCGACTTCCTCAACGGCGAGATCGTGACGCGTGGCAAGAAGCACGGCCTCGCCACGCCGTTCAACTCGCGGGTCTGCGAGACCGTGTGGGCGATCGCGAAGGGCGACAAGAAGTCGTCGCGCGACACGCTCGACTCGATCTGCGGCCCGGACGAACGGCCGTCGACACCGGCGCTCAGCTGAACGAACGCACGAGTTCGAGAAACTCGGAGGGTGCCCGGGATTTTACGTGATCGACATCGACCGACGGTAGGCCCACCTTGCCGGTAGCACGAACCAAGGAGGCCTCGATGTCGACCCACACCAGGACACGGTTGTTCCGCGCTCGTGGCGCGTTGTTCCTGACGGTGTTTTGTTGGGTGGGTCAGCTCGGCGACCGGTTGCGGCGACGCACCCGACCAGAGCCACAGGCAGGCCGCGAGCCAGCTTTCGGCTCGACCGAGCGCGGGGTGGGCGTGCCAATGTGAGAGCAAGGTGGTGTTCCGCCACATCTTCGTGATGCTGGTGTGCGGACTGCCGAGCGCGGTGCACGCCGACGTGGTCAGATTCACGCCAGGCGAGGGTGTCGCAGCGACGTCCAGCGATGGCCGATTCGCACTGCGGCTCCGCCTTCGGATGCAAGCTCGCGCGGAGCTCCGGCGGAGCTCCGCGACGAGGAAGACCTCGAGGTCTCTGCGCAGCTCCGGAGGCTACGCCTCGTGCGAGACGGGCACGCCCACGGTAGCTGCAACTGCTACTACCTCCAGCTAGGGCTGTCGCCACGTGACCAGATCGGCGCACTCGCGGTGATCGGCGCCGGATTGATCTCGGTCGGGTTTCCGCTCTACCTCAGCTCGCGACTCCGAAGTCGTTGGCGAGGTTGTTGGGACCGTCGACCGGGTGTGATCGGCGTGAGCGGCGAGCTGCCAGGTGGTCAGCGCGAGCAAAAACTCGCCCTCAGGGCGAGCTCGGCAACACGAGAGGAGTCTTGCCATCGGTCATGATGACCTTGGCGTTGGATGACGTGGCGAGCTCGCGAAACGCCTTGATCGCCTCGAAGCGGAGGACCTGTTCGGTCAGCCCCTCCGCGACGATCTTCTGCGCATCACGGATGCCCTGCGCCTGCAGCGTCCGCTGCTCGGCTTGTTGCCGCTCCCGATCGAGCTCGAACACCATGCGCTGGGCGTCTTGCTCCGCCTGAAGCTTCATCTCGATTGATCGGGCGAGCCCCGTCGGCAAGGTGATTGATTTGAGGAGGACCGCCTCCACCACGAACCCACGGGCAGTCACGATCTGCGACATCCGTTGCTTGATCCGATCTTCGATCCTCGCGCGCTCCCCCGAGTGCATGTCCTTGGCGAGGAACTGCGCGGAGACGTCGGCTGCCGCCGACCGGAACACGCTCAAGATCATCGTGTTCTCGTAGTCTGGACCGATCGTGCCGAGGACCGCTGGCGCCGACTTCGGCGTGACCCGATAGAGGATCGACACGTCGGTCTCGATGGTAAGCCCTTCCTTGGAGGGTAGCTGGGCGCGTAGCTCGACGTTGCGCGTCCGGATCTTCACCCGTTCGATATCAGTCGAGAACGGATTGTAGAGCTCGACGCCCGGTCCGATCGGTTCGGAGTCGAACTTGCCCCAATGGTTGCGGATCCCGACCTCGTCCTGGCGGATGACCGCGAGGCACGACGCGGAGACGGAGAGGATACCGAGCGCGAGCAGGAGACGTGGTGCGGACATGAGGACCTCCTTGGTTCCTTGCACCGTCGGTCCGACCTGGCAGCTAGGAAAGCCCGGAAAAATTGCCGTGTCAGTGATGGAGAATGTGAGTAACGACGCTGGCTCGACCCCTGCGACGAGCTAGCCGCCGCGACGCGGCCGGCCGCCGAGCAACTTGATCAGCGCGCCCACGCTCTGATGGGCCTCGACCGGATGGCGGAGCGGACGCTCCGCCTCGACGCGATACCGGTTGCGCCGGCCGTCGCGCTCCTTGGTCAGGTAGCCCTCGTCCTGGAGCTCCGCGAGGATGCGCTGGATCGCGCGCTCGGTGATCCCGACCTTGTCGCTGAGCTCCCGGATCGTCAGCTCCGTGTCCGAGGCCACGCAGAGCAAGACGTGGGCATGGTTCGACAGGAAGGTCCAGGTCGACATCACCGGGGGCGCCGCTTTCGCCATCTCCCGGGAGAGTACCTCGATTGATGATTCTTAATACACGACTATGATATCGTGTATTGGTTGACGGGAAACTAGTTTCGCGATAACCGTGGCACATGGCAAGCAGTCAACGAACGTCCACTGGCGACAGGCGCGTGACCTTGATTCCCGGCGATGGGATCGGCCCGGAGGTCACCTCCGCGACCCGCAGGGTCCTCGACGCGGCCGGCGCGAAGATCTCGTGGGAGGTCTGCGAGGCCGGCGCCGCGGTGTTCCGGCGCGGCCTGATGACGGGGGTTCCCGAGGAGACCATCGCGTCGCTACGCACCAATCGCGTCGGCCTCAAGGGTCCCTTGGAGACGCCGATCGGCTTCGGCGAGAAGAGCGCGAATGTCACCTTGCGCAAGCTGTTCGAGACCTACGGCAACCTCCGGCCGATCCGCGAGCTGCCCGGGGTGGTGACGCCGTTCAGTGGCCGCGGCATCGACCTCGTGGTCGTCCGCGAGAATGTGGAAGATCTCTACGCGGGCATCGAGCACCAGCAGACGCCCGGGGTCGCGCAGTGCCTCAAGTTGATGAGCCGCATGGGCTGCGAGAAGATCGTGCGGCTCGCCTTCGAGGTCGCCCTCGCCGAGGGGCGCAAGAGCGTGACCTGCGCGACCAAGGCAAACATCATGAAGCTCACCGAAGGGCTCCTCAAGCGGACCTTCGAGGCGGTCGCCAAGGAGTACCCCTCCATCGAAGCGAGGACGATCCTGGTCGACGCCTGTGCCCATCAGCTGGTCCGGACGCCCGAGGCGTTCGACGTCATCGTGACGTCCAACATGAACGGCGACATCCTGTCGGACCTCACCTCGGGGCTGGTCGGCGGCCTCGGCTTCGCACCCGGAGCCAACGTCGGCGCCGACGTCAGCATCTTCGAGGCAGTCCATGGGAGCGCACCGTTGATCGCGGGCAAGGACCTCGCGAACCCGAGCGCGGTGATCCTCTCGGCGGTGATGATGCTGCGCCACCTCGACGAGCCGACGCTGGCACTGCAGGTCGAGAACGCCCTGCTCGCGACGCTCGAGCAGGGCGTCCGCACCGGCGATATCGAGGGTGCGCATGCGGCGGTCGGAACACAGCGCTTCGCCGACGAGGTGATCGCGCGGCTCGGTCAGGCGCCATCGCGGTTGGCGGCGCGCGAGCAGCGGGCGCGCCGGGCACCCGCCCCGATCTCCGCCACCCCAGCACCCTCGGTGCGACGCACCGTCGGCGCCGACGTGTTCATCGAATCGACGGCGTCGCCGGCGGAGCTCGGCCCCACCCTCGCGGCGCTGGTCGAGGGATCGCCCGTGCGCCTCAAGATGATCTCGAACCGCGGAACGATCGTCTACCCCGACAACAGCGCCTTGACGGACTGCGTCGACCACCACCGCTGCCGCTTCAAGCTGCGTGACACGGCAGGCGAGCTGACGACGCCGATGCTGCTCGACCTCCTCGCGCGGGTCGGCGCGAGCTACCGGTTCATGCACGTCGAGGCGCTGCAGGAGCTCGACGGGGCGCGTGGCTACACCCTCGCGCAAGGCGAGGACGACGCTCCGTTGACGACGTGACCATCGCCGTCAGCGGCGACTGGCGAGTGCGAGCGAGATCAACAGCGCGAGGCCGATGCCGGCGATCGCGAGCCCCAGCTTCAACCCGGGTGCGGCGTAGCTCCAGTGCACGCGATGCGTGCCGGCAGGGACTGGAACCGCGCGACGCAGCACGTCGGCGGTGGTCCAGTGCGCGTCCGCGCCGTCGACGGTGACCGACCAGCCGACGGCAGCGCTCGACGACACCACGGCATAGCCGCGCGCGTCGGAGGTACATGACAGCTCGATGTTGCCGGCGGACCAGTCCTCGATCGCGCAGGGCACCGGCGAATCTTTGGGCTTCGGTGGCTGCGAATCGCCGGGCTCGCCGAGCACCACGGCACCGCGCGGTAGCGTCAGCGAATCCTCGAACGGGAACAGCATCGAGTAGGCGTTGCTCGGCTCGACGGAGCGCACCCACGAGCGCATCACCGACGCGGGCGGTGCGACAGGCATCGCGACGATCGCCCAGCGACCCCGGCGCGACAGGGCGGTGAAGCCACGCGGTGTGACGAGTGTCTCGGGCAGGACCGCGAGGCCGATGCCGAACCGATCGAGCAGGCGCCCACCATTCGACGCGGCGGCGAGCCAGGTGGCGTCGTGATCGACGTGCCGCGCGGGATCGTCGGAGCGCCCCGCACCGATTCCCCAGCGCGCGGCGGAGGTGCCGGCGAACGTCTCGATCGCGTCGGCGAGCGATTCGTGCTCCGCCGGTTCGGCGGCGGGCTTGTTCGTCGGCGTGGTCACGGTGGTGCGCTCGCCGAACCGCTCGACCAGCGAATCCCGGCGATAGACGCGTCGCGGCGCCGCCATGATCGACGCCTCGAGCACGGGGTTGATGGGCGGGGTTGCGAGTGGTGCACCCGTCGGATCGCGCGGCACGATCGAGCCCAGCTTCGTTGCCAGCACGGCCTCGGCCCATGCGGGCGCCTGCGCGACGATGCCTCGATCGATCGTGGGTGCGATGCCAGGCCCGGCACCGAAGCTCGGGATCACGAGCAGCCCGAACACGGCGGGGATCGCGCGCGGCATGCCGCGATACGCGATCGCGATCGCGCCGATGCCACACGCGACTCCGAGCGCTCCGTTGATCAGCCCGGCGTCGAACGCACCCGACAGCTCGATACGCGATCGCTGCACGGCGAGGGCGAGCAAGGCGATCACCGCGCACCCGACGCCAGCTCCGAGCGCGAGGATCGCGCGCCGCTCGCTGCCGACCAACGCGTCGACGCCACAGCCCGCGTGCGCGCCGAGCACGATCGCGAGCGCGGCGAGGTGAACCTCGGGTGCACCGAGCCACGCCGGCCAGCCGCCGCGACCTGCCGTCAACGTCAGCACGGCGAGCGCACCGGCGATCGCGAGGACCCGGCGCGACGGCACGCGCACGGCCGCGAGAGCAAGCAGCGGTGCGCCGACGAACAAGCTCGGCGCCCATGGGTGATCGCCGGCGAGCATCGCGATCGCGCGCTCGGGACTCTGCGAGCCCGAGGCGGTCGGCACCACGAGCTCGATCAAGCGCGCGAGCGGCAGCCCGGTGACTTCGGCGCCGGCGTGCGGCGTGCCGAGGTGAAGCAGTGCCGGCAACCATTGCGCGGCCGCGATCGCGAGCCCACCAGCGAGCGCCGCGATCACGTAGATCGCGAACGGGCCGCTACTCGCGGACGAAGCGGTCTCGCTGGTGCGCGTGCGGGGGGTGGAGCGAATCACCAGCACGCCGGCGACGAGCACGGCGTCGACGAACGCGGCGAGGTTGCCCGCGAGCCCGACCATGCCGATCGCGAGACCGAGCACGGCTGCCGCACGCGCTCGCGTGGCACGCGTCTCCGCTTCGGCGAGCCAGCATGCCGCGACGCCGATCCACGGCAGATGCGCGAGCGCCGGCAACGCACCGCGTAGGGCGGCACTCGTGGCGAGGCCACTGGTCGCGACCAGCAGCGCGACGACGATCGAGGCAGGCTCGCTCGCATGACCGGCCCAGATCCGCTGCCGAGCTGGTCGCTCGGATCGATAGCGGGCCCACACGGCGACGCCGATCGCGAGCCACATCAGATGGACCATCGCCATCCAGTCGGTCGCGCGCGGCGATGCCGCGATCCACGCCGGCGGATACATCGCACCGTGACTCGGCTCGCCCGCCAGTGGCACCCCGAGGCCCGAACCTTCCCACCAGGCGGGGAGCGAGCCGCGCTGCACGGCGGCGGCGGCGGCGAGCCGCGGTGGAGAGATCTCGGTGTGGTAGCGGACGTCGTCCCAGGTCCGGCCGAACAGGATGCGAGCGTTCGCGCCCGCGACCCCGAGGACGAGGACGAGAGCTACCCAGCGCAGGGCGGGTCGCCTCATCTCCACGGGTGCGGTCACGAGGCGGTTATCTTGACACCGATCGTCTACAAGCCGAAAACCCGTAGGGCATTGCGTGCGCTCGTTTTGATCGTCCTGCTCGGCTGCGGTAACTCCAAGGGGGCACCGTCCTGTGCGGCCGTGGGCGCCAAGCTCGCGGTCCTCGCGCAGGCCGATCTCGACAAGGCCACCCTCGACGAAACCACGCGTAGGCTCGTCCTCGATCAGCTACCGGCGATGCGCGACACACTCGTTAACGTTTGTACCGAGACCAAATGGGAGCCTTCCGTTCGCACCTGCATGGTCGATGCAACTGATCACGCAGGGTTCGAGGCGTGCGAGGGTGCGTTGAACTCTACGCAGCGAGAAGCGCTCGAACGCGGTCTCCCGGACGAGCGCTAGACCGCTCGGTCGTGGTAATCATTTCGAGTCCTCGATGGAGATTGATTTCCAGTACGAGCTGACCGATGAGCAGGCGCGTTCGCGACTCGAGCTCCTCGGTTCCTACCTCGCCAATCGACACGGCATCAAGGTGACGTGGCTCGACCCCCAGCGCGCGAAGTTTTCGGGGAAGTACCTCGTCGTTCGCATCGAAGGCGAGCTGACGATGAACGCCGGCAAGGGCAGCTTCAAAGGCGAAGACCCCGGCTTCCTGTGGCGTGGCAAGGCCAAGGACTACATCGAGAAGAAGCTGGCGAAGTACCTCGACCCTAAAGAGGACCCAGCTCAGTTACCAACCACCGCCTGAGGGTCGAGGTCCACGTTGGACCGCTTGACTCAGCGTTGATG
Organism: Haliangiales bacterium; assembly: GCA_038325805.1. Lineage (GTDB taxonomy): Bacteria > Myxococcota_A > Polyangia > Haliangiales > Haliangiaceae > JABFXX01. Next base: position 6,880 of record JBBQJJ010000380.1, read on the forward strand.
CGCGAGCTGGCGAACCGCGAGCGCCACTGCGCGATCCGCCGCCGAGGCGCTCAGACCCTGGCGCTCGAGGCGACGCTGCAAACGCTCGATGATGCTCCACAGGGACATGTCGTTCGAAGCCTTCATGTTCATTCTCCACGTTCGATGGGCGATGTCGGTCTAACCACACATCGGCCGGGCTGATTCCATCCGCGTTTGGTGCACGCTGAATGCCGGGTTTCCTGATCGTGAAACACCTCGTGCAGCGCGGAGTTGCAGCGCTGGATAGGTACGCTCGTGTAGGTTCGCGTTCGTGAAGCTCGCGACCTGGAATCTCAACTCGATCCGCGCACGCGAGAAACGGCTGTACGCGTGGCTGTCCGCGGAACGTCCCGACGTGTTGTGTCTCCAGGAGACCAAGGTCGAGGATGCCGGGTTTCCCCTCGAGCCCCTCCAGAAGCTCGGCTACCACGTCGCGACTTTCGGTCAGCGCAGCTACAACGGCGTGGCCATCCTGTCGACGCAACCGCTCGCCGACGTCACGCGCGAGTTTGGTGACGGTCAGGACGATGGCGATGCACGCGTGATCGCGGCGACCACGCATGGGCTTCGCGTCGTCGGGCTCTACGTGCCGAACGGCCAGGAGCTGACGAGCGACAGGTATCCCTACAAGCTCGCGTGGTATCGGCGGCTCCGCGAGTACCTCGACCGCACCTCCAAGCCGAGCGACTTGCTCGTGGTGTGTGGCGACATGAACGTGACGCCCGATGATCGCGATGTCTCACTACCGGAGAAGTGGAAGGATCAGATCCACTGCAGCGCACCGGAGCGGGAAGCGCTCCAGCACATGATGGGCTTCGGGCTCGTCGATCTGTTTCGCGCGAAGTACCCCGACGCGAAGACGTGGTCGTGGTGGGACTACCGCGGCGTCTCGTTCTTCAAGGATCAGGGGCTGCGGATCGACGTGATCTTCGGCACCCAGGCGATCCTCGACAAGACGTCGGCGGTCACGATCGATCGCAACGCGCGCAAGGGTCAGGACGCGAGCGATCACGCGCCCGTCGTCGCGACGATCGATCTCTAGAGCGGCAGCTCGGCCGACTCGCGCAGCGCCTTCGGCACCGGCGCGAAGATCTCGGGCGACCGAACCGGCTCGGGCTTCGCGACAACCGCTTCCTCGATCACGAGAGGCGGCTGCGCAGTCCCGTACTTCACCGCATCACGCTTCGCGAGCACCTTGTACGCCATCACCCAGCGGCTGATCGCCGTGCCGGTCGACGCGACCGCGACGAGCGCCATCGTGCAGCCGAGGATCGCGGTGCCATCAGCAACGGCCGTCGGCGAATCACCCAGCGTGAACCACGCCGCGAGCAGCGTGCCGCTGACGACGACGAAGATCCGCTCCGCACGCTGCATCAAGCCACCCGTGAGCTCGACCTTGAGGCTCTCGGCGCGTGCGCGCGTGTAGCTCACCATCATCGAGCCACCGATCGCACCCATCACGGCGAGGAGCCAGATGTTGTCGCGCAGGTACCAGGCGTACCCGGTGAACGCGAACAGCTCGCCCCAACGGTCGGAGACCGAATCGAACAACGCGCCCGACTCGGTGGTCCTGTTGAGGCGGCGTGCGAGGCGACCGTCGACGATGTCGAGGATGCCGGCCACCGTGAGCAGCCAGATGCCGATGCCGAGCTGACCGATCGCGACCGTGATACCGCTCGCCGCGCACATCGCGAGCGAGAGCGCGGTGATCGTATTGGGCGACACGCGGCCGAGGAGTGCGTTCTCGATCGGCGAGATCACCCAGATCAGGTACCGCGCCATGAACAACCCGAAGAACTGGTTGTGCTTCACCTTGCCCATCTCGGGGGGTTTGCCGAGCGCGCACATCCCGCAATAGATGACGAACGTGGCAAACAAGACAGCCAGCAGGATGAGTGCTGGCGCGAGTAGGGTTAGGCGTTCTTCTTCCACTTCG
>JBBQJJ010000381.1:0-8809 GCA_038325805.1 Haliangiales bacterium
GTCGAGCTCGACCGCGGGTTGCCCGACGGTCAGCACCCCGGCACGGGCGCTCGTCGTCAGCAGGATCAGGATCAGCAGCGCGCGCGTCACGACTTCGGGCGTGGCCCCGCGAGGCAGCGCTGCGTGGCGGCCTTGACCGAGACCGCCGCACGGTGGCATGCACCGGCGATCGCCTTCTGGGCATTCTGCTCGGGGTTCGCCTTCTTGCCGGCTGCGAGGTTGCGATTCGCGGTGTCGATCCACGCTTCGACGTCCTGCTTCTCGTCTTCCTCGTGGAACGGACAATCGCGATAGCTCGCGAGCTCGGCGAGCAGGCCGTCGCACTCCTTGTCCATCGTGTCGAGCGTGACGGGTGGGTCGGCAGGTAGCGGCGCCGCGGGCTGGACCGGCGAGGGCGGGACGTTCAGCCCACAGGCGGCCAACAGGAGACAGCACCAGCGCGACAAGGAACCTCAACAGTGCCACGCGTCGCCCACGCGTGTCAGCTACCGAGCCACCTCGACCGCGGCGAGGTCGACCCGGCCGGTCACGGTCAGCCCCGTTTCATCGATCCGGACCCCGGTGAAGGTCAGCGGCATGCCGCTCAGCGTCGGGTTGATCGCCCCGATCCGGCTGTTGATCCGCGTCTCGAGCAGGCTGACGACCGGGAGCTCGAGGGTGCCGAGTGAGGTGCTCTCGATGGCGAGGCGGAGCTTGCCCTTCTCGATGATCGGGCGGAGCAGGGCGGTGCCGCTCCCGCGGCGGCCGAGCACCTCGACGCTGGCAGCGACGGCGATCGCACCGTCTCTCAACGAGACCTGGAGCTTCGGCTGCTTCCCGATCTCGGGCGCCTCGGCGATGGCGCGCTGGACGAGCTCGGCGACGATCGGCTGCCCGAGCGTGATCGACAGCTGGGGGTCGGACTCCAGTGGCGCTGCCACCCGCACGGGCGAGGGAGTCGCAAACGCGGCGTAGACGAGCGTGGATGCGATACCGAGCGCGATGCCGAACACGAAGATCAAGAAGCGCACACCCTTAGTGTGGTGCAACGCCGGTGCCGCGTCAGCGGGTAGCATGTTCGTCGGTCGGGATCGGTTCGGGAGTGAGCCGGCCTCCAGTTGCAACCCCGCGAACCAAACTGGTTTGATGTCAAAGTAATACGCTACGCTGGCCGAGCTGTGCCGAACCCGCTGTCTCCGCTTCGCTGGGTGTCACCGTCGGGGCTCGCCAACTTGTGGCGCACCACCCGGTTTACCCTGACCGAGCGGCAACGATTGTTCGGGCTCACCGTCGCGATCGGTGGCGTCTGCGGGCTGGTGGCCGTGGTGTTTCACCATGCGATCCGCGGCCTCGAGCAGCTGACGATCGAGGCCGCCTTCGCCGCGACAGCCTGGATCCCGTGGGTGATCGCGATCCCGACGATCGGAGCGCTCGGCGCCGGCATCTTGCTGACGTGGATCCCGGGGGCGCGCGGGAGCGGCATCCCTCAGGTCAAGCTCGCGTACGCGACGAAGACCCACCGGATTGGATTTCGCGACGCGCTCGGCAAGTTCCTGATCGGTATCCTGCAGATCGGTACCGGCAGCTCGCTCGGTCGCGAGGGGCCCACCGTGCATATCTGCTCGGGCCTCGCGACCGGGATGGGCAAGCTCGGCGGCGTGTCGCCCCAGAACCTCAAGTTGCTGTTGCCGGTCGGGACCGCCGCGGGGATCGCGGCCGCGTTCAATGCGCCGATCGCCGCGGTGACGTTCACGATCGAGGAGATCATCGGTAACCTCGAGCAGACGCTGCTGACCGGCGTGATCGTCGCCGCCGCGCTTGCCGCGGTGGTCGCGCGAAGTCTCAACGGCGACAATCCGGTGTTCTCGATCCCGCAGGGCTACGGGCTCGATCATCCGTCATCGCTGGTCACCTACGTGTTGCTCGGCTTCGCGGCAGCGCTGGTCTCGGTCGCGTTCACCGACGCGTTGCTCTGGGTGCGTGCGCGGTTCGCAGTGACCCGGATGCCGGGGTGGATGCGTCCGGGGATCGGTGGCCTGGTGACAGGGGGACTCGCGGTGGCTGCGATGGCAGGGCTCGGGGTCTCCGGGGTCACCGGTGGCGGTTATGGGTCGCTGATCGATGCGCTGTCGGGGATGTTCACCGTCAAGACGCTGCTGATCCTCGGCGCGTTCAAGCTGATCGCGACCGTGATGTCGTACTCGTCGGGGGGAGCCGGCGGCATCTTCGCACCGACCCTGTTCATCGGCGCGATGCTCGGCGGCGCGTTCGGCGCGCTCGACGTCGAGCTGTTCGGGCACGAGCACGCCGAGCTGGGCTCGTTCGCGCTGGTCGGCATGGGGGCGGTGTTCGCGGGCACGATCCGCGCGCCGATCACGTCGGTGCTGATCATCATGGAGATGACCGGTGGGTACGGCCTGACCCTGCCGCTGATGATCTCGAACATGAGCGCGTACGCGATCTCTCGCCAGCTGCGCCCCGTGCAGATCTACGAGGCGCTGCTGGTCCAGGATGGGCATCCGACGCATCCACCACGTCCTACCGAGACCCTCGACGGGTTGATGATCGATCGGCTCGAGCTCGAGCTCGAACCGCGCACGCTGTCGCCCGGCGATCCGGCGGTGGTGGTTCTCCAGCAGGTCGCCGCCGCGGGGCGCCAGGAGGTGTTCCCGGTCCTCGACGGCGAGCGGCGCCTCATCGGGGTGATCACGCTCGACGACATGGCGAGCCTCGCGGCCGAGGGTGATCACCTGGAGCTGCTGGTCTGCGCGGCCGATCTGATGCGGCCCCCCGTCTCGGTGCGCCCGCACGAGCAGCTCCAGCGTGCGCTCGACAAGATGGGCGAGCTTGCAGCCCGGCAGCTGCCGGTGATCGACCTCGACGACAGGGTGGTGGGGCTGATCGACGAGGCCGCGATCGCGCACGAGCTGTTGCGTGTCCATGCAGCGCGCACACGCAGCTGACTCCGTGGTCCACGAACGAGCCGTTTCACCGGCGTGATATCGTGACCTCGTGCTGCCTCCGACCGACGCCTTCGTCGCGACCCTCGGAGCCGGCCATCTGCGCGCGGCCCCGCAGCTCGCGGAGCTGTTCGCGCGATTCGATCCCGACGCACCGCACGACGCACAGCTCGCTGCCGTCGAGAAGCTCGGGCGGTTCATCGTGCAGGGGCTCGGGCGACTGGAGCTCGTCGTGGTCGCGCTCGAGCGGATCCCGGCGGCACGCGAGCGGTTCACCGCGGTGCTCCTCGCCATCGCGCGCCAGACGCGCGCGATCAGGTTGCTCGGCGAGGTCGGGTTGCCAAACGAGCGAGGACTGTGGGCGGAGACGACCGATCGCCTGGCCCGTCGATTTCTTCCCGAGGCGCCGCGGTCGCACGAGCTCGCGTGGCTGGTCGGCAGGATCGTGCGCCGCCGCAGCGATCTGGCGTGGCTCGGACCCGCCTCGGATCCCTTGCTCGAGCGACTCGCCGCGGTGGTCCCCGAGGCCTGGCAGGCGTTTCGGCCATCATTGCTCGACGCGATCGCGCTGATCGCCACCCGGATCGCGGCGCTCGGCACAGGCGAGGCGCTGCGGTCGCGGGCGGAGACGGCGGAGGTGCGAGCCTCGGTGCTCTATGCGATCGGCGTGGCTCCCGTCGAGGAGCTGCCTTCGCTCATCGATCCCGCCCGTCGGCAGCTCGATCACATTCGCCACGCCCTCGAGCACGCCGGTGTGTCGATCGATGTCGTCTACTCGCTCGACGCGATCGAGCGCGGCCTCGCGCGGCTCGAGGTCCTCCTCGCGCTGATCGCCGAGGAGCGCCCGGAGTACGCGATCCGCTCGCTGATCGCGACCACCGGCAACGGCCTGCTCGGGCTGCGCAGCTTCACGCAGCTGGTGGCCGACAACACCCGGCTGCTCGCGAGGAAGGTGATCGAGCGTACCGGGCGCAGCGGCGAGCACTACGTGACGTCGTCGCGCCGCGAGTACTGGACGATGTTCCGCTCTGCGGTCGGGGGCGGCGCGGTGATCGTGCCGCTGACCGCGGGCAAGTTCCTGATCAAGTGGGGGCACTTCGTGCCGTTCGTCGACGCGGTGCTCGCCTCGGCAGCGTACTGCGGCGCGTTCCTGGTGATGCAGCTGCTGCACCTCACGCTCGCGACCAAGCAGCCTTCGATGACCGCGGCGGCGCTCGCCGGTTCGATCCACGCGCGCCCGGGCCCGCATCAGCTCGACGAGCTGGTCCTGTTGATCGCACGGATCGCGCGGTCGCAGTTCGCCGCGATCGTGGGCAACATCTTGACGGTCGTCGCGGTCGCGCTGCTGTTCGATCTGTCGTACGCCGCGATCACGGGCACGCCGTTTCTGTCTCCGACCGATGCGGTGGCTACCGCCGAATCGCTCGATCCGCTGGGTTCGTGGACGATCGTGCTGGCGGCGTTGACCGGCGTGCAGCTGTGGATCTCCAGCTTGTTCGCCGGTTGGTTCGAGAACTGGATCGTCTACCGCCGGATCCCCGCGGCGATCGAGCATCACCGCCTCGGCCGGCGCTTCGGGGCAGCCCGGATGGCGAGGATGGCGCGCTTCATCGAGCACCAGGCCGCCGGCTTCGGTGGTTCGATCTCGCTCGGCATGCTGTTCGGCTTTTTGCCGCAGCTCGGGCACTTCTTCGGGATCTCGCTCGACGGCCGGCACATCACGATCACGACGACCTCGCTCGTGCTGGCGGTAGGCTCGGTCGGGATCGACACGCTCGGTAGCGCATTCGCGTGGGGTTGTGTCGGGCTCGTCGTGATCGCGCTGTGTAACTTCGGCGTGTCGTTCGCGCTCGCGCTGGTCGTCGCGCTGCGGGCCCGCGAGGTCCCGGTCGACGCGCGCCGGCGGATCCCGAGCGCGCTGCTTCGCCACTTCCTGCGCCGTCCCCTCGACTTCTTCGTTCCTCCTCGCGAGCCCGCGTCGCCCCCGCCTGGCTAGGGTTCGAGGTGTCGATTAATCGTGCAGATGATGTTGACACGTCGAAATGGACGACGCCTGGAAGTGTCCTAGATTGGGAGCATGAACCGCAAGCTCGACAGAACGACAGGACGCCTGGTCCGTCGTGAGTTGCGGACACTCGCTGATGCCGGCCTGATTCGCGACGCGCGTGTGCACGTCGACCGGATCGGACGCTGCTGTCGGTGCAGGATCTTGTCGCACGCGATGGACGGCTCGCCGATCATGGTCGAGTCGGTCGGTGCGACCCGAACGTGTGCGGTCGAGTTGGCCGTCCAGCGTCTGCACGATCGTGTTCGTCCTCTGTCGAGGAGCTGTAACCCGTTCAGGAAGGACCATGATGATGATGACCACCACGACATGGAGGACAGGGCTCGCCCGTACGTCGGCTGGCTGCCCCACCGCGGACGCGGGCTCCGATTTGTCGATGTCGACGGCGGCTGGGCTCTCCAGCCGCGAGGCTCGTTCGGGCTCGGCTGATCGCGACGACCGGTCGGTGCTGCTGATGCTCGACCCGCTGACGGCGACCTCGGTCGCGATCCAGCGCGCGTCGGAGCTCTGCGGCGCCCTCGAGCTCCGACTCCACGTCGTGCTCGCGATCCCGCATGGCTCGTCGAGCGTTCACCCGGCTCAGCTCACGGGCCACGTCTCCGACGTGCTGCGCCTACGCGCCCCTCGCGCCGGCTACGGGCTCGAGATCGTCCAGGGCGAGATCGCAGCGGTCGTCGGCAGCATCGCGAGTCAGGAGGGCGCCACGATCGTCGTCGTCGACGCACGCTACGGCGCGCGCGAGGCCTGTCGGCTGGCCGAGGACACCAACCTCCCCGTGCTCGTCGCACGTGACGCGCGCCCGGACGGAGCGTGGGTCGCAGCCAGCGACATGCTGAACGCCCGGCTTCCAGTGCTGTCAGCTACCCGAGACCTCGCCGCCGCGTCCGATCGCGCGCTGGTGTGTTTCCACAACGCCCCGCCGGTGTCGGTGGTGATGTCCGATCCGATGGCGGGACCGACCACGTACGTCGACATGCTTGCGCTGCAGGATGACGCCGTGGAAGCGAAGCAGGCTCGGCTGGACCGCTTCTCCGTCAAGCACACGAGGACGCAGGCCCTGGTCACCCGCTCGGACAGCACCATCGAGGCGCTCGGTGCGTTGGTTCGTGACCGCGACATCGATCTGATCGCGATCGGCCACCGCAAGCGAAGCTGGCTGTCGCAGTTACTCCACCGCGGCACCTCGCGACGACTTGTCGAGCGGAGCAGGCGCAGTGTGTTGATCGTCCCCCTGGACGGCCATGAGCTCAGCGCAACAGGCGAGGCCCCTCCCCGGGAGGTGTGATCGTCTCGAGGATGGGGAGCTTCGTCGAGCCGATGGGCTGGACGCGCACGAGCCGGCGCTCGATTCGCGCGGCGCGGTCAGCGATCGCGTCGAGGTCCTTGCTGCGCAGGATCTCGGCGAGGTCGGCGAGTGTTGCCTCGTGATCAGCGATCTCGGGGCGTACGACCTGGTGGGCGCGGCGCAGCACGAGGTTGGTGCGCTCGAGCTCGCGCAGCGCAGCTCGCGCGAACGCCAACGAGGCAAGGGCAGCGACGGTGCCTAGCGCGATCACCACCCAGCGCACCGGTGGATCGACCGCTGCGTGCGGCGAGGTCGCGACCGCGACGAGCGTCATCGTCGCGATCGTCATGGTCAGGGCGAGGGCATGGAGCGCGATCAGGCGGCTGCGCGTCACCATCCGAAGACGGGTCAGCAGGCGTCGTGTTCAGATGAACACAGCATCCGCTGACCCGTCTCCGATCCAGATGACCTCGCCGCAGCTGCCCAGGAACGTGCTGGACTTTCTGGTCGCGCACATCGACCACCGGGTCAAACTCGACTTCGTCCTGTTCCTCCACCGCGCGAACGCGGTGACACCCGTCTGGATCGCGGCAAGCGAGCTCGAGCTTTCGAAAGCGCAGGTGCGGAACATGGCCGACGAGCTCGCGCGCGATGGCATCCTGCGGTTCGTTGCCGACAACATCGAGCTGGCGCCACGATCAGTGGAGACCCGGCTGGCGATCCTCGATCTCTCCACGTGGTGCCAGCTGGATCGCACCCGCGTCCACCACCTCCTCGCGAGCCTCGGTCGCGGTGTCTGAGGGCGGCGAGCGCATCCATCGGAGGACCGCCGGAAGCGCGATCTTGGTGGTGACCAACTCCATGTGGCCGAGCTGCGAGCGAACGTGGACGATGCGCTCGCCGCGGTGATCGCCGTCGAAGCCGTCGGCCGTGGTCGAGCCGGGTAACGCCGCGTGAAGCACCTCGGCCCACGGTCGCGTCAGCTCGCTGACATCGACGAGACGACGCCCGGAGTCACCGCCGAGCCAGGTCACGACCTCGGGAAACGGGCCGTACGCAGCATCGAGCAGCACGAGCCCGGAGAGCCGCGGCCCGACCCACGACCGGATCGTCCGATGGCCGCCGCTGTGCGCGATCGCGATCACACGACCCGCCGGTGGCTCGGGGAGTGAGGCGATCAACTCATCGAGCGATTCCCAGTCAACTGGATCGCCATGCGTCGATGGCGCGCCGCAAACCACGAACATTGCGTTGGCACCCGAATGCTCGAACTGCGCGGCGAGTTGATGGGTGCGCCACGCATCGTCGACGGTCACGTAGTACCCGTGAACGTAGATCACGAGATCGGCGGTCGCTGCGTCATAGGTGGAAGGGGTCCAGATGTGCAGGGGCCCGCGGGCGGTTCTGAGCCGGACGTGAGGAGAAGGTGGGGCGGCCTCGGCCGCTGAGAGAGCGAATCCCAGGACCAAGAGAAACGCGAGCCGAGGCACGCCCACACTACGAGGACGGCCCAGCGAGCGGATCGTTCACGGTCGTGAACACCGGCCCGGTCGCGCCGTCGTAGCGAGCATGATGCGCTTCGTCATGACCGCTACCCTCCTCGCGGGGTGTGCCAAGCCCGTGGTATTCGCGGGCGAATCCACCCTCAAGATCTCCGGACCTACGTCGGCCGCACCGGTGGCCGAGGCGCATCGTGTCGAGCTTCGCGACAATGCGATCGTGATCCACGACAAGGTCCAGTTCGAGTGGGACAAGGCGACGATCCTCCCGGCGTCGCACGGCCTGCTCGATGAGGTGGCAAAGGTGATCGTCGCCAACCCGCACATCAAGAAGATCCAGGTCGAGGGCCACGCGAGTGCGGATGGCAACGCGCGCCACAACCAGGAGCTGTCCGAACAGCGCGCCGCGTCGGTACGCGCGTATCTCGTCGCGCATGGGGTGGCGGCAACCATCCTGGTCTCGAAGGGCTTCGGCATCGAGCACCCGATCGCCGACAACAACCTCCCTGACGGACGCGAGGCGAACCGGCGTGTCGAGTTCAACATCACCGACCAGGACGTCACGCAGCGGCGCGTCGAGATCGACCCGGCGGGCAAGGAGCGGATCGTCGAGGAGAAGCGGCTGCCAAAGGGTGGCGCCTCGGCGCGGACGGGAGGTGTGCGATGAGGTTCGTGCTCCTCGCACTGCTCGTCGCCTGTGGTGGTGGCATGAAGCGCACGCAGGCGCAGTACCGCACCGATACGCAGCAGTTGCTGGGGTCGCGCACCTCGCAGATCGAGGCCTGCTACGCGAAGGCGCTCGCTGCGGATGCGACGGTAGGTGGGGTGGTCACCGTGAGCTTCGAGGTCGAGAAGAAGACGGGCAAGCTCGCGCAAGCGTCGATCGACCAGCTGCATACAACCGCACCGCAGCCGGTGATGGCATGCGTGCTCGAATCGCTGGCCGGGCTGGTGCTCGCGCCACCGGATCGCAACGCCGGCAAGGCGACGTTCGCGTACGAGCTGCGACCAGCGGGCTAAG
>JBBQJJ010000382.1:0-8775 GCA_038325805.1 Haliangiales bacterium
CGTTGTGGGAGTCGGGCGACGATCGGATGGCGCGGCAGATCTTTGACTGGGTGATCAAGAACCGCGGCAACCACGTCCAGTGGCCAGCGCTCGACGACATCATGGATCCGGCGCGCCACGCCGCGTGGAAGGCCTCCACCCAGCATCTCCTCGAGGCTGCTCACACCCGCGGCCTCGACGTCGCGCTCGGCGTGCAGCTCTTCGGCAGCGGCAACATGCAGCAGGCGTTCGACTTGTCCGACGACGACAGCGGCTTGATCCCGTTCGAGACCGAGCTCGCGGAACGTCTGCCGCTGGTCACCGACGACCTCGCCTTCGACGGCTACGTCCTGTCGTTCGGCGAGTTCTTCGGCGAGGATCCCGAGCGCTTCATCGCCGCCGTCGACGCCACCGCCGCCGCGATCCACGCACGCAAACCGGACGCAGACATCCACGCGTCGATTCACGTCGGCGCCGATCAGCGCGTCACCTACCAGGGTGAGGAGCTCCCGTACTACTTCCTCGTCAAGCACGCCGACGAGTCGATCGTGTCGAACGTCCACACGGTGATGTTCTACAACCTGTTCGAGGACGCCGGCGGCGCCTACGAGCACGCGGACTTCTCCGAGCATCGCGAGTATCTGTTCGATCAGATGCGTGCCGGCCGCCGCGCTTGTTACTACCCCGAGAGCGCGTACTGGATCGCGTTCGACAACTCGGTGCCGCTGTTCCTCCCGGTCTACGTGCGCAGCCGCTGGCTCGATCTCGACGGGATCGCCCGACAAGCTCGCGCCGAAAACCTGCCCGGCCTCGACGGACATCTGGTGTTCTCGTCGGGCTGGGAGTGGGGCTACTGGCTCAACGACTACGCGAGCCTGCGAGCGAGCTATCACCTGCCCGGCTCGCAGCGCGAGCTGATCGCCGATGCCTATGGCAACGACCTCGGTCCCGCCGCGGAGCTCGTCGCCGAGCTCGCCGAGACCCAGGCGACGCGGTTGATCGACCAGCGCCTAACACCCTATCTCGCCGGTCGCGATCTGCTGATCGATGCCGGCGATCGGCTCGGCATCCACTCGCAGCCGGATCGCGTGACGTTCGACGAGCTCGCCGACCTCACCGAGCCCGCGCGCGCCGCGTTTGTCACCGACGTCGTGACACCTCTCGGAGAGTTCGCCGGCGAGCTCGAGACTCTCCACGCGCGCGTCATCGCCCTCGGCCTTGCTGATTCGCCGTGGTCGCGCGAGCTGATCGACGGCTTTGCGGTGACGGCGGCCCGCGCGCGGTTCGTGCACGCCAGCTACGAAGCGGCGCTGGGAGACTCCGACGCGCATGGACGGGTCGAAGCCGCTCTCGCCGACGGGCACGCCGCCGTGCGACGCCGTCACGCATCCCCCCACTACACCGGATCTCGCGATCACCTGTTCGGGCAGCCCGAGAACGCGACGGTCTACGGCTTCGGCTATCTCACGCAGGCCGACACGCTGTGTTACTGGGAGCGCGAGTTGGTGCAGCTCGATAACGCCTTGCGCGGCACCAGCGAGCCGATCCCGAGCTGCTACCTGTGAGGCTCCGAAGCGCTCGGCCGTCTTCTCGGTGAGAGTTACTTCTTCTTGACCGCCGGGAGGTAGCCCAACCGCGTCAAGCGATACGCGCCGACGGTGTCCTTGTAAACCAGGTACGTACCGCCCGGGATGACCTTGCTGCTATCCAGCTTGATCGGGTCTTTGCCCTTCACCTTGAGCAGCACAGTGAACGACGACTCGCGGCTATCGAGGCTCGTCAGCTTCTTGAGATCCAGCTCGGCACTCGGGGTGATTCCGCGGTGCGCACCGAGCCCGTTACCGCCCTCGAGATCGATCGTCATCGGCTCACCCGTCAGGTTCATGAAGGCGGCAGCCTTTGGCGACCCCGACTCGCTGTACAAGCCGCCGTAGACCAGCTTCGCGCCTTTCGCCGTGGGTACGATCAGCTGGACGTCATCACGACCGACCGTACCGCTGAACAGGGCGGTGCCCGTATCGCTCGCGATCGAGATCTTGAGCGTGTTGACGCCAGGGGAATAGAACTGACTCTGGCTGCTCGGCGAGTTCGAGATTGCATCGAACTTGTACGTCTTGACGCTGCCGTTGGGCGAGGTCACGTCCGCCGTGACGTTCATGGGCATCGCGTTGTAGATCATCAAGTCTGCATGCGCGGTCGAGGTCGCGAGGAGCAACGCCGGAACGAGGAGACTTCGGAGCAGGAGTGATTTCATCACCCGAGTGTCGTGCAGCTCGCGGACCAGCCCAACTGGTGGATCGACCAATAGGCCTGTCGCTCCGCAGGCGACGGTGTGCACCTCGTGTCGACGTGCGAGATGCTCAGCGCGCGAGCTTCGTCGCAGCCTCGACGGTGTAGGGCGTGGCCTTGTAGCCGACGAGCTTCGCGAGATCGATCGACGGCGCCACCATGATGTGGTGAAAGTCGAGCATCTCGGGGTACGCGATGATGTGATCGGGCCTGAGCTGCATCTCGATGATCCAGATCGTGTCGGTGTCGGACGTCGTGAACTTGTTCTTCGTCGGGTTGAGCGCGTAGTGAAGCGCCCCATCCATCCCACCGCCCTTCGGCAGGATCATCATCGTCCCTTCCCCACCCATCGTCCCCCTCAGCTGCTGGCCTTTGGGCAACCGAACACCGCGCCACGCGGGTGCGACCCCCGACGGGAACTCCTTGAGGAAGGCCGCGCGCAGCTTGAGGGTCTCCTCGCCGACCTCGACGACGGCTTTCTCGGTCTTCCGACCGAGCTTGGTTTCGATCTTCTCGACGAGCCCCCGGAACTGCGTCGCGAGATAGTCGTAGGCCTCCCGCAGCTTGGTGTCGACCCGAGCCAGCACCTCGCCGCAGCGGGTGATGAACTTCTCGAGGCGTTGCTTCATCGCGTTGCTGACCCAGCTCGCCGCGCTCTTTGCCATGCCGAGCGCTTCGATCAACTTCTCGAGCACCCACTTCGCGGAGTCGATCCCTTGCTTGCTGTGCGAGATCACCGACTCGAGGCACCGGTGCCCGAGATCGAGGGCACCGTCGAGGTTGCCGGCCATCTTGAGCGCGTCGAGCAAGTTGCCGAACGGCACCTTGGAGATGCCCTTCTTCATCAGCGTGCCCACACCCTTGATCACCGAGCCGAGCTCCGGGATGGCACCGACGGCGGACAGCGCGAAGCCGACCCACGGCTCGAACTCGTCGTAGCGGCCCTGCCAGGTCAGCTTGAGCAAGTTCGCGACGAGGTCGCGGACGTCGAACGCCTGATCGACGCCGGGGATCAGGCCGAGCGCTGCGTTGAGGATGGTCTGGCCGGTCGTCGGGTTGTCGTTGAAGTCACCCTTCAGCAGATCCCAGATCCAACCCAACGCATCCCCGACCTCCTTGGAGTTGTCGGGGAGCGACGACGACGTCGTCGTGGATGGAGGAGTCACCTTGACCCCGAACTGCGCGCGAATCTTGTCGAGGAGCGGCTTTTCGATCAGCACCTTCTCGCGAGACACCGGCTCGACGTTTTTGGGAGCGGTCGGCCCACGCTTGGGCAGGTACGCCCAGTCATACAACCCCGCGAGGATGTCCGCATCGCTGTCCTCGATCCTCACGCTGTAGAGCGACGCCGCGACCTCGGCCTTTTCGAGCGTGGTCGGGGTCATCACGTGGAGATACTGGCGGAGTAGTCGGGGGCGCAACGAGCCGAGCGAGGTGGACCCGGTCTTGAGGTACTCGCGATACTTCGCGCGGATCTCGGCGCGAAGCTCGGGAGTCAGCGGCACCATGAATGCGAGGGTCGGCGTGCTGTCCTGCTTCGCGAGCTTCTTCTTGTCTGTTGAGGTCGGGACCGCGTTTGCTTGCAGTGACAAGGAGCGGCTGGCTTGTGGCATCGCCTCCTGCGACGAACCTACGCTCGGCATCTGTGACCGGGTCAGTTGCTCGCGCTCGCTCATCGCCACTCCTCGAAGCATCCCGCGGGCCACTCGTGGTGGCCGTGTCGCCCACGGTCGCGAGTCGCGACGGTCGCCGGTTGGAGACAGCTGTCGCCTGCGGAGCAACAGTCGCTGCGTCGGCACGCTCGTCGTTGACCGCGCTGGAGCTAGAACCGAGGTCCCCAGCTCGGCGCGTCCCTCACTCCTCCCGTTGTCGCTTGAACCAGCGCCGTCGTTTGATCGTGATCACCAGGATCACGATCAAGCCGGCGAGCCCTGGCATCAGTGCGCCAGCGAGGGCAACGATGAACCAGGCGCCGATGCCGCCGCCGACGGAGATCATGTACGGCTGCGCGCCTCCACACGTCATCGTGTAGAAGCCCGGTGCGGTGACCTCGACATCGTAGAGGCTGCGCCCCGCGTACGGGCCTGACGAGTACGTGACGTTCGCGTGTGGCGCCTCCAGGGGATGAGGCTTGCCGTTGAGGTTCTTCAGCGTGCACTCGACCACGAGGTCCGGCGAGGTCGCGTAGGGCTTGTTGTCGTAGTCCGAGTTGAACTCGTAGTAGATCGACGCGCGGCCACCGGCGAGCGCGATCTCCTGCGACCCCGGCATCGGGTGCCGCTGCAGCGTCGCCACCACCTCGCTCATCTGCGTGAACCCGGTGAACGCGATCGCGATCGCGATGCCGATCAGCCCGAACGACACCAGATACCAGCCTCGCGATGCGGGCCGGTCTGGGAGGTCGTCCATGACGTACCTAGTGAGCCACGGCGTCGAGCCGAGCCTTGGCCCAGCCGATGCGCGTCTTCAGATTTTCGTAATCGCCGTCCTGCGGCTTGTCGCCCCACTTGGCGAGGTCGGCTTCGGCGGTCGCGAGATCCTTCTTCGCCACGTCGCTGTCGACTTCCTTCGCCGGCAGCGCCTGCTCGATCAGGATCTCGACAGCGCCGCTCGGATCGACGCGGAGATAGCCGGTGGATACCGCGTACTTTGCCTTGGCCTTGGTACCGATCGTCAGGACGCCCGGCTTGAGCGCGGTGAGCATCGGGATGTGGCCCGGCAACAGCTCGAACTCACCGAGCTCGCCCGGTGCCTGGACGCTGTCCGCGTCGGTATGCGCGATCACGCCACGCGGCGTCACCACGTTCACCTTGAGGATCTTTGACAGCTCGGACATGGCTTGAACCGATCAGCCCTTCTTGGCGAGGTCAGCGGCCTTGGTGCGCGCGTCGTCGATCGTACCCGTCATCTCGAAGGCCTGCTCCGGCATGTCGTCGCACTTGCCGGTGAGGATCTCGTCGAAGCTACGGACCGTGTCCTCGCGCGAGCAGAAGATGCCCTTCATGCCGGTGAACGTCTCGGCGACGTGGAACGGCTGGCCCATGAACTTCTCGATCTTGCGGGCGCGAGCAACCGTGATCTTGTCGTCTTCCGAGAGCTCGTCCATGCCGAGGATCGCGATGATGTCCTGGAGGTCCTTGTACTTCTGGAGAACGCGCTGGACCTCGCGAGCGACTGCGTAGTGCTTCTCGCCGACGACGGCGATCGAGAGAATCGTCGAGGTCGAGTCGAGCGGATCGACAGCCGGGTAGATGCCCTTCTCGGTGATCGCGCGGTTGAGCACCGTCGTCGCGTCCAGGTGGGCGAACGCGGTGGCTGGCGCGGGGTCGGTCAAGTCGTCGGCAGGCACGTAGATGGCCTGCACCGAGGTGATCGAGCCGTCCTTGGTCGAGGTGATCCGCTCCTGCAGACCACCCATCTCGGTCGACAGCGTCGGCTGATAACCGACGGCGCTCGGGATGCGGCCGAGGAGCGCGGACACTTCCGAGCCAGCCTGGGTGAACCGGAAGATGTTGTCGACGAACAGGAGCAAGTCCTGCTTCTCGACATCGCGGAAGTACTCGGCGACGGTGAGTGCCGAGAGAGCGACGCGCTGGCGTGCACCGGGCGGCTCGTTCATCTGGCCGAAGATCAGCGCGGTCTTCGAGAGCACCGTGCTCCCGTCGAACAGCAACGCCTCGTTGAGCTCGTGGAAGAGATCGTTTCCTTCTCGCGTGCGCTCGCCGACGCCGGCGAACACCGAGTACGAGCCCGACTTCTTCGCGACGTTGTTGATCAGCTCCTGGATGAGCACCGTCTTGCCGACGCCTGCACCACCGAACAGACCGATCTTGCCACCGCGGCGATACGGAGCGAGGAGGTCGATGACCTTGATGCCGGTCTCGAACATCTCGACCGCGGTCGACTGGTCGGTGAACTTGGGGGCCGAGCGATGGATCGGCGAGCGCTTGTCCGACTTCACCGGGCCGGCCTCGTCGACCGGCTTACCGATCACGTTGAGGATCCGGCCGAGGACGCCAGCACCGACGGGCACCGAGATCGGCGCGCCGGTGTTCTTGACGGCCTGGCCGCGCACGAGACCGTCCGTGGTGTCCATCGCGACGCAGCGAACCATGTGCTCGCCGAGGTGCTGAGCAACCTCGATCGTCAGGTTGTCTTCTTCCTTGTCGATCGCGGGGTTGGTGGCGAGGAGCGCGGTGTTGATCTCCGGCAGCTCCGCCGAATCGAACGCGACGTCGACGACGGGGCCGATGACCTGGACCACGCGGCCCATCGAGTTCGGAGAGAAGTCTGTAGTAGCCATGGTCATTACCCTTTGAGTGCCTCGGCGCCGCCGATGATCTCGAGCAGCTCCTTGGTGATCGACGCCTGACGGGCGCGGTTGTACGTGAGCGTGAGCTTGGCGATCATCTCGCCAGCGTTCTTGGTGGCTGCTTCCATCGCGGTCATCCGAGCTGCGAACTCGGCGGCCACGGACTCGAGCGCCGCGCGATACAGCTGGATCTGGACGAACAGCGGAACGAGCTTCTCGAGCAGGAGCTCCTTCGACGGCTCGTAGGTCATGTCGATGCCGTCCTCGGCCGGCTTCTCCGATTTTTCGGGGACGACGGGGAGGATCTGCTTGACGCGAACGACCTGGCTGATCGCGCTCCTGAACTCGTTGTAGACGACGTAGACGCGATCGACGCGCTTCTCGAGGAAGTCGTGGATCACGCGGTTCGCCGTCTCGCGAGCCGTCTCGAGTGCGGTGGCGCCGGTCGCCGACGGATCCGTGCTGGTGATCGTGGCGCGGCGGCGCGCGAAGTACTGCTGGCCCTTGCGGCCGAGGATGCGGAGCGAGACCTCCGTCGCCCCCGACAGCTCGCTCGCGGCGAATCGCTCGACGGCCTTGACGACGTTCGCGTTGAACGCGCCGGCCTGGCCGCGGTCGCTGGTGACGACCACGATCGCGGCCTTCTGCAGAGGACGCTCCTCGAACAGCGGGTGCGAATCGGTGCCTGCGACGGCCGAGAGCTCGGACACCACGTTCGAGATCGCCGCGGTGTACGGGCGTGCCGCGATCAACGACTCCTGCGCGCGGCGGAGCTTCGCGGTCGACACGAGCTTCATCGCGCTCGTGATCTTCCGCGTGTTCTTGACGCTGGTGATCCGGTTCCGGATGGCCTTGAGCGAGGGCATCGGATTATTTCTTCTTGTCCTCGACCTGGAACTGCTTCGCGAACTCGGTGAGCGCTTCGCGGAGCTGCTTCTCGAGGTCGCCCTCGAGCTTGCTGCCGCCCTTCAGCTCGTCGAGCACCGACTGCTTGCGCGAGGCGAAGAAGGAGAGCAGCTCCTTCTCGTAACGGCCGAGCACGGCGATCGGGTAGTCGTCGACGAAGCCGTTGGTGCCGGCGTAGATCACGACGACCTGTTGCTCGATCGGCATCGGCACGAACTGGCCCTGCTTGAGGAGCTCGACCATGCGGGCGCCGCGGTTGAGCTGCGCCATCGTCGCCTTGTCGAGGTCGGAGCCGAACTGCGCGAACGCGGCCTTCTCGCGATACGAGGCGAGCTCGAGGCGGAGCCGACCGGCGATCTTCTTCATCGCCTTGGTCTGCGCGGCGCCACCGACGCGCGACACCGAGATGCCGACGTTCACCGCGGGACGAACGCCCGAGTAGAACAAGTCAGCCTCGAGGAAGATCTGACCGTCGGTGATCGAGATGACGTTGGTCGGGATGTATGCCGAGACGTCGCCGGCCTGGGTCTCGATGATCGGGAGGGCGGTCAGCGAACCGCCGCCTTCCTTATCGGACAGCTTGCAGGCGCGCTCGAGCAGGCGCGAGTGGATGTAGAACACGTCGCCCGGATACGCCTCGCGACCCGGCGGGCGGCGGAGGAGCAGCGAGAGCTGGCGATACGCGACGGCCTGCTTCGACAGATCGTCATAGACGATCAGCGCGTGGCGGCCGCTGTCGCGGAAGTACTCGGCCATCGTGACGCCGGTGTACGGCGCGATGAACTGGAGCGGAGCCGGCTCCGACGCACCGGCGACGACCACCGTCGTGTACTCCATCGCGCCCGCCTTGTGCAGGCGATCGACGACGGAGGCGACGGTCGACTGCTTCTGACCGATCGCGACGTAGAAGCAGAACATGTTCTGCCCCTTCTGATTGATGATCGTGTCGATCGCGATGGCCGTCTTGCCGGTGCCGCGGTCGCCGATGATCAGCTCGCGCTGACCGCGGCCGATCGGAATCATCGAGTCGACGGCCTTCATGCCGGTCTGCATCGGCTCGTGGACCGACTTGCGCGAGATGATGCCCGGCGCCTTGATCTCGACCTGGCGCTTGTGGGTGCCGGTCAACGCCTTGCCACCGTCGATCGGCAGGCCCATCGCGTTGACGACGCGGCCGAGCAGCTCTTCACCGACGGTGACCTCGACGATGCGGCCGGTGCGGCGCACGGTGTCGCCTTCGCGGATCGCTTCGTAGTTACCGAGCAGCGCGACGCCGACGTTGTCCTCTT
>JBBQJJ010000383.1:0-8744 GCA_038325805.1 Haliangiales bacterium
CGCGAACTGCGTGACGATCTCGTCGTTCTGCCCGCGGAAGCACGGCACGTACTCCCACAACGGCCTCTCGGCGATCACGATCCCGGCGGCGTGCATGCCGGCGTTGCGGTTGAGGCCCTCGAGCGAGGCCGCGAGATCGAGCAGCTCGCGGTGCATCGGGCTCTCGTTGTAGAGCTGCTTGAGCTCGGGCGTGTTCTCGATCGCTTCGCGCACTGGCGGTGACTTGCCGGCGACCGGCTCGGGCACCAACTTCGCGAGCTTGTCGGCCTCGCCGAATGGAATCTCCATCGCGCGCGCGATGTCACGGATCACGCCGCGCGCCTTGAGCTGGTGGAACGTGGCGATCTGGCCGACCTGCTCGCGCCCGTACTTCTCCTGGACGTACTTGATGACCTCGCCGCGCCGATTCATGCAGAAGTCGACATCGAAGTCCGGCATCGACACGCGCTCGGGGTTCAGGAAGCGCTCGAACAGCAGCTTGAACTCCAGCGGATCGATATCCGTGATCCGCAACGCCCACGCCACCGCACTACCCGCGCCCGAGCCACGGCCCGGGCCGACGGGGATGCCGTGATCCTTGGCCCAGTTGATGAAGTCCCAGACGATCAAGAAGTAGCCGGAGAAGCCCATCTTCTGGATCACCGCGAGCTCGGTCTTGCAGCGCTCGCGATAGGCATCTGGATCGAACTTGATCCCGCGACCGGCAAACGCCGTGAATCGCCGCTCGAGACCGTCGTGGATCAGCCGCGCGATGTACGTGTCGAGCGTCTCTCCTTCGGGGACCTTGTAGTTGGGCAGGAACGTCTGATCGAGGTTGAGCTTGACGTTGCAGCGCTTCGCGATCGCGACGGAGTTCTCGAGCGCCTCGGGGACGTCCATGAAGGCGTCGTTCATCTCCGACGGCGACTTCATGTAGTAGCTGTCGACGACGTGCTTGAGCCGCTTCTCGTCCTTGAGGCTCTTGCCCGTCTGGATCGCCATCAACACGTCGTGCGCCTGTGCGTCCGAACGGTTCACGTAGTGGCAATCGTTGGTGGCGACGAGCGGGATGCCGAGCTTCCTGCCCATCCGCTTGAGCTCGCCGTTCAGCGTCTCCTGCTCCGCCATCGGCGTCGGCATCAACTCGAGGAAGAAGTCGCCAGGCGCGAACAGGCTCGCGTACTCCTTCGCCGTCTCCTCGGCCGCTGCCACGCCGTGCTTCTCGAGGGTCTGTGCGACCTCGCCGCCGAGGCACGCGGACAGCCCGATCAAGCCCTCGCTGTGATCCTTGAGGATCTGCTTGTCGATGCGCGGGTTGTAATAGAAGCCCTCGAGGTACCCCTTCGAGTTGAGGAAGCTGAGGTTCTTGTAGCCGACCTCGTTCTGCGCCAGCAGGATGAGGTGGTAGTTGCGCCGGTTCGTGCGGTCGTGCCGGTCGCTCGCGGCGACGTACGTTTCGCAGCCAAAGATCAGCTTGGTGCCGTGGGCCTTGGCCTCGGTGTAGAGGTCGATCGCCCCGAACATGTTGCCGTGGTCGGTGACGGCGACCGTGTCCATCCCGAGCTCTTTGGTCTTGGTGAACAGATCCTTCACGCGGATCGCCCCATCGAGGAGGCTGTACTGCGTGTGCACGTGCAGATGCGTGAACGACTGAGTCATGGACCGGCCCGGAGTATCCGACAGGGATCTGATCTTCCCGTCAGCCCTCTGATCTAGCCCATCTAGCCGTCACTCCCGAGCCGCAAACCCGCTTTTATGGTGCCCCGCGATCACTCTCACGACCTCGAACGGGACTGACGATTTCGATCGACGATCGCGATGATGATCGTGACATACGCGGCGGCGCGTACGAGGTAGATGTACGGACTCTCCTCCGCCGGGCCGCCGAGGACGAGGTGGATCGCCCAGCTCAGCCCGAGCAACCAGAACGCGACCGCGAAGTATGCGAAGAAGCGATCCCGCTGGACCACCGCGAACCGCAGGAAGAACAGCCCGGAGACGAACGCGAGCGCCGTGATCGCCCCGAACATCCACATCAAATCGATGTCCATCATCGCGACTCCCAGACCAACCCGATCGTCATCAGCACCATCGAGCTGAGCGCCGCGCTCGTCCGGACCAGTCGTAGATCGAGCTCCGGGATCAGCGCCAGGTCGACGAACATCACGATGCTGTTCAGCCCGAGCCCGAGGAAGCACAACATGCTCCACAGCAGCAACCGGCTGCGTGCGCGCACGTAGCTGCGAAGCAGCAGGCCGGCGCAGAACAGGCTCGTTGCCGCGCAGAGAACGTAGACGAGCTCACCCATTGCGGTCTCCCTTCCTGGACTTCTTGCCGAGCACGAATGCATCGGAGAATGCCCGCGCTGCCATCCCTCGGATCCGACGGAGCGAGAACTCCGCGAGGACCTGTACCACCAGTGAGCGATCCGCACGGTGGAGCTCGACCAGCTCGTCGAGGACCTTGCCCTCTGCCTCGGTGACCGGCATCAACCGCGCGTCGCCATCCGAGGTCAGGTCGACCAGCATCGCACCCCGCAACTCTTCGATCGTCTGCCGCACGGTGGAGCGCGTGCAACCCATCTTCTCGGCGAGCGGGTCGATCCCGAGTGTCTTGCGTGGGGCCACTGCGAGGGCGATGACCA
This sequence comes from Haliangiales bacterium, assembly GCA_038325805.1. Taxonomy (GTDB): domain Bacteria; phylum Myxococcota_A; class Polyangia; order Haliangiales; family Haliangiaceae; genus JABFXX01. The sequence goes on from JBBQJJ010000383.1 coordinate 2,624, forward strand.
GCTCGAGCTTCTCGAACGTGTCGATCCTCGTCGCCAGGAGCTCGCGAACAGGTTCTGAGATCTTCAGAAGACTTCTCCCAAAGGAACACTTGACGCTAAGGTGCGGCCGTGACGGATTTCGAGGTCGCGTCGATCCTGCTCAGCCTCACGGCCCTGCTCGCGTACATCAACGCGCGCGTGCTGCGGCTGCCCTCCGCGATCGGGCTGATGGCAACGGCGCTGCTCGGCAGCGTGCTGGTGCTGGTCCTCGATGCCACCAATGTCACCGAGGTCGCGCCCCGCGTCAGCGCCCTGCTCGACCACGCGAACCTGTCGTACGCGTTGTTGCACGGCATGCTCGGCATCCTGCTGTTCGCCGGTGCGCTCCACGTCGACCTCGGCGACCTTCGCGAGTTCAAGTTGCCGATCGCCGTGCTGGCCTTGGTCGGCACGGCCGTGTCGACCGCGATGGTCGGCTTCGGCTCCTACCTCATCCTCGACGTGATCGGGGTCGGCCTCCCGCTCCTTCACTGCATGCTGTTCGGCGCGCTGATCTCGCCCACCGATCCGATCGCGGTGCTCGGCATCCTCAAGGCAGCGAAGGCACCGCGCAGCCTCGAGGTGATGATCACCGGCGAGTCGCTGTTCAACGACGGCGTCGGCGTGGTGATCTTCCTCGCGATCCTCGGCGCCGCCACGGGTGAGTCGGTCACCACTGGTTCGATCGTCCGGTTGTTCGTGCAGGAGGCACTCGGCGGTGCAGCGTTCGGCGTGGCGATCGGCTACCTCGGGTTCCGCTTGCTGCGCAGCATCGATCAGTACTCGGTGGAGATCCTGATCACGCTCGCGATCGTGCTCGGTGGATACGTCGCCGCGGAGAACCTTCATGTCTCGGCGCCGATCGCCGCCGTCGCGGCTGGCCTGCTGATCGGCAACCAGGGCCGCGCGCTCGCGATGTCGGACGTGACCCGGCACCACCTCGACGCGTTCTGGGAGATGATCGACGAGATCCTCAACGCGGTGCTGTTCCTGTTGATCGGGCTCGAGGTGGTGCATCTCCAGTTCACCACCCAGCTGACCGTCGCCGCGCTGCTGATGATCCCGCTGGTGCTGTTTGCCCGCTGGGTCTCCGTCGGCCTCCCGCTGCTCGCGCTGCGAAAGTTTCGCAGCCGTGGCGCCGTCAGCCTGCTGACCTGGGGCGGGCTGCGCGGCGGCATCTCGGTCGCGCTCGCACTGTCGGTCCCGGCCGGCCCCGAGCGCAACGTGATCCTCGTGATCGCCTACGCCATCGTGGTGTTCTCGATCCTCGTCCAGGGCACCACCCTGGGCAAGCTGGTCGTGCGCTTCGCGCGATGACGCGAGGCACCCCACGATCAACCCTTCAACCTGCGCAGGAACGACGCTGCCCACACCGCCGGCGTGTGATCGGCGAGCACGGCGGCGAGCCGCGCATGGCGATCGCGGCGCTCGGTCTCGTCCATCCGCAACGCGCGATCGAGATCCGCCGCCATGCCCTCCGGATGAAAGGGATTGGTCAGCAGCGCATCGACGAGCTCGACAGCCGCACCGGCGAACTTCGACAGCACGAGCACCCCGGGACGCGCGGCATCCTGCGCGTGGACGAACTCCTTCGCGACCAGGTTGAGCCCGTCGCGGAGCGGGGTCACCAGCGCGACATCGGCGAGCCGGTAGAGCTGCGCGAGCACTTGATGATCGTACGAGCGGTAGAGATAGCGAACCGGCACCCAGTCCGCTTCGCCGAACCGGCCGTTGATCCGTCCGACGAGGTTCTCGACGCGTTGGCGCAGCTCGGCGTACTCCGGCACGTCGTCGCGCGATGGCACCGACACCTGGACGAACGACACGCGCGACCGCCACTCCGGCCACCGCTCGAGGAAGCGTTCGAACGCGAGCAGCCGCTCGGGGATGCCCTTGGCGTAGTCGAGTCGATCCACGCCGAGGATCAGTCGCCGTTCGCCGAGGGCGACGCGCAGGCCCTCGATGTCGGGATCGATCGATCCGGTGGGTTGAAACAGCGCCGGATCGACCCCGATCGGCAGGACGCAGGTTCGAGGTAGCGATCTGCCGTCCGCATGGAGTCGAGCGCATGCGCGAAAGTTCTCGGCCCACTGCTGGGTGTGGAAGCCGATCAGGTCGAAGTCGAACATCGCCGTGATGATCTCGTGCGCCCACGGCAAGGTCTCGAACAGATCCGGCGATGGAAATGGGATGTGGAGGAACATCCCGACGCGACCGTGAAAGCCTTGGCGACGGATCTCGCGACCGGCGAGGAGCAGGTGGTAGTCGTGGAACCACACGGTGCCACCGACCGTTGTCAGCGAGCTGGCGTGGCGAGCGAACTCGGTGTTCGCGGCGACGTACGCCTCCCAGTCACGATCGACGAATTGCACGCGACCGGGGAATCCGTGGAACAGCGGCCATAGCGCGCGGTTGCACAGGCCGCCGTAGTAGTGCTGGCGCCAGCCCGGCGGGAACTCGAACGAGGCACGTCGCGGGACAGCGTCGAGATCGACCGTCACCGGGCGCTCGCCGTCGGCATCGTGCCCGCTCCAGCCGAGCCACATCCCACCATTGGAGCGAAGCGCGGGCTCGATCGCGGAGACCAACCCACCGACGGAGCGCTGGCGGCCGACGGAGGGCGCCGGGGTCCGGTTCGAGACGACGAGCAAACTCGTCGCCGCGGGCCGGGTATCAGGGCGCACCGAGAGTGGATGAAAGACCTCGATCTCGGCAGCCGTGCGCGCCTGCGCGAGCCAACCGAGGAACGAGCGCACGGTGGTGATGTTGTCGAGACTGTAGTGGGCGCGGTTGCGGAGATGTCCGACCGAGATCGCGATCTCGCCCGCGGTGAGCGCCGAGAACATGTCCTCGTCCGTGTGATCGTCACCGATCGCGATGATCCGCGCCTCCGGGCTGTAGCCGCGCACCCACGCCACGGCGCGGCCCTTGTTCGACGAACGGCGTCGAACCTCGATCATCTCGACGCCATCGAGCCGCTCGAAGTCGGGCTGGGCTTCGATCCACTCGTCGCAGGCGAGCTCGACGTCCTTGACGAGCTCCTGCTTGAGGCTCTCCGGCACCAGTCGCCAGTGCAGGCACAACGAGAGCGACTTCGCCTCGATCCGGACGCCGGGTGTCGTCAGGAAGCGTTGCAGCGATGCGCCGAGGCTACCGAGCTCGGTTGCGGGCAGCGGCCCCGACCACTCGCCGGTGACATCGCATCTCCAGCTGCCATGCTCGGCCATCCAGCGGAGCTGCGGCAGGAGATCGCGAAACGGCTCGATCGAGCAGCGAGGCCGCCCCGAAACCATGACGATGGCGACACCGCAGTGATGGAGTGCGCGAAGGAGCGAGACGACCTCGTGATCGAGCACCGCCGCCTCCGGCGTCTCGGCGAACGGGATCAACGTTCCATCGATGTCGAGGAGGAGTGCGAGATCGGGGTGCTTCGCGAGCTCGAGGATGGAGACGTCGGGAACGAACGAAGAGGCCAGGGACTCCATGGTGCCTTGTGAAGAAGCTGGCGGCCCGACCAGCTCGTGTGCCTGCGATCAGATGACCGCACCCGTAAAAGTTGTAATCGTTTGTATACAAACTATTCCGGCGGCGTGCAAGCACTCACTGCTCGGCGTCGGCGCACGGCGCCCGCGACGGAGTGATCGTCCACGCAGCACCTACTGCGAGGCGGACATTCCCGACACCGCGGGCGGCGTTCTCGACCATCGCAGTCGCAAGCGTGTCCTCGGTCGATGGTCGGCGACCCTTGAGCGGCGGCATCGTGGTGACGCAGAACCACACGCTCGGGAGCTCCGGCGCGCGACCGAGCAGCGCCAACGCGCGCGGCAACCACCCCGGGATGCCCGTCTCTCCCAGCGCGACCGGCTCGAGCGCGAGCTCCTCGATCGCCGGCGGCTCGGAGCTCGCGACCGCGCGCGCGAGGAGCTCGCGGCCCGTCGCCCCGATCGATCCGCCGAGGTGGACGATCCGGACCTGCGAGGCCTCGTTCGTCCACACCGCGACGAGCTCGCCGCCGCTCCTCGGCCAGCTCGTCCGCACGCGGGTCTCCAGCGGGACCACCGGCGCTGGTTCTGGCGGTGGCAAGATCGCGGGCACGTCGTCGAGGCGAGCCGACAGTGCCGAGACCGCGGTGGCATCGGAGACCGCCCACACCGAGATCGCCGGCTTCGTTTCTCCGAGCGTGGCAAGCTCCGTGCGCAGCGCTGCCTCGAGGGCGCGCGCAGCCGCGGGCTCGCCGACGAGCACCGCGCGCAGGACCACCGGTCGCGCCGCCTGATCGAGCGAGTACTGCACGACACTTGGCGCTCGCTTCATCACCTCGGCCACGCGCTGGCGCACCGTGCTGCGCGTCGACATCTCGTCGACCGCCTTGATCAACGGATAGGAGATCGCGCCGAGGAGCGCGAGGGGCATCAAGATCCGCAGCAGCGCGCCAACTCGGGTGCCACGTGACGACACGACGCGGCCAAAGCGAGTCGCGGCGCCGACGTTCGCATCGTCATCGAGGGCTCGCTCCTCCTCCCTGATATCGACCTGACCGAACCCGACGAGGACAAACACGCCACTCGCGATCGTGACGATGCCGCTGACGTTCGCGGTGAACAGCAGCGCCGCGCCGGTCGCCATCTCCCAGTCCCCGACGCTGAGCCCGTATCCGACGGTGCACAACGGCGGCACCAACGAGATCCCGATCGAGGTGCCGGCAGCGGTGGTCGCGACATCGTTGGTCGAGATCACGACGGCATATGCGCCCGCGAGGGCACACGCTCCGGCGACGAACAGATCAAGGATCGAAGGTGCGGTGCGCGCGAGCAGCTCGGAGGTCACCTCGTGAAATGGCAGGAACCAGCTGAACGCGGCCGAGGCAGCGACGACGATCAGGACGCTGGCGACCGCTCGCACGCCGGTGCGAAAGATCAACGGGGTCGAGCCAGTGGCGAGCCCCATCGCCAGCTCGACGATCGGCCGCATCAGCGGCGCGATCAGCATCGCGCCGATCACCACCGCCGTGCTGTCGAGGGCGAGGCCCAGCGTCGCGAGCGCCGCGGCGATCAGGAGCTGGAGCCAGTACCCCGCCGCATCGCCGCGGGGACGATGCAGCATCCCGCGAACCAGTTCGGTTCGCCTCGACGGATCGAGCCCGAGCATCTGGGCGGCCCGGTTCTGCAGCTTTGCGATCAAGTTCATCGGTCTTGTGATCTAGCGCCTTGTCGTTCCTAGCGACAGCCCTCATCGCAACAACGAACTGGACGCGAACATCCTCAGTCCGCATCGTCTTCGTGATGTCCGAGCTGACCAATCCTCGTGCTGCGCTGCACGCGACGCTCGCGATCGGCGGGATCGTCGCGATCGTCGGCACAAATGGTGCGTCGGCTACCTGGCTGACGCTCCCGACGATCTACGCGGCGTGGGCGGGGAATCGGAGCATGGGCATGCTCGTTGGCTGCCTCGCGACCGCTGGAAACCTTTACGCTGGCTATGCGGCGCCGCCAGCGCTCGGGTGGTTCGCGATCTATCTCTGCCTCGCGTCCGTGGTCGCGGTGGTCGAGACGGCCACGCGTCCACCAGCCGAGACCACGTCCGCATGACCCCGTGGCTCGAGCAGCTCGCCGCATCGCCTACCGCCATGGTGATCGCGGCCCTGGCCAGCGCGATCGTGATCGGGGTCGTGGTCACCCGGAGCCTGATCGCGATCTGGATCCGGATCGCGCACCACACCCGGTCGACCTGGGACGACGAGCTCGCAGCGAAGCTCGCGGCACCGGCATCGAGCCTCGTCGCACTCCAGCTGTTCCGGGGCGCGCTCGTGTGGCTTCCACTCGATCCCGCGATCGCGAGCAGGCTCGATGCGCCTCTCGACGTGGCCGTGGTGGTCCTCGTGGTGTGGGGTGCCTTTCGGGCGGTCGGGATCGCGAGGCTGGCGCTGGAGCGCCGCCCGTGGGCGGTCGGTCGCCCGGCGTCACGCTCGTTGATCGCGCTGGGGACCCGCTTCGCGAAGGTCGCGGTCGTCGTCATGGGGACGCTGGTCGGGCTAGCACAGCTCGGCGTATCGATCGCCAGCTTGATCGCCGGGCTCGGGATCGGAGGCCTGGTCATCGCCCTC
>JBBQJJ010000384.1:0-8733 GCA_038325805.1 Haliangiales bacterium
GTCGGTGCCGAACAGCGGCGTGGTGATGACGCGGCCGGCGGTGATCGTCGGTGCGCCCGCGAAGCCGGCAGCGCCGCGCGTGCGCAAGGCGCGCGAGGATGAGGGTCGTGGGTTCGGCCAGGGTTTGATCTCGGAGAAGAGTCTCGACGAGGTGATCCTCGCGTACCTCTCCGAGGACGCCGACGACAAATAACCAGGAACGACGGAGACCGGCTGTTCCGCACGGCGCATGGCTGCCGGAGAACACGAAGGCACCGATCCACTGAGGTCGGTGTGAGGGTTAGAGCTCGTCGTCGGGATCGGGCTCGTCGAGCTTCGGATGCTCCGCCTTGTACGCGGTCATCCACTCCGCCAGCTTCGGCATCGCGACCTCGAGGCGCATGCTGCCTTCGCGATCCGTCGCCTGCCGCCAGGAGAACTGCGCGTCGTCGTGCTCGCCGCGCTGCGCGTAGAGCCACGAGCACAGCAGCAGCAAGTCGCGACCCGCCGTCATCGACAGCCCCTTGCGCATCCGATCGTGGAGCTCCTGATCGTCGAGCTTGTCGGGCTTCGGCGGCTCGCCCTCGGCGACCCACAGGTGCATCTGCGCGATCCAGTACGACAGCTTGAGCACCTCGCCGGTCGGGATCGGTCCGCGACTCTCGAGGAGGTTGCGCGCTTCCTTGGTGCGGCCGAGCGCCGACAAGAGATTGATCTCCGTGTAGTAGGAGAACTGGTGCTGCACGAGGCGCGGCGACAGCTTCGCGCGCGCCTTGCGGACCTTCTCGAGCGCGAGCTCGCCCTTGCCGTCGAGCGCATCCGCGATCGCGACGCGCAGCTCGGCGAGCGCACGGACCCGCCCCGGTGCCCACCACGCACGCGCGACCGGCTCGGCGAGGGCACGCCCCTCGACGGAGTCACCGTTCGACAGTGCGACCGACGCCTCGTTGACGCGCTTGACCGCGCGGATCGTGCCGATGAAGCGGCCACCGAGCAGCACGTAGAACGGGATCAGGAGCGGAAACGACGTGGCTGCGAGCGCGACACCCGCGGTGGTGATGCCACCGAACGCGAGATATGCGGCGTACTGGCGATTGCGCACACCGGACGGATCGCGAACCTCGCCATCGCGACCGACGTAGACGAGTTGTCCCTTGCCCGCCTTGTCGAGATCGCGCGCGATCATCGGCCGCGTCAGCGCACCGGCACCAGGCGCCCGGTTCGATGACGGTGGGTCCTTGGGATCGTTCGCCATCAGGCTTCGTCCAGCACTTTCCAGTCAGTGCCCTGCGGCGTGTCTTCGAGCGCGACGCCGAGGGCCGTCAGCTCGGCCCGGATCTCGTCGGCGCGGGTGAAGTTCTTGTCCTGGCGCGCGGCGACGCGCTCGGCCATCAGCGTGGTGACCTTGGTGACGTCGATGCTGCGCAACCGGACCAGCCGATCGCGACGCTCGGTGAGATAGGTGCGAGGGCTCGTGCCGAGGATGCCGAGCGCGTCGCCGATGGTGCGGAGATCCTTGCCGAGCCGCGCGATCGTGCGACGGCGCGCCCCCTTGTCGAGACCCTTGCCGATCTCGACCAGGCGATTCGCGAGCGCGGCGGCGGCGTGCATCAGCGCCTTGACGATCGGCGTGTTGAAGTTGTCGGCGAGCGCAGCGCGCGCGTCGGCGAGCAGGGTCTCGGCGAGCTTTCCGTCGTTGCCCGGGACGAGGGGCCCGTCGCCGCCGTCGTCCTGCCCGACGAAGCCGTCGATCCGCGACAGCGCCGTGTAGAAGTACGCGAGCTGGCGATCCGCTTCCTCGAGGCTGCGGAACCGCACACCGGTCGGCGTGCCCGCTTGATCGCGAACCTCTTCGACCTCGAACTCGATCGGCGACTGGAAGTGATGCGACACGCAGAAGAACCGCAGCGCCTCGCCTCCGACAGCATCCGCGATCTGATCGCAGCCGAACACGTTGCCGAGCGACTTGGACATCTTCTCGCCGGCGAAGTTCAAAAACCCGTTGTGCAGCCAGTAGCGTGCAAACGTCTCGACCCCGTACGCACCCTGCGATTGCGCGATCTCGTTCTCGTGGTGCGGGAAGATCAGGTCCTTTCCTCCGCCGTGCAGATCGAAGGTTCGGCCGAGGTGCTCGACCGTCATCGCGGAGCACTCGATGTGCCAGCCCGGCCGACCCTTGCCCCACGGTGAGTCCCAGAACGGTTCGCCGGGCTTTGCACCCTTCCACAGCGCGAAGTCCGCGGGTGCGCGCTTGGTCTTCTTGTCCGGACCATCCCCGCGCAGATCGCGATGGCCTTCCTCGAGCTCGTCGAGCTTCATCCCCGACAACTTGCCGTAGTGCGGCATGAAGGTGGAGACCTCGTAGTAGACGTCGCCGTCGACGGCGTACGCCTTGCCGCGCTCGACGAGCAGCTTGATCAGATCGATGATCTGCGGGATGTGGGTCGAGACTTTCGGCTCGAGGTCGGGCGCGAGCACGTTGAACCGCGTCATGTCGCGGTTGTAGGCATCGGTGAACCGCGCGGCGAGCGCCACCGGATCCTCGCCGGCAGCATTCGCGGCGTTGATGATCTTGTCCTCGACGTCGGTGACGTTGCGGACGTAGAGGACCTGGTAGCCGAGGAACATCAGGCTGCGGCGGATCGTGTCGAACGAGATCGCCGAGTACGCGTGGCCGATATGGGCCGGCGCGTAGGGCGTGGGACCACACACGTACATGCTGACCTTGCCCGGGACGAGCGGCTCGAACGCGACCTTGGATCGCCGTAACGAATCATGCAGTTGCACCGGAAAGACAGACGTAGTCACGTCCGTCGGTTGTAGCACCTCAACGCCAGGTCAGGCTCGCGCCAGTGTGGTCGACGATCGCGTTCGTCATCTGATCGAGCCAGCGCGCGGTGTCCTCGGGTGTGGCCGGGACGACCAGTTGCCACGCGAGCAGTGCGTTCTGCTCCCGCTTCTCGGCGTCGCGCTTCTCGCGGTCGGTGACCTGGCGGCGCGCGATCACGCGGTGACCGTCGTTCGAGATCTGGGGCAGCGTGTACGTCAGCCCCGGCGAGCTGGCGAGCGTCCAGCGGTGATTCGCGAGCGGGTCGAACACCTCGATCGCACCGCGGTTCGGATAGACCAGCTGGCCGGTGCCGGGCGACTGGGTCGCCTGCAGGACGCCGAGGTCGAACGGCCTGCCGACCTGCTTGGTGGCGAGCTCGATCGCGTAACCGAGCCCGCCCGCGGTGAACACGATCGCGAGATCTCCGACAAGCCCGACGCCCTCGATCGGCTTCGGTAGCTCGGCCACCGTGCTGAGCTGGTTGTTCGTCGCCCACATCACGAGCTTGTTGCCCTGCGGGAACACCATCGCGCCATCGGGACGGATCGAGATCGTGAGCGGAACCTTGTCGACCGGCGTCGTCGCTTGCTGCCCGCTGTCGAGGTCGACGCGCCACAGCGTCGCATCGAGGAACGCACCGGCGATCCAGCCTCTCCCACTGCCGCGGCTGACATCCATGTGGACCAGTCGCGTGGTGCGGGTGAGCAGCGGCGTGCGAAGCTTGGTCACCGGATCGACGAGCTGGATCGATCCGCTCGTGCTGCCGAGCACCAGACCCGCGGTGGCGAACGTGCACAGATCGACAGCCCCGAGATCGTCGGTGCCGGCCTCGGTGATCAAGCGCGCGTGATGGCTGGCATCGACGACGCACACCGAGTTGCCGTCGAGCGAGCCATCGATCGAGACGAGTGCTGTCGGGAGAGGAGGGAGGGAGCGAGTCTTGCCGGTCGCCAGATCCATCCACTTCGTGGGCGCGTCGGGATAGGCGGCGAGCACGCGATCGTTGCCGACGAACGCCTCGCGGGTGGCGTCCCCTTCGGCGAGCCGGCGCGGCAGCATCTCGGCGAGGTTCCACACCAGCATCCGGTTCTCGACGAAGCCGACGACGAACGGTGCCTTGGTCGAGGCCTGGACGACCTCGAGCCGACCGTCGGGTGCGGGCACCACGTGATCACCGTCGTCGGTGAGGATCGCGAGCCCGCCGCTGCTCGCCGCGATCACCACGCCGTCGATGGTCTCGCGCAGGCCGATCGCGTCGCCGTTGATCTGCTTGCGCGGTGTGGTCTCGTTGCGCGACACCACCCCGACGCCGAGCGCACCGATCGTGAACATCCGCTCGCGGCTCCACGCGATGTGCGAGCGCTGACCGACGTGGACGCGGTGGACGATCTGACCGCCCGTCGCGATCGAGGCATCGGCGGCGATGCGCTCGGTGGGTGCGCCGAGCTCGACGAGCAGCGCGAGGTGCGCGCTGTCGTCGGACCAATCGAGATCGCGAACCTTGCCGAACATGATCTGCTGCGGCGGCTCGGTGGGGCTGGTGCGGTCGTGGAGCAGCAAGTGGTTCGCTGCGACCAGCGCGATCCAGCGACCATCGGGCGACGGTTCCAGCGAGTCGACCGGTTCGTCGATGACGAGCTCGACCGGCGTGCTGCCCGCCAGATCGAGCTGCCAGACCTGCTTCCCCGCGTCGGTCCAGTAGGCGGTGACGCCGACGACCTCGAGATCGACGACCGGGGTCGGGGGCTTGATCTCACCGGTCACGGCCCCGGTCTGCGCATCGAGCACCGCCATCGCCGTGCCCGCCCAAGTCACGACCTTGTTCTCGTTGTCGGCGAAGCGGGCATGGTTCATCGCGCCCGACTTGACGAGCACGCGCGTCGTTCGTCCGACGAGATCGTAGATCTGCACCGACCCGTCGGCGCCCGCGACCAGCACGCGCTTGCCATCGCGCGACAGTTCGACCGACTCGGCGCGCTTCGGTGCCGGCAGGCTCCACGCGACGCCGTTCGCGCGTGCCGTCGCGGCGATCGAGCGGACGTCGCGCCATTGCTCGGGCTTGCGCGCGAGCGCCTTCATGATCGCGATCGCTTCGGTGGGATTGCTGGTGGCTTTCGAGCGCGCCTGCTGCAGCGTCAGCTTGTCGAGGCGATCGAGCGCGTCTGCCGTCGCGATATCGGCCTTGTCCTTTTGCTCGGTCGCACGCCTCGCCTCGAGGTCGGCGCGATCGCGCTCGTTGATCACGCGCACCACCGCGACCGTGCCGATCACGATCAGCGCGAGCGTCGCCGCGGTCACCGCGAACACCGGCACGCGGTTGTTGCGGATGAAGCGCGCGATCTTCGCGCGTGGCGTGTAGTGGTGCGATGCGACGAGCTGACCGGTGAGGAAGCGCTGCAGGTCGTCGGACAGCTCCCTCGCGTGCTGGTATCGCTTGCGGGCATCCATCGCCAGCGCCTTGTCGACGATCGTGATCAGCTCGGGCGGCACACCTTCGACGAGCTGATCGAGCGGCACCGGCTTCGCGCGCACCGCGTTGCGCATCATCTCGTCGGCGGTCTTCGCGTGGTGCGGCGGCTTGCGCGACAGCAGGTGATACAGCGTCGCGCCGAGCGCGTAGACATCCGTGCGCTCGTTGACGGCGTTGCCGCGCAGCTGCTCCGGAGCCATGAAGCCCGGCGTGCCGAACACCACGCCGGCGCGCGTCTTCATCTGATCGTCGTCCTCGATCACCCAGTTCGCGGTGCCGGTCTCGCGATCGTCGGGGCTCGGGCCCCGGTCCCCCTCGCCCTTGACCTTCGCGAGCCCCCAATCGATCACGATGGTCTCGCCGAGCTCGCCGCACAGGATGTTCGATGGCTTGATGTCGCGATGGATGATGCCGCGGTCGTGCGCGTGGGCGATTGCATGCGCGGCGGCGACGACGTGCGGGATCAGCGCGAGTCGTTCGTTGAGTGTCCCGGCGGCGGAGACCAGCTTCTCGAGTGGGCGGCCACCGATCTTGCGCATCACGTAGAACGGCGTGCCGTCGGCCAGCTTGCCGGCGTCGTGCACCGGCACGATCGACGGATGCTCGAGGCGCGCGGTGATCTGGGTCTCGCGATCGAACCGGTGCAGCGAGTCGGCGTCGAGGGCGAGCGCTTCCTTGAGCGCGACGATGCGGCCGAGCCGGGTGTCGTTCGCGTTGACGACACGCCCCATGCCGCCTCGCGCGATCTCGTCCTGGAGCTCGTAGCGCGGACCGGGCATGGCCGGCGGTGTCAGGGTGCCGATCAGGGTGCCGATCCGGGTGCCGATCGACTCGCGCGGCGCCTGGATGGTGGCGTGGTTCGGCGCGAAGTCGTCGGGATGCTCCCCGGGCCGGACCTGGATCGTGTGCGGATCTTCGGCGGTGTCGTCGTCGTTCCGCGCCACTGTGGACGAGTATAGAGCGTCAGGCCTCGACGCGGGTCGGCAGCAGGTCGCGACGAATCGCGCGCACCAGCGCCCAGGCGAACAACAGCGCGAGCGCTCCGAGGGCGATCGTGATCGGCAGGACGTACCAGTAATCCTGCGGCACCTCGCCCGTGACCAGCGCGTATGCACCGTCGGGGACCCCGCGGCTCACGAAGATGCCGACCAGATCGACGCGGTTGTCGGGCGCCACCGCGCCACCGAGCGCGAGCCCATCGGCGCCGGACTTCTTGAGCTCGGCCCACGTCCCCGTGCGATGGCGGACCACCGGTTCGACGCGTGCGGCCCACAGCTCGGCAGACTCGAGCTTCTTGATCGCCTCTTCGCTCGCGAACGGCACCTCGAAGCGACCCTGACCGAGCGCCGCGTCGTTGTCCTTCTGCGTGGCTGGCTTGGAGTCGAGGTTCGCGCGCTTGAGGGCACCACCCCACGCACGCATGTCGGGGAGCCGTTCGTTGAACGACACGACCACCAGCGACGTGGCGGGCTCGATGGTCTCGAACGCTACCTGTTGGTTGTCGTCGAGGCTGAGCTCCTCGCCGGTGACCAGCTTGATCTTGCTACTCGCGAGGCCGGCGCGGATCGACGGCACGTTCGCGAACACCGGGCGCGGCGTCTCGGCGAGATAGCCCTTCACGCTGGCGCTGAGCGTCATCGAATCGAGTCGGCGGAGCCGGCCGATATACCTGGAGCCGATCGCGGGCTGATCCCAGCCGTCACCGGAGATGGCGAGCCACAGCCGATCCGACGAGCCGCGCACCGGGACGACGCGGAGCCCGGCATCGCCCTTCGCCTTGATGCTGCGGATCGCGTGGGACATCAGCGGCTCGGCTTCGAGCTCGACGTAGCTGTCGGGTGCGATCCGATCGTCGAGGATGTCCGAGACCGCGACGGCCGTGGGCTTCTCGCTCTCGCCGCCGAAGTGCCGGTCGGGCGCCAGCCGGAACAGGAAGAACACGCAGATCACGAGGATGCCGGCCGAGGTGATGATCCCGACCTTCGCGCGTGGGCGTTGAAGCTTCACGAGATCGGGATCGATCGCACCCTTGGGGAGATGCTCTCCCGGATCACGCTCCGCAGTCATAACCGCCTGCATCCTATCTTGGGGAACGACAACACGCCACCGCACGCGGTTGCGGCCAAGTTTGCTGACAGCCGTATTCTCGACAGGTTACGGTCTGCCGTGGCCTCCACCGAGCGCCCGTCCGAGGTCCGATCGAGCAGTCGCGAACGGCCCCTAGGCATCGCCGAGCTGGTGCGCCTGGCCGGGCGGACGGTCGACGCCTTGGGGCTGGTCTGGCTCGAGGGAGAGGTCACCCAGGCGTCCAGGCCATCATCGGGTCACCTCTACTTTGCCCTCAGCGACCGCGGGGCGGTGCTGGCGGCGGTGATGTGGGGTCGCGACGCGCAGCGGCTCAAGTTCGAGATCGTCGCCGGGCTGCACCTGCGGGTGCGCGGCCGGCTCGGGGTCTACGAGCGGGACGGCAAGATGCAGCTCTACGCCGACTTCGCGGAGCCTGCCGGCGCAGGTGCCGACGCACTCGCGCGCGAGCAGCTCAAGGCGAAGCTGGCGGCGGAAGGGATGTTCGCGGAGTCGAAGAAGCGGCCGCTGCCGAAGTTCCCGCGGCGGATCGGCGTGGTGACCTCGGCACGCGGCGCGGCGGTACACGACATCATTCGCACGGTGCACCGACGGTTCCCGACGCCGATCTTGATCGCGGATGCGGCGGTGCAGGGGCCGCTCGCGCCTCATCAGATCGTGATGGGGATGGCGATGGTGGTGCGCGCAGGCGTCGATCTCGTGATCGTCGGACGCGGCGGCGGTGCGGCGACGGATCTGTCGGCGTTCGACCACGAGCGCGTGGTGCGCACGATCTCGCGCTGCCCGGTGCCGGTGATCGCGGCGGTCGGCCACGAGGTCGATCTGACCCTGGCGGATCTCGCGGCGGACGCGCGCGCGTCGACGCCGACGGCCGCGGCGGAGCTCGCGGTTCCCGACGGTGCGGCGATCGAAGAGCTGCTCGTCAAGGAGCGCCGCCGACTCGATCGCGAGATCCGGCATCGCCTCGATCGCGCCCATCAGGATCTCGATCGCGCGGCGCTCGGACTGCACGCGCGCGCGGGCCGCGTGATCGCACTGCGCGGCAACGAGCTGCACCGGCTGCAGCACAAGCTCGCGGCGCTGCATCCGCGGGCCAAGCTGGTCGAGAAGCAGCAGGCCCTGACCGAGCTCGCTCGCCGGCTCGCCGCGGCGCATCCGATCGGTCGGATCACCCAAGGGCAGCGCCAGCTCGATCAATTGATCGCGCGCAGCAACGCGGCGATCCGCACGTCGCTGGGAGACCGGCGGGCCGAGCTCGGCCGGTGTGGGTCGCAGATGCACGCGCTGTCGCCGCTCGCGGTGCTCGACCGCGGCTACGCGGTGGTCAAGTCGGGCGAGGCGATCATTCGCGATGCCGCGCAGGTCGAGG
>JBBQJJ010000385.1:0-8713 GCA_038325805.1 Haliangiales bacterium
TACCTGAGGGCCGCACACATGGACGACGTCTGGAACGACGACGAGCGCGGCGCCGTGTTTCTGTTTCCGATGGCCGTGCTGTCAGGCGAGGCCAACCTCGTCGGCCACACGGACTCCGACGGGAAGGTCATCGAGGATCCGGCACCCCAGCTTCGACGAGCGCGCGAGCGGCTCGACGTCACGGTGCGCGAGGCGAACCGCTACTGGACCGCGTGGCGACGCAAGAGCATCGCGCCGCCTGTGGCCGCTTCGCAGAAGGTCGGCCGCAACGAACCGTGCACTTGTGGCAGCGGGCTGAAGTTCAAGAAGTGTTGCGCGCTGAAGAATTGACGCGGCGGCTGGGATCGATCGCATGGCCCTGATCCTGGCGTGATCGCGATGACCGCCCGAGCCTGCGCGATCGTTCGTGCACGTCGCAACTGATTCTTACTCGGACGTCGGACACAACAGCCGATGACGCCGTCGCGTCCAACGGTCCTCACAACTCACGTAGGTGCCGTTCGGTGGCGGCGCGTCGCGATCGTCCGGTTCATTTGAAACAACCTTTCCATTGCATGCGCGGGCTTTGCTGCCTATGCAGTCGCATCGATGTTTCGCCGCCACGTCGCGGCCACCGTGCGCCGCCACGAAGCGCAGCATGGCTTCGATTTCGACCGCAATGCCGAGCTCCGCTACCCGCCGCCACTCGAGGAGGTCGCCGGAGCGGCGGATCACGATGGCAACGCGAGCCCGCTCGCGAGCAGCGCCCGCGCCGAGCTGTCCGCGTATCTGTCGCAGGTGATCAACGATCCGGTGACGCCGCACGCGGCGCTCTGGCACCTCGGGAGCAACGTGTTCAACCGCCACCGCTGGGGCACCGGTGAGTTCTACGCCGGCCTCGTCGTGATCGAGGGCCTCGCCCGGCAGCTCGGTCTCGACACCGAGACGCCGCGCCGCAAGAAGGGTGAGCTCGACCGCGACCGGCTGGGTTCGTTCGCGACGCAGATCGCCGCGCTGTCCGACGATCAGCTGCGCGCCGAGGCCAGCAAGCTCTGGACGTCGCTCTACGCCGAGCCGCCGACCACGATCGTCGACTCCGCGCCGATACGGTTGACGTCGCAGTAGCCGGCCGCATCAGCGCGGGGTCAAGGCGGGGTTCGGCGCAGACCTGCACGACGAACTGATCAGAGGTGCTGGTAGCCGAGCAGGACGCCGATTCCGGTGATCCTCGCCGACTCGCCGCCCTCGCTATAGAACCCCGGGATGAGCTCGAACGAGAGGTTCAGCGTGTTCTCGCCGCCCACGCTCAGCGAGTAACCCGCGCGAAGATCGAATCCGAAACCGTCGATTTGTTCGCCGCTGAAACCGTCCGACACACGGAAGCCGGTCAGCCCGACGCCACCTCCGAGCCACACCTGATCGGTTAGCCAGTACTGGAGCGCCGGGCCAAAAAACGCGTGGGTTACGGACAGGTCGTCTTCACTCAATCCGACAGCGGCGATGCGACCGGTGATCGCGAGCTGTGGGGTGATCCAAGCTCCGACAGCGAAGAAGAGACTCGTGCCGAGATCGGACGTTTCAGAGTCGCTGTTCCCCGAGATGTTGAGCCAGCCGACGCCGAGACCGACCTCGACCGTCATCGAGCGGTGGAGCGTTTGCACCGGCGCCGACGCGAGGATCGGCCCTGCTGCGGGTGTAGGAGCCGGCGCGAGTGCAGGAGCCGGCGCAAGTACAGGAGCCGGCGCAGGTGCTGTAACCGGTGGTGGAGCCGGCGCGGGTGCCGCGGGCGATTCAGCAATTGGCTCTGGTTCGGGCGGGACATCGTCTGCCCTCGCTCCGCTCGATCCACCCATCACCACAACCACGACCACAACCGAAATGAAACGGGACATCCTGTTTCACTAAGGTGGCGTCGTCGGTCGTACTAGTACCCGAAAGGGTCAGCGGTTGGATTTTGTGATCACGACGCCCTCGCAGATCCCGCGATCCTGGCCCGAATCCATGGCCACCTAGGAATGCCGCGTCGGCTCGCACCGGGGCGCGTGCGACGTGACAAGAGGGGCACGGTGGTGGCTCTCAGTCTCGCGTTAACCGACGAGCAGGCGAACTGGATGATCCAGGGTGCCGCTTCGATCATCCTGGCGAGCCGCGACGCGGCGAATCTGCCGTCGATGGCGCAGGCACTCGGTTGCCGGAACAGCGCGAGCCGGACGCAGGGCATTCCGGCACCTGTCTTCGACGGTCTGCTCGCAATGATTCGCGGACTGCTGTCCCCTGCCGACATGGCGAAGCTCGACGGCGCGATTGCCTGACGCGGCTCACGATCTGTCACTCGGACGGTGCCGATAGTGCCGAGCTGGTCGATCTCGTCGAACTACCCCCAGAGTTCGCCTGTGTCGATCCTTCGACCTGGCGAATGATGGGGAACGGGGTGGCCTCGAGCCGGGGACCCCGAAGACAAGTTAGGTCGTCTCGACCCGGGTGACGCGATCGTCACGGTCCTGGTCGAGCGTGTGCACGAGTAGACGTGCGATGACCCGCGATGGCGCTTGTGTCGAGATCCGCTGGAGCGCAGATGTGACCTCCGCTTCGTCGAGCGAACCGTCCTGGTTCGTATCGATCTGATCGAAGCCGCCGAGCTTCCTCCATAGCTCGACGGCAAACGATTCGGCGAGGAGGTGCTTGATGTTGCGGCCGCTGCCGGTCGGAGGAATCGCCGCGGGGTGATCGGAGGCGAACTGCATCAGGGGCTGGTTGTGATCCATCCCGACTAGCGCGTTGCGGACGAGTGCGACGCGATACATGCGTCCGGGGTCGATCCTCGCTGGATCGGCGCTGGACTGCAGAAAGCCGCCCGACTCGAGCGGCGCGAGGGAACGAGACGCGGCGATCGCGGCCTCGATCACGGCGCCCCTCATCGCGACGACGACGACCTCGTTCTCGAACGGAACTTCGGCCTCGAGATCGCCGTACGTGAAGCGATCCGGATAGGCGCGATTCGCTCGGATCGCACCGCCGTTGAGCACGGCAAGCTCGGCGTGCATCGCGTCGCGAAGCCGGGTGCACAGCAAGGTGCCCATCGTGGTCTGACGAACCCGCGCGCCGACCGACGAAAGCACCTCGCCCGGTGCGACCTCGACGAGCACGGCGCTCGCGATCTCGTGAACCTTCGCCATGTGGCGCTCGACGCGCCCACGCATCTCGGCGTCTTCTGGATAGCCGTCGACGGAAACGCGCGTGACCGTGGTGGTCAACGAGTCGCCGAACGTCAGGTCGGAGACGATCGCGGCGACGCCATCCGAACCCGCTTTCACGACCCACGTGCCGTCGACGTTCTCGGTACATGGCACGTGCTCGTGGCCGCCGACGATCAAGGCAAACGCCTGCGTCTGCGCGAGGATGCGATCCTTGGCCAGATCTTGATGCGTGATCGCGATGACGACCGAGCAGCCCCGCGCGCGTAGATCGCTGGCAGTCGCGAGCGCATCCGCGTAGGCCGGGCGCAGCTTCGCGCCACCGAACGGTGCGCCGCGATACACGGCGAGATCGTCGACGACAACCCCAACGAGGCCGACCGAGTGGTCGCCGACGCGAACGATCGCATCGCGCGGCATCTTCGGATCGAAGTCGACATTCGTGGATATCCAAACACCGCGAAACTCGGCGACGCGCGCATGAAGCTCGGCCGGCGAGATATCGTCTTCGTGATTGCCGAGGATCGCATAGTCGATGCCGAGCGCGTTCAGGCAATCGATCATGCCGCGGCCCGCGTCGAGGCTCGATAACAGGCTCGGCCCGACGAAGTCACCCGCGATGATCGAGATCGTGATCTCCGGTGCCGGCAAGACGTGCGCGCGCAGGAGGCTCGCGAGGCGCGGTAGGTGATCGAGCACGTAGATGTCGTTGATCGAGAGGATGCGGAGACGCACGGTGCCGCGACAGCATACGTCAGCGGTGTCCATCGCTGATCCCTGGCGCGAGGTGCTCGGCTGGGTTCATCGCACGAAGGCGATGCGTTTCTCACGTCCGATCCGCTCGCGATGGCCATCCCTCAAGGTCTGTTCATCAGTGCGCGAACGGTCAGGTAAGCGAAGTCAGCGCACACGGTGACCGCGGACAAGGCGATGCCGGCGATAAACACCTTCAGCTCAGCAGTCAGGAGAACGCGAACTGGAGCTCGTCAACGTGGTCGACGGGCGGAGCGCGATAGGAGAGTCAGCCGGGTTCGTGCCCTTTGCCGCCTTCGCGGCGGGCTTCGCGGTCGGCTTCGCGGTCGACGTAGCCTTGCTCTTTGCGGCAGTCTTCGTGGCCGTCGGCTCGATCTTTGCGCCAGATTCAAGGTGATGGCAAAGCCGAAGGCGAACACGAAGGCGCGCGGACGAGCGAAGCTGCAAGAACCGAGCTTCCGGGTGTTTCCGACGCTCGCGAAGATCGCGGCCGGAGACCTCGGCGTCATGGAATTCGAGGATCACCTCTCGCTGGCCATCGAATTCGATCACGTACTGTCGAAGGCAGAGAAGGCCGCGATCAGGAAGCTGTATGCGAGCTGGGCCGATCGGGTCGTCGACGAATCGCGACGTGCCGACGACGGCGACGCCGAGAGCTTCGAGCGCTTCGATGCGCTATTCATCGGCGACAAGGGCGTGCAGGGCGGGGCATCGCGCTTCATCTCGGCCGGCGAGTCATCTTCCTGGTTGGTCGGCGAGCTCGGAAAGCTGGCCGGCGTCGTCAGCGTCGCGTTCGGTGATCCACCCGAGGGCGGGACTCCGATCGCGAACGCGACCGTCGACGACACGCCGCCGAAGGAACTTCTCGCCCTCGAGCTGGTCCACGACAAGGCGCGGATGGCCGCGCTGACCTTCGCGATCTCGCTCTACGGTGCGAAGCCACTGCAGAGCTCTCCCGCGGCCGTGCTCGCATGCTGGCAGAAGTTCCTCGCGCTCGTGCCGCCGGGAAAGCTGACCCTGTGGGGCACCGAGACGACCTCGCCGATGAATCGGAAGCAAGTCACGACGTCGACGCTCGGCCTTCTCGACAAGTGGCTCGCGAAGGGCGCACCGAAGCGCGAGTACCTCGCGTTCGATATCGGTGACGAGCCGACCTACAACGACGCGGCGCGCTGGCGGTTCGTCGTGTGGAGCAAGTACGACGACAAGGAGGATGCGCACTTCATCCACCTGTCGATGCCATTTCACGTCGGGCTCGCCCGATCCGACGAGATGGCCGAGGTCGCGCGCGAGCTGTTCGCGACCGGCGCCTTTCGCTCGGGCACCGCGGGACCGTGCTGGAATCCCGGCTGCTTCTCGAGCTGGACCGCCGTTGGCAACGGCGCTCTCCACGCGTGCAGGCTGTCGGCGAAGTATCCGGCGATCGACTATCAAGACACCGTCGACGATTCGACCACGGTCGGCATCGACGGCATCAAGGGCGTGGGCTGGTTGACCCTTCTCGATGCGAAGTTCGCGGCCAAGGTCGGCAAGTCATCGCTCGCCAAGGTCGCAAAGGTGAGCGCCGCGGGGACCGGCGTGATGTTGCGCGCCGGTGACACACCGACGCTCGAAGGCAGACCTTTGCGCACGGTGTTCGCGAAGCTGGCGTCGTTGATCGAGCCCACGATCCCGCGCACGCGATGGATGTCGGTGTCCGAGAACGACGAGGTGCATTCGCTCGGATTTCGTGTGCGCCACGCCCCATGGCCCGAGCTCGCCCTGTCGCTCGAGTGCGCCGGTTACGGCAAGGAGATCCTCGACGCGGCTCGGGCGAACGACGAAGCGAAGACCAAGAAGGTGTTTGCCCGCATCGCCGCCGCGATCAAGAAGCTGCGAGCCACCAAGGCGACGACGAGAGTCCCGGTCGACGATCGCAAGTCGCGGCACGACCTGCTCGAGCACCGCATCTCTGATCTCGAGGCGCATGTCGGTTACGCTGCCTCGACCGCCGCGAAGACCAAGCGCTGGTCACTCGCGCTCTGGCTGTACCAACAAGCGCTCGCGCTTCCCGGTGCATCGCCGACGCTGTACGCCGCACTGCAGATTCGCGAGCATGCGCACTACGTGCTCGGCGGAGTGATCCAGCTGTGCGTCGACGCGAGGGACAAGACCGCTCTCGCGCGCCATCTTCCCGCCGCGACCAGGGCCGCGAAGGATCAGCCCGACATTCATCACGCCCTCGCCCGCGCGTACATCTTCCTCGGCGATCAGGCCAAGGCGCTCGAGCATGTCAGGCTCGGCATCGCGACTTATGAGGATTCCGACGAGTTCAAGCACGACGCCGTGCTCGAACCGATCCGCGCCGACATCAAGAAGCTGCTGCGCGGCCACAAGAAGAAGTAGGTACGGCTCGAACGCATCACGCCGGCGGCGCCATCCCGAGCTCGTAGTGGCAGTCGGCGGCAAGGGTTGTCTGCAACGCGGTTCTTCGATGCGTCCGAGATCCGCTTCTGGTCTGCTTCTCCGATGCGTCGGGCAGCCATCGCGATCGCGTGCGCGGCATGTGCCGGGCGGCCGCAGATCCCACCGCCCTCCGCGATCCCCTTCGACGATGTTCGTGTTCGGCTGGATCAACAGGTCGTGCCCGATCCGTCGTGGCTCGAAAGGCCTCGCTGGCAGTACATCCGCGACTACGACGTCTACGAGCCTGCGACCGGGACGGCGTCGAAGCCGCTCGTGATCCTGATCCACGACGCAGGTGGCAACCGCCGCGAGCTCGGACCGCTGGCGCGTCATCTCGCGAGGCACGGCGTACGCGCGCTCGTGCCCGCCATCGACTACGATGATCCGAACCCGTATGCGGTGGTCGACGAGCTCGGGATGCACCGGCTCGCCGCACAGCCCGCGGGTGGGTCGACGATCTTCGTCGGGCACGGCGCCGGTGGCTATGTCGCGGCGAGGTTGTCTGTTCAGAGCAATCCCGCGGTCATCGGTAGTGTGGTGCTTGCCCCCGCATTGCCGCCCGGCATCGGATCAGCGTCGATCGGGTATGCGGGAGACGACCGGACGCGCATGGTTCAGCTCGACGTCGGCCGCGAGACAGGGCGCTGCACCGCGAACGGCAGCGAGACCACGTTCCACATGATCCGCAACTACCGCACGCGCGCGGAGCTCCCCGGCGCGACCTACTGCAGCGTGCTCGGCGACGCGGGTTGCGCGGCTCGCTGCGGCGGCACACACGAACCCGCGGACTCCACAGCTGCGTTCGAAGCGGTCGCGCGCGTGGTCGCCGCATGGACGTCGAACCGTGACGTCGCGGAGACCGACCTGCTCGCAGCCGTCCCGACCACGAAGGGCATCCAGCAGAAGGCCGGCGACGTCGGTAGCGAAGACTGGGCGATGCCGAGCCTGTTCTGGGAGCTCGGCGGTGCCGCGCGCGACGACACCCTGCGCGGCGTGCGTGGCGCGCTCGGGATTCGTCTCGACTACCATCCGGTGCCGAACGTGTCCTCGAAGCGAGTACCAACGTTCGCCCGGCGATACCGCGCGAAGCGATGGGGACTCGGCGGCTACGGCGAGGTCGCCTGGCAACACGACGACCTGTCGCTCGACGATCTGCGCCTCGGCGCCGGTTTCGCCCTCGCGAGGGCGACGGGCAGCTCACACGTGGCGCTCGGGCTCGGCGCGAACCTGTTGCTCGGGCAACATGGCGTGACCGTCGGCGCCGACGCGACGTTGAACATCTCGCCGTTCTTCGCGCTCCGTATCGGCACGACGCGCGAGGATTCGTTCGCGATTCACGGCTCGATCATGGTGATCGTGCCGGCCTCGGTGGTGGCCATCCTGATCCCGCTCCTGATGTGAGGTAGCGCGTTGCCAAGGTCAGCCTTCACCCGATGATGCCGCCGCGGATCGCTTCGACGCGCTGGGCGTGACGTGGCATCCACTAGGAAGCCACCCCCTATCACCCGCCGTTGCTCGCTGCGGTGTTAGTGGGGCTTGCCGGTGCGGGTCTTGTACATGACGCCGCACGGGCCGCTGATCCACACGGTCGTCGCGTCGGCGAGACCACGAGAATGGCCGTGAGGTTCGCATTCTCGATCGAATGAAACTTCACCCATGCGCCGTCGTGCCAGTGCAGCACCGTGCCCGATGTGAGCGCATAGAGCGCATCACATCGTGACTCTTCCACGCTCGCCCGTTCCACTGCACGAGTGTGGCGCCGTCTGCAAACCAGACGTGCGAACCGTCGACAAACAGCCGACCTCACCGTTGAAGTCGCGATCGCCACGCGCTGTCCGTTGCCATCCCTGGCTACGAGCTACCTGACCCCAGAGTTCGCCTGTGTCGATCCTTCGACCAGGCGAATGATGGGGAACGGGGTGGCTCGTCCTCGAGCCGGGGACCCCGAATACAATCGACCGGGTGAGCGCGATAGCGCGAACGCTGGAGTTAGCTCTTGGGCATGATCACGGTGTCGATCACGTGGATCACGCCATTCGTACAGGCGATATCCGCGGTCACGACCTTCGCGCCATTGACCGTGACGCCCGAGGTGCCATCGACGCTGAGCGCCTCACCTTGAACCGACGCGGGCGACAGCTTCTTGCCGGCGACATCGGCGGCCATCACCTTTCCGGCGAGCACATTGGCGGTAGTCCTTGAACGTGGTCGCGCCGATACAGCGCAGCTCGCCGTTGGAGAGGGGTGGCTTGAGGATGTTGCCCGCTTCCATCGTGCCGCCGCTGGTGGCGCCGGCGCCGATGAAGGTGTGGATCTCGTCGATGAACAGGATCGACTTCATG
>JBBQJJ010000386.1:0-8676 GCA_038325805.1 Haliangiales bacterium
TCGGTGATCACGGCGCGGGGATGGAACCACAGCGTGGCACGGGTGCCCGGGAAGCCGGCGTTGATCGGGTGGTTCACATAGCCGTTGGTGATCAGCAGGCCGCCCTCGATCTCGCGCACCGCGAGCGACGGATCGATCGCGACGGCGGCGGGTAAGCCGAGCCCCTCGGAGGCGAGCACGCCCTCGAGTCCGCTCGGCGTGATGCTGCCGTCGAGGTGTCGACTCGACGCGATGACGAGCAGGCCGCGACCGGCGCGCACGTGATCCTGGATCGCGAGTGCCTCGCGCGGCGACAGCGCGACGGCTGGACCGGCGACGATCAGCACGCGACAGCGCGCGGGCACCCCGGTCTCGACGACCACATCCTCGAGGGTGAAGCCCTCGGCGCGTAGGCGATCCGCGACCGCGGACAGATCCGCACCGGTGGTCGATCCGGTGATCGGCGTGATCGGCAGCTCGGCGTGGCCGGTGGTGAAGCACACGACGTACTCGCGGCGATTCGCGAGGCCGGCGAGCGCGCCGGTGAGGGCCTGCTCGACGGCGAGTCGCTCGACGGTGGGTGCATCGCCCGGGCCCTTGCCGATCGCGACGAGCGAGAGCAGATCGACGACGCGGCGGCGGCCCCCGAGATCGACGATGACCGAGCCGCCTTCGACGAGATCCTTGCGCGTCAACCCGGAGCTCCTCACGATCGCCGCGAGCCCGCCGGGTGCACTCGCCGGATCGACCACGCGCACGGTGATCGGACCGGCGTCGGCCATGCGCTGCGCGACCTTGCCGATCTCGTCGTAGATCGGTTCGAGGCCACCGTACGTCGGCATCACGATCGTCAGCGTGGCGTCACCCGGCAAGCTCGCGAGCACCTCGCGGGTCGCCGGATCGAGCGTGTTGCGCTCCCCGGCCGAGACATCGAGCGCGATCGGATACCGCGCGCCATGGACGCCGAGCAGGATCGCGATCGTCGCGAGGGCCGCCGTGCCCGCGCCGCGGCTCCGCAGCTCGCTGCGCCGTCGGCGTCCGGCGCACGCGAACCAGGTCGCCGCCGACAGTCCCGTGATGGCGAGCCCGACGACGAGCGCGACCGCACCTGCGGTGATCTCGCCGCGCGCGAACCCGAGCACGGTGCCGCGGATCGAGATCGCGCCTGCCAACGCGGCCAGCGTCGGATGCTCGGCCGACAGCTCCGGCCACAGCGCGGATAGCTCGCCGAGCAGAAAGCTGCCGACGAGCAGGGCGAAGCCGAGCGCTCCTGCCGCGAGCGTCGAGCGCGTGGCGGCACTCGCCGCGATCGCCCAGGCGAGGAGGGCGACGCCGATCGCGATGGCACCGAGATAGCCGACCGCGATCGCGCCGAGATCCCAGCCGCCCGAGTCCGCACGGTACACCGCGACCACGGCGAGGTAGGAGAGCGTGGGGATCCAGAGCAGCGCGTACATCACGCTCGCGGCCAACCATTTCCCGACGACCGCAGCGCGCTCGCTGACCTGCGCCGTCAGGAGCAACTCCCACGCGCCGTTGCGCTTGTCGTCAGCGATCGCGCGCATGCCGAGCAGCGTGAGCACGACGAGCTGCAACACCCACGTCAGCAGCGTCCCGGCGAGCTGACCCTCGAGCAGCGCGCCGAGCGGAGCCGCGCGCTGTGGATCCGAGAGCTGCCCGACGAGTCCCGCGAAGGCGACGCCCTGGACGAACAGGAACACGCCGCCGATGCCGTAGACGAGCGGTGCACGGAACATCTCGTGTAGCTCGCGCCGGAGGACCCAGTAGGTCGAGCGCGCCGACGATCGAGCCCGCACGCTCACTTGAGCTTCACCGTCTCGCCGAGGAGCTTCACCACCGCGGCTTCGAGTCGATCGGTTCCCGTCTGGTCGAGCAGCTTCGCGGGCGTGTCACATGCGACCAACACGCCCGCTCGCAGCACGGCAACTCTGGTCGCCAGCGGTTCGAGATCCGAGACGGCGTGACTCGACACCAGCGCCGCCCTGCCCTCACCGACGATCGCCGCGAGGTGCTCGCGCATCTCCGACGTCTGGATCGGATCGAGGCCACTGGTCGGCTCGTCGAGGACGAGCACCGGGGGATCGCCGAGCAGCGCATCCGCGAGCCCGACGCGCTGGCGAAAGCCCTTCGACAGCGTGCCGATCGGACGATCGAGCTCGCTCGCGATGGTGACCGCCTGCGCGACCTTCGCGACCGCGGCCGCGGCACCGGCGCCGAGCCCCTTGAGCCGCGCGCGCAGGTACAGATGATCGCGCACGCGCGGTTCGAGTGGTGCGGGTGCGTGCTCCGGCAGATAGCCGAGCTTCGCTTGCGCACGCGCGCGGTGCGTCTCGATCGCGACGCCGTCGATCACGACGTCACCCGCGTCCGCGTCGAGGAAGCCCGTCACGATCCGGAGCAGCGTGGTCTTCCCCGCACCGTTGCGACCGACCAGCAGCACGACCTCGCCGGCACGAACGTCGAGCGTGACCCCGACGAGCGCCCGGCGGTCGCCGAAAGCCTTGTCGATGGCGCGCGCGACGAGCATGGTCGAGTAATACCGCGGTCGCCGTCGTCCGCACGGTCGGCGCAGCGTATGATGAGGTGATGCGGTCGGTGCTGCTGTTGCTAGTGTTGCCGGCCTGTCAGGTGATCTTCCCGCTGCAGCCCGACATCCCAGACATCCCCGACGTCGCGCCGGTCGACGAGGGGTTGATCCTCCACTTGACCTTTGACGAGCTGACCAGGCTCAACGACGACGAGCTCGATCACACGGTGACGTGCATAGGCTCCTGTGGCCAGCAGACCGACGATCCGCACGGCAGCAACGAGGCGATTGCCTTCACCGGCGCCACTGCCTGCGCGTCGAGCCCGCGTCGGATCTCGAACCATCGATCTTGACGATCTCCCTGTGGGCCCGCCAGACGACCCCCCCGACTAGCGCCGAGACCCTGCTCGAGCGCGCCAACGGCGCAGCGTTGAAGCCGGCGTTTGCCATCACGAGTGAGACGACCAAGTGGGGGGTCTCCGTTGCCAACCTCACCGCCACCCCGACACGAAAAGCGATGCCATGTGGCACCACGTCGGCGTCGTCTTCAGCGGCTCGGCCTTGACGGTCTTTATCGACGGGACCCTCGTCGAGAGTCCGAGCTCCACCGACCCACTGACTTACATCCTGAACCGACCGATCACGCTCGGATGCAGGACCGCGTTGAGTGGGCCCGAAGGGTACTTCGTGGGAGATCTCGACGACGTCCGGATCTACAACCGTCCCCTGACGAGCGACGAGATCCTCGAGTTGTCGATGCGGTGAGCGGTCGGGGGTCGCTCGATCGCAGTCAATCGCCTTCAGAGGGCGCGCGCGTGGTCGGACGCCCCGCAGGGAGGCGGATCACGAACGTGGTGCCGTCCGGGCTCGAGTCGCACTGGATCGTTCCGTGGTGATCGTCGACGACCTTCTTGACGATCGCGAGCCCGAGGCCGGTGCCGCCCTTGCGGCCGGTCGCGAACAACTCGAACAGCCTCCCACGCACCACGGCGGGAATGCCCGGGCCGTTATCGGTCACGGTCCACACGAGCTGATCGTCCTGCTTCTCGATCCGGACCTTGAGCCGACCGCCCTCGGGCATCGCCTCGACGGCGTTGCTCGTCAGGTTGTGGAACACGCGCATCAGCTTCTGCTCGTCGAAGTACGCGATGCCGTCGTAGCGAGCATCGAGCTCGAAGTCGATGCCTCGCCCGGCGACCGCTGCACCGAGCTGCGTGGCGAGCTCCTCGGAGTACTTGTTGATGTAGACCTTGCGGATCAGCAGATCGGAGTCGCCGCGCGCGAACGCCAACACTTCGCGGGTCATGCCGGCCATCAGATCGAACTGGCGCTGGATCTGGTCGACGTACTTCTCGCGCGTCTCGGCCTCGTCGGCGGTGGCCATCAACTGCGCGTAGCCGGAGATGATCGTCATCGGCGTCTTGAGGTCGTGCAGGAGGCCCGCCAGCATCCGGCCGATCGAGGTCAGGCGATCCTGGTTGCTCTGCTCGTTGCGCCGGCGCGCCATGCCGATCGCGTTCGCGGCCTGGGCGGCGATCAAGACGAGGAGCTTGAGGTCTTCTTCGCCCCACGCGTTCTCGCGATCGCGTGCACCGCGGCGCTGATCGATGATCTCGATCCCGCCGATCACGTCCTCGCCGTCGACGAGCGGCGCCACCAGCAGATGCTCCGGAGACACGCCGGTCTCCTTCGCGATCGCGGCGGCGTGACGAGGATCGTCGGCCGGGCGGTCGATGACGAGCGGCGTGCGATGTGCGATCGCCCAGCCGAGGATGCCGGTGCCGTGCGGCAGCGTGCGCTCGATCAGCTTCGGCGCTGCCGGCCCCTGCACCGTCGCGAACCGAAGCTCGCCGTTCGCCTCGACCAGCGCGATCGATCCGGCGCCACCGCCGAGCACCGTGATCGCCTGCGCGAGGATGCGCGATAGCAGGTCATCGAGATCGAGCGCGCGGGTCAGCTCCTTCTCGACCTCGTAGAGCGCGTTGAGCTCGCGGGTCCTGCGCTCGAGGTCGCGCCGCGCGCGCTGGAGCTCCTGGTTCTGCGAGACCAGCGAGTGATAGAGCCGCGCGTTCTCGATCGCGATCGCGGCCTGCGACGACAGCGCCATCAGCAGCTCTTCATCGGGCTGCGTGAACGGACCATCCGACTTGTTGAGGACCTGCAGGACGCCGACCAGCCCACCCAGCGCGCCGAGCATCGGCACCGCGAGGATCGAGCGCGTGCGATAGCCGCTCTTGAGATCGACGGACGGCTGGAAGCGCTGATCCGCGTACGCGTCGGGGATGTTGACGATCTCGCGCGTCTCGGCGACCCAGCCCGCGATGCCCTCACCGACCTCGAGCCGGATCTCGACCCGCTCGTCGCCCTGCACGACCTTGCTCCACAACCAGCGCCCGTCCTCGGTGACCAGGTAGAGCGTGGAGCGATCCGCATCCATCAACTCGGTCACCTTCGCCATGATCAGCGTCAGCAGCGCATCGAGATCGCCGGTCTCGGAGAGTGCCCTCGACACCTCCTGAACCAGCGCGACCTTTTTCTGCTCGCGCTGCAGCGCGGCTTCGAGCGAACGCAACGGATCCAAGGCACTCGCCGCCTGGCCCATTCCATCCGACATGGTGTCCATCCTAACAAACCCCCGCCCGCAACCTCGTGCCAACAGCCCTATTCCATGCCGCGCCGCCGCAGATCGTCCTCGTCGAGCCCTTCGAGGTGGCCGATTTCGTGTAGCAGCGTGTCTCGAATCTGCTCCGACAGCTCGCCGCGCGACTTCACGGCGCGTGCGAGGTTCTTGCGATACAGCACGATCGACGGAGCCTCCCCGTCGCTCGGCACCACGTGCGGTTTGCCGACCGGGCCGCGGTAGAGCCCGAGGATCGTTGGCGGGAACGGTGGCTTGACCGCGGCGAGGTCCGTCGGGTCCGGGAGATCCACGATCTCGATCCGCGTCGCGCGCACGCGGGTTTGGCGATCCTTCGCGAGCGAGCGGATCACCGTCTCGATCTCCTTCTCGAACTCTTTGACGGAGATCAACACCGGCGCGGACAGCTCGTTCGGAGCGAGCGACAGCGCGCGCGCCAGCTCTCGCTCGCCGGCCGGAACATCGCCGAGCTGCTCGAGGGCGAGGCCGAGGATCTGGTGCGAGTACGCGTCCTCCGGCTGGATCGCCACCGCCCGCTCGAGCGACGCGCGCGCCTCGACAAACCGCGACAGATCGAACAACGCCACTCCCTTCTCGTGCATCGCATCGCCGCGACCGGGCGACTGGCGGAGCGCGACCTCGACGCGCGCCAACGCTTCTTCGCTGCGCCCCAGATCGTTGAGGGCTTGCGCCTCGAGCACCGCGAGGTCCGCGGCGAGCTGCGGGCTCTTGCGGCGGCGGGCGATCACGCGACGGCTGCCGCGCTGCGCGAGCTCGAGCCCGAGGCGAAGCGCATCCCGGGTATGTTCGAGCTTGTCGCCGGCGTCCGCCTTGCTGCCGTTGATATAGAAGTCCGCGACTGCCCGCAGCGTCTCGGGATCATCGGGATCGAGGGCGAGCGCGAGCCCGTACGCGAGCTGCGCCTCGCGATCGCGGCCCAACGCGGCGAGCGCCGAGCCCCGAAGATGGTGCGCTTCCACCGACGTCGGCATCAGATCCGCGGCGCGATCCGCGCAGGTCCACGCGGCCTTGAAGGCGGCTTCCGAGATCTGCTTGTTCGCGGCTTCGAGCAGCGCGGCGACCCTCGAATCGTCGTCGCCCTCGCTGAACGTGACCGGGCACTCGATCACGGCCTCCTCGTGATGCGGGCGAACCTCCGCATGCTTCGAGGAGGGTGCGACCGCAGCGGCGACGGTGGGCGCAGGAAGTGAGGCCACGGTCGGCGGCTCGGAGAGCGAATCTCCGCATCCAACCAACATCAACAGGCCCGCGGCCAGGGCGCGCATCGCGGAGCCAGCATAGCCGGTCCCGCGCGCCAACGCGAAACGCGAAAGCTGGAGTACCGTCGCGCGGTGATCACGCGTCGCAGGTTTCTCGGAGGTTCACTCGCTTCGGTCGCCGTGGCATGCGGGCCACGCGGCCAGAACATTGTACGGATGCCGCAGATCACGCACGGTGTCCAAGCCGGCGATCCCGAGCAAGGGCGGGCCTTGGTCTGGTCGCGATGCAGCGAGCCGGCGCGGATGGTCGTCGAGTGGGACACCACCGAGCGGTTCACGCAGCCCCGCCGGGTCGCCGGAGCGGTGGTCACCCCTGCCGGCGATCAGTGCGGGACGGTCGAGCTTGACGGGCTGCCCGACGCGCAGACGATCGTCTATCGCGTGCGGTTCGAGCGCGAGGCTGCGCGTGGTGCCAGCACGTGGGCGACCGGCAGGTTCCGCACGCCGCACACCGACAAGCTCCGCGTCGCGTGGACCGGCGACACCTGCGGGCAAGGCTTCGGTCGCAACCCCGACTTCGGGGGGCTGCGCGGCTACGCGGCGATCCGCGAGGCGCGCCCCGACGTGCTCATCCACTCGGGCGACATGATCTACGCCGACAACCCGATCGAGGCCGAGAAGCAGCTGCCGAACGGGACGGTGTGGAAGAACCTGACGAACGAGCGCGTCGGGCGCGTCGCCCAGGAGCTCGACGATTTCCGCGCGCGGTTCGCCTACAACTACGAGGACGAGCACGTGCGTGCGCTCGCCGCGGAGGTCCCGCTGATCGCGCAGTGGGACGATCACGAGGTCCACAACAACTGGTTTCCCGGGCAGCAGCTCGCGGACGATCGCTACACGCGCGAGCGCGACGCCAGCAAGCTCGCGGCGATGGCGCGGCAGGCGATGTTCGAGTGGGTGCCGTTCCGGAAGGGTTCGGGCCCCAAACCCATCCATCGCGTGCTGCATCACGGCCCGCTGCTCGATGTCTTCGTCCTCGACTGCCGCGCGTTCCGGTCGCCGAACGGCGCGAACACCGGCGACGACAAGATGCTCGGCGACGCGCAGGTCACGTGGCTTTTCTCCGCGCTCGCTGCGTCGAAGGCGCGCTGGAAGATCATCGCGTGTGACCAGCCGATCTCGCTGTTGATCGACGATGGCCCGAACCACGAAGGCTTCGCGAACGGCGATCCGGGCCCGCCGAGTGGCCGCGAGCGCGAGGTCGCGCAGCTGCTCGCCACGATGAAGTCGAGCGGCGTCACCAACACGGTGTGGATCACCGCCGATGTCCACTACACCGCCGCGCACCAGTTCGATCCGAAGCGCGCCGCACCCGGGGTCGACTTCGTGCCGTTCTGGGAGCTCATCGCCGGGCCGATCCACGCCGGCAACTTCGGTCCGAACGAGCTCGATGCCACGCTCGGCCCTGCCGTGAAGTTTCAGTGGGGCACGCCGCCCGAGGGGACCGAGATGCTGTCGCCCCTCGATGGCAAGCAGTCGTTCGGGACGCTCGATCTGTCGCGCGACGCGATGGTCGTCGGCCTCCACGACATCGACGGCCACGAGCTCCACAAGATCGAGATCGTGCCGGTCTAGATTGCACCGGATCGGGGTGCTGCCTCCCAGGCCGGAGCGCTAGCCAGCCCACGATTCCAGCGACTTACCCGCGTCGAGACTGGCCGCACGCTTGCTCCTTCGAAGGGGATGCGCGCACTTCTCCTGGCAGTCCTCGTGACCGGTTGTACCGATTCGACGGTGGACAACGACGTCACGTTCCGCCGGCTGCGCGACCAGTTCAGCTCGTACGACCAGTGCCTCGCCGAGGGCAACTTCACGCCCTGCTACCAGACGCTGACGCTGTGCCCCGATGCACGGACGCGGATCGATCTCGTCAACTCGCCGCAGCGAGGCACGTACCAGCTCGTCGAATCGCAGGCGGTGCTCGAGTTCACGATCATGGGCACGATCCACTTCGACCTCGACTCCGCGAGCTCACCCGAGCTACCCGGCGTGCACGACTGGGAGCGCATCGAGCCGATCAGCCACGGCTGTGACTAACGCAACTCGTGTGTGCTCGGCTGCAGCTCGGAGGGTTCGAAGCCCTCCTCCGGAGCCAACGTTCTCGTCAGTTAGCTTTCGTTTTCGCCTCTGCTGCCATTCCGCTGCCACGATTTCCGCCGTCGAGCAGCCGAACCGCATCGCGGCCCACCTCGGGCGCGAGATGCGCGTACCGCATCGTCATCACGATCGTC
>JBBQJJ010000387.1:0-8674 GCA_038325805.1 Haliangiales bacterium
AACCGCGAGATCGCCGAGCACCTCGAGATCAGCATCAAGACCGTCGATACCCATCGCGGTCACGTGCTGAAGAAGCTGGGGTTGCGCAACAACTCCGAGCTCACCCGCTTCGCGGTCAAGCACGGCTACGTCTCGCTCTAACCCCAGAGCTCTTCGCCGGCAGACTCTGTCCTCCCGAGTGCTCGGGTCCGCGGGACTCACCGGCGGACAGGCTGAGTCCACGCCGTTGCCCCGTCCCGGGAGACGACGGCGCGCACGTAACCGTTACTCGGCACCCGATGCCTCGCCGTTTTTCCAGAGACGGTGGTGCGCGTGCCGTTGTCCACGAAGGTGATCGAGTTGGCGGGGTCCGTCGCGGCGATCTCGACCACGAGCTCGCCTCGCTCGACCTCGGCGCGTGACAACACGACCCCAGTGGACGCGTAGAATCGACCGGCAGCGAGCGCCTCGAGGATCGCCTGCGGATCCCGGCGCGACTTGACGCTCACCCACGCGCCACCGGCGGGATACTTGCCGGTGTCGTTGTAGTGGTGCGCATCGTCCGAGGCGACGCCCCACAGCGTCGCACCGCGGGCCAAGGCCGCATCCCACAGTGCCTCGGTCGACGGATGGTCTGCATCACCGGGGTTCCATTGCCGGAACGCCTTGTTCCACAGCTCGTAGAGCACGATGCCTCGCTTGCTGAGATCGACGAGGAGCTGCTCGTTCATGCCCCAGAACCACTGAGGGTGATTGACCTGCAGGATGCCGCCGAACGACTTGCCGGCGGCGAGCGCGGTCTCGTAGATCGCGAGGCGATCGCGCGGTGTGGGATCGACCCAGGCTTTGAGCTTTCGACGAGGTCGCTCGAGCACGCCGAGCTGATTGACGTGGATCCGGCATTTCTTGCTCGGGTCACCGACCGGCGTACAGCCGTTGATGTTCTGCGTCCACTCGATGCCGGCGATCACGATCAGACCGCTTGCAGGATCGCGGAGCCACGGCTTGCCGGCGGTGTCGAGCGCTAGATCGAGCTCCGAGACCTGGTTGTGATCGGTGAGGACGATGAAGTCGTAGGCGCGCTTCTCGTACCACTCGATGACTTCTGCAAGCGGCGTCTTGCTGTCGCCGGAGGCCTTCGCGTGGACGTGCGTCGAGCCACGCAGCCAGACCTCCCGCTGCGCCTCGCGAGGCGGCTGGACGCTGACGACCGCGGCGTCGGCTGTCGGTGCAGGCGTCGACGGCGCAGGTGGATCGGTGGTCGACGAGCACGCGGCGAGCGCGAGCAGGAGACGTCTCAAAACGTCGCCTCGTCGAGCGCGACGGCGCCGGCGGCGGTGACGTTGGTGGTCACGCCCCAGGCGAGCTTCTTCCACTGCGTGCGCAGCGCGAGGAACACACCGAGGTTGTCGGTCAGCATGCGACGCTCGACCGGCTGCTTCGACGCGGCGTTGGTGGACTCGCCCGGATCGGCGACGAGATCGGAGAGATAGAGCAAGCCCTGCTGCGCGACGACGATCTTCCAGCGCCCGATCCGCATCGCGTGTGCGTACTCGTACTGCGACGCGTAGGACGGACGCGCCCACTCACGCGCGAAGCCGTGTGCGCGCGGCAGCAGCGATTCGCCCTGCACTGCCGCCGGGATGGGTCGAGACAGCGCGTCGAGGATCGTCGGCATCAGATCCACCGCCTCGGCTCCTTCGTCGATCACCGTGCCGGAGAACCGCGGTGGGTAATGCACGAGTAGCGGCACGCGGACGAGTGAGTCGCGCAGCGAGCCGCCGTGACCGCAGCGCGTGTCCTCGAAGAACTCGTCGCCGTGATCCGAGGTGACCACGAACAGCGTCTGATCCCAGATGCCCCAGTCCTTGAGCTTCTGCACCACCTGCCCGAGCAGCTGATCCTGGTAGCTGATCGCGGAGTCATAGATCGCGCGCAGGCGCTCGACCTCCGCGGGTGGCGGGATGATCGAGCATCCCATCGACGACGCCGTGAACCCGAGCTCCTCGGGGGTCGCGAATTCCTCGAACGGACCTTTGTAGTTCGGCGAGTACTGATCGATCCACGGCTTGCGGGCGATCCACGGCGAGTGGGTGTCGATCGTGCCGAAGTAAAGGTACGTCTTGCGGTCGCGGCTGGCATCGAGCCGCGCGAGTGCGAGATCGACGATCGTCTTGCCGTAGATCAGGCCGTTGACGTTGGCCTCGCGCATCAGATTGCGAAACTCCGCGAAGCCGCGCGCGTACCCACCCTCGATGTTGACGTAGCCGTTGCCGGTCACCGCGATCGTGTGCAGCCCCGCCTCGCCGAGCTTGCCGGCGAGCACGTCGAGTTTCGGCGACAGCTTCGACATCGCGTTGCCCTCGAGCTTGATGCCATGCACCGCCGGATACAGGCCGGTCCACATGCTGGCGTGGCTGACCTGCGACTCGTTGCCCTGCGCATAGAACTGGCGGAACACCGCACTGGTCTTCGCGAGCTCGTCGAGGTTCGGCGTGGCGGCCCGTGCACCGGGGGTAAACGCCGGCACCTTGTCGGCGCGCAACGCATCCATCACCCAGAGCACGACGTACTTCGGTGGTTGAGGTTTCGCGGCTTCGCTGGGCCCTGGACCGTGGACGCGGATCTCCGGGGCGGTGATCACGGCCTTCGCGCAGTCGTGCGTGGTCAGCGCGAGCCCGACGACGCGGCCGGCGAGCTTGGTGAGATCGACCCGCGGTTGGTCGACCGTGAGGGCCCCACCGACGAAGCTGTCGTCGCTGGTGGTCGCGCGAACCTCTACCTTGCATGCGCCCTTCACCTCGGCGACGAGGTGTGCGCCCTCGGGGAGCGTCACGTACCACAGCAGCGTGGCATCGCGCGCGAGCGTGATCGCGTTGGTCGTCGCGTCGAACGTCGCCGTGACGCGTGGATCGCCGACGATCTGCTTGCCCTTGCCGGCGAGCCGCAGCCACTCGATCCCGATCCGCGCTCGGTCGCCCGTGGTCTCGATCATCACCAGGTTCTCGCCGGCGCCGAGCCGGTCGCTCTCGATCGGTAGCGAGACCTCCTGCCAGCCATCCACGAGCTCGACGCGCGAGCTCTTCGCGTCCTTGCCGATCGGCCGGCCATTCACCCGGAGGGCGAGTTTCTGCTTCGCCTTCGCGAACACGCGCAGCTCGATCCGATCGATCTGCGCCGCCATCATGGCGTCGAGCGGAACCTCGAGGCTCGCTCGCCGATCCGGTTGGGCGGCGCGCTTGCCACCGATCGCTCCCAGCTTCCAGCGAGGCGCGGGCACGTTGAACCGCGTGTACTTCGCGAGGCCCGCATCGCTGCCATCGATCACGAGATCGCCTGCGTAGTAGCGATGCGCGGCGTGGCGATTATCGACGAGCGAGAACACCGCATGCTCGGGTCGGACCGGCGGTTTCGAGATGGCGGCATCGGGCCTCACCGCGATCGGCGCATCGACACCGGCCGAGCCCGGCGTCTCCGTCGGCGGTGGTTCGGCCGAGCCGCCGCAACCGACGACGAGGAGGGCGCACAGCCAGCGCATCTGTTGGCTGTAGCACACCTACGGAACGGGCTGATCGATCATCGGGACGGACGCCTGCATGCGTGGATCGAGAGCAAATCGGAGGCCACGAGGCATGTGGATTGTATGAGCTCCTGGAATGATCGATCACCTCGCGAACTTGCACCGCAAACTCTGCCGCGAGCTCGCGCAAGCCGAGCAGGACGCGTACATCCACACCGCACGCGAGGCCTCTCGCCTCGGAGACTGTCTGCCTGCGAAAACCTTGCGCGAGGTGTCGGCGCACGCTGCTCACCTGCGCCCTCGTCTCGATGCGTTGCTGTTGCCACAGCAACCGCTCGGCATCCGCACCGGTCGGCTGGCCGGCCGCGTGTTCTCGGTGGTGCGTCACTTCTTCGTCGATCGCATGCTCAGCGCCGAGCGGTCCTATCGCGCCACGCTGCTCGGCATCGAGCACGGACTCGACGCCGCGCGGCTCCTGCGCGAGGTTGCCCACCAGTCGGAGGACATCCGGCTGTTCCGGTTCTGCGACGATCTGATCGCCCAGCGCGAGCCCCTCGCCCGCGAAGTCGCGCGTGCGTTGTCGTGGTTTGCGGTGCACCCCGGGACGGCGCTCGCCAGCGGCGCTCGCATCGCACTCGAAGCCCAGGCCGACATGCCGTCGGGGTACGCTCGGCCGCATGATGCGAACCGGCTTCCTCGTGGTGGTGATGCTCGCGGCGTGCTCGAAGGCGGAATCGCCGGTCACCGATAAGTCCGATCCGGGTGTCGCGCCGAAGCCTCCCGAGATCAAGGTCGAGCTCGCGGGCGTCACGCTCGCCGAGGACTGTGCCGACGGCCGGCCGACCAAGCCGCTCGCTCCGCCGCCGGCGACGCACGCCGCTGCCGGCTCCTCGACGATGGCGCCGTCGCCGGATGCGAAGGCTGCGTCTGTCGCCGCCTCCATGCCGTCCCCCGGCGCGTGCGCCTCAGGTGCGAACTGCGGTGGCATCCCGCAGCCGGCGTGCGAGCAGACCGCGATGCAACTCCTCGTCGGCGTGCCGGCCGGCGCTGTCGCGACCAAGCTGAAGATCAAGATGGTCGAGTTGCTCGACGACAAAGGTGTAGTCGCTGGATCGCTGACCGCGCGTGCACCGAGCAAGTGGGACGGTCAGGGCGCGTACGTGACCTGGGACGAAGCGGTCACGTCGGCGGGCGGCAGCGTCGCGGTCAGCTACAAGTTGTCGGCCCCGGACTGGAACAAGCTCACCGGCGGCATCTGGAACGCGGCGAGCAAGAAGTTCGCGTTGCGCGTGACGGTGTCGATCAGCGACAAGGACCGCACGATCGAAAGGCAGGCGATCGTGCCCGTGATGCCCGAGCCGCCCGTCGCCACCTGATCTTCGGGTGACTTCAGGTGATCGCACGAGGTTGCGTTAGACTGACGTGATGAAGTGTGTCGGTTTGCTCGTCGTGATGGTCGCGTGCTCGAAGGCCGAGCCACCCAAGGAAGACCCCGAGGTGTCGTCCAAGCGACCCGAGGTCACGGTCGAGCTCGCCGGCGTCACGCTCGGCGACGATTGCGCCGACGGTGTCTCCACCAAGCGCATCGCTCCACCGAGTGCGGACTCCTCCGCTGCACGGCCGGTGACGGAGGGAGACTGTGGCGTCCCGGGCTGCACGACACCAGTCAACGCATGCGAACAGACCGTGATGCAGCTGGCGCTCGACGTGCCGGCCGATGCTGCGGCGACCACGATCAAGATCAAGCGCGTCGAGCTCCTCGACGACCAAGGAGAGCTCTTCAGTGCGCTCACCGCACGGGCACCCAGCAAGTGGAGCGGGAGCGCGTATGTCGCGTGGGACGAGACAGTCCCAGCCGGCAAGGCCAGGCTCGCGGTCAGCTACAAGTTGAGCGCCCCCGATTGGAGCAAGACGCACGGCAAGCTCGGCGCCTCTGGCAAACGGTTCACGCTTCGGGTCACGACGACGATCAGTGACCGAGAGCGCACGCTCGAGAAACAGACGCTGGTGCTGGTGATGCCCGAGCCTGCGGCTGTCACCTGATTCGTCCGAAGCGCGGACTCGAAGCGAGCGCTACGACTTCTTGTCGTCTTCCTTGAGCTTCGCGAACGGGTTGTTGACGAAGCCGGAGACGCCCCATTTCTCCTTCGGACCTTCGTCGCGACGCGGAGCGCGATCGGTCGGCCCACCACCGCGCGGACCGCGATCATTGAAGTTCCGATCATTCGGACCGCGATCGTTCGGACCGCGATCGTTCGGACCGCGATCGTTCGGACCGCGATCGTTCGGACCGCGATCATTCGGACCGCGATCGTTCGGACCGCGATCGTTCGGACCACCACCACCGCGCGGACCGCGGTCGTTGAAGTTGGGGCCGTTGCTGCGCGGACCGTTGTTGAAGTTGCGATCGTTCGGGCCACGCTGCTGACCGCCACCCTGGTTCGGACCGCGATCGTTGCGCTGCTGCCCGCCACCCTGGTTCGGGTTGCGCGGACCACGCGGACCACGTGGACCACGTTGCTCCACGTGCGGCTGACCTTCGACGTGTTGGGGCGGCGCACCTTCCTGCGGCGGACCACCCTCGGGACCGCGCTCCTGCCACTGCCGGCGCTGGCGGTTGTCACCACCCTGCTGCTGCGGACCACCGCCTTCCTGCCTCTGATCACCGTGCTGCGGGCGAGCCTGCTGCTCGCCGTGCTGTTCGCCTGGCTGATCTCCCGGCTGCCAGGTGCCACGGCCCTGCTGCGGATCGCCCTGCTGCCAGGTGCCGCCCGGATTGCCACCGTGTCCCTGCGGATCGCCCGGCTGCCAGGTGCCACGACCCTGCTGGTTACCCTGATCGCCCGGCTGCCAGTTGCCGCGGCCCTGCTGCTGGTTGCCCTGCTGCTGGTTGCCCTGGTTGCCCTGCTGACCACCACCACGGCCACGGCCCCCACGACGATTGTTGCCGCCGTTGCGGTTCTGACCTTGCTGCTGCTGCTGGTTGCCACCCTGCCCGCCCTGCTGCTGCTCGTTGCGCGGACGCGGTTGGCCACCGCGCTTCGCCGACAGTGCGATCCGCTTGCGGGCGAGATCGACCTCGAGCACGCGCACGGTCAGCTTCTGGCCGACCTTGACGACCTCGGTCGGATCCTTGACGAACTGATCCGACAGCTGGCTGACGTGGACGAGGCCGTCGTTGTGGACGCCGATGTCGACGAATGCACCGAACGCGGTGACGTTGGTGACGATGCCCTCGAGGACCATGCCCTGCTTGAGATCCTCGACCGAGGACACGTCGTCGCGGAACTTCGGCGGCTCGAACTCGGCGCGCGGATCGCGGCCGGGCTTGGTGAGCTCGGCGGTGATGTCGCGGAGCGTGGGCTCGCCGACATCCTCGGTGATGTACTTGGTGAGATCGAGCTTGTCGACCAGCTCCTGGTTGCCGATCAGCTGCCACAGCGCGACCCCGGCGTCCTTGGCCATCTGCTCGACGAGTGGATAGCGCTCGGGGTGAACGCCCGAGGTATCCAGTGGGTGCTGCGCGTTGGCGATCCGGAGGAAGCCGGCGCACTGCTCGAACGCCTTCGGACCGAGGCCGGAGACCTCGAGCAACTGCGACCGCGACCCGAACTTGCCGTTGGTGTCGCGGTGGAGCACCAGCTTCTTCGCGAGCGACTTGCCAATGCCGGCGACGTAGCCGAGCAACTGCGCGCTCGCGGTATTGAGCTCGACGCCGACGTGGTTGACGCAATCCTCGACGACATCGTCGAGCTTCTTGCCGAGCAGCGTCTGTTGCACGTCGTGCTGGTACTGACCGACACCGATCGACTTGGACTCGATCTTGACGAGCTCGGCGAGCGGATCCTGGAGCCGGCGCGCGATCGAGATCGCACCGCGGATCGTCAGGTCGAGCTCGGGGAACTCCTCGCGCGCGAGGTCCGACGCCGAGTACACGCTCGCGCCCGCTTCGTTGACCTGGACGACGAAGGGTGAGATCTGCAGCGAGCTTGCGAGCTGGTTGGGATCGATGGTCCCGCGCATGCCCGCATCGCCGAGGACCTTCTTGACGAACTGCTCGGCCTCGCGACCGCCGGTGCCGTTGCCGATCGCGATCGCGCGCGGCGTGAACTGCTGGACGAACGCGAGGAACTCCTCCCTCGCCTTCGCCGCCTGCGCCTCGCCCTGCGTGATGTAGATGG
Organism: Haliangiales bacterium; assembly: GCA_038325805.1. Classification (GTDB taxonomy): domain Bacteria; phylum Myxococcota_A; class Polyangia; order Haliangiales; family Haliangiaceae; genus JABFXX01. Next base: position 7,681 of record JBBQJJ010000387.1, read on the forward strand.
TGATCGTGCCGAGGAACTTGCCGGTGGCATCGATCGCGGCGCACTTGCAGCCGGTGCGCAGGCCCGGATCGACGCCGAGCACGCTCGCGCTGCCGAGCGGCGCGGCCAACAACAGATTTCGCAAGTTGCCCGCGAAGATGTCAACGGCAGCCTGATCCGAGCGCAGCTTGAGCTCGGCGCGCACGTCGTTCTCGACGCTCGGCGCGAGCAGGCGCTTCAGCGCATCCGCGGCCGCGAGTTGCAGCTGAGCCGCCCACGGGCTCGCCGGATCGAGCTTCGCGAGGCGCTCGATCCCAGCGGCGACCCTCGCGGTGTCCACGGCGACGTGTGCACGCAGCACGCCCTCGGCCTCGCCGCGACGGATCGCGAGAAAGCGGTGCGACGGGATCGCGCGAACCGCCTCGCCGAACTTGTAGTACTGCTCGAACTTCGTCGGCTCGTTGTCCTTGCCGGGCACGACCTCCGAGATCAGCTCGCCGGTGTCGGCAAACTCGCGGCGAACGAACGCGCGAACCTCCGCGGTATCCGCGATGCCTTCGGCGACGATGTCGCGCGCGCCTGCGAGGGCGTCCTCCGCCGTCGCGACGTCGTCCTTGAGGAACGCCGCCGCTTCCGCCGCCGGATCACCTTCCGCACCTTGCGCCTGGATCCTGTGCGCTAACGGCTCGAGGCCCTTGTCGCGGGCCATCGAGGCGCGCGTCTTGCGGCGCGGCCGATACGGCGCGTAGAGATCCTCGAGCTCCGCCTTCGACGTGGCCGCTCGCAGCTTGCCCTCGAGCTCGGGGGAGAGCTTTCCTTGCTCGGTCACCGAGGCGAGGATCGCGGCGCGCCGCGTCTCGAGCTCCACCACATACGTGCGGTGCTCCTCGATGTTGCGAATGGCGACCTCGTCGAGCCCACCCGTCCGCTCCTTGCGGTAGCGGGCGATGAACGGCACCGTGCCGCCCTCGTCGAGCAGCGCGACGACTGCAGCGACGGCCTTGGGCGGGAGCCC
>JBBQJJ010000388.1:0-8663 GCA_038325805.1 Haliangiales bacterium
GAGATGTTGCCGGTGAAGCCGGGCGTGACATCGCGGATCCGCTCGATCTCCTCGAGGATGCTCTTCTCCGAGCGGCTCTGGATGATCCGGCCCTCGTGCTCGGTGATCGAGCAGAAGCTGCAGCCGCCGAAGCAGCCGCGCAGGATCGTGACCGAGAACTTGATCATCTCGTACGCCGGTAGCTTCGTCGCTTGATGCTTCGGGTGGGGCAGCCGCGAGAACGGCAACTCGTAGAGCTCGTCCATCTCGATGGTTGTCAGGGGAAGCGGCGGCGGATTGATCCAGACATCGACCTCGGTGCGGCGCTGTGCCCCGACCGGACTCGTGGTGTGGCGCTGGACGAGTGCACGCGCGTTGCCGGGATTCGACTCGAGGTGAAGGATGCGCGACGCATGCGCGTAGAGCACCGGATCTGCGGACACCTGCTCGAAGCTCGGCATGCGGATCACGGTCTTGCCGCGATCGAGCTTCCGTTTCGTCAGCTGCACCAACGGTGCGTTGGTGTTTGCCGCTTCACCCGTCGAGCACGCGGCTTCCTTGCGCTCGGGCTCCATCGCGTACGGGTCCTGCTTCGGCTCGACCCGTCCCGGCTTGTCGACGCTCGTCGAATCGATCTCGGCGAAGCCAGGTAACGGCCGCGCGTGGGCGGTGCCGCGAAGGTCGGTGATCTGTTCGATCGGCGTGCCGTCGGCGAGGCGATGAGCGATCTCGACGATCGCTCGTTCGGCGTTGCCGTAGACCAGCAGATCCGCCTGCGAGTCGACGAGGATCGATCGTCTGACCTTGTCGCTCCAGTAGTCGTAGTGCGCGATCCGGCGAAGCGATGCCTCGATCCCGCCGATCACGATCGGGACATCACCGTGGGCCTCGCGGCAGCGCTGGACGTACGCGAGGGTCGAGCGATCGGGACGCAGCCCTGCGACGCCGTCGGGCGAGTACGCGTCGTCGCTGCGGATCTTGCGATCGCTGGTGTAGCGATTGACCATCGAGTCCATGTTCCCGGCGGTGACGCCCCAGAACAGGTTCGGCCGGCCGAGCTCGCGAAACGAATCGGCGGTCTTCCAGTTCGGCTGATCGAGGATGCCGACGCGAAAGCCGTGGCGCTCGAGCAAGCGTCCGACCAGGGCCATGCCGAAGCTCGGGTGATCGACGTACGCGTCGCCGGTCACCAGGATCACATCGCAGCTATCCCACCCGAGCTCGTCCATCTCGACGCGCGTGGTCGGGAGGTACGGCGCAGTCCCGAAGCGCGCGGCCCAGAAGGGCCGGTAGTTGAACAAGGTGCGCGACATCCGGGAGGCGTCGTGTAGCACGTTGGCCAACGACCTCGAAAGGATCTCTTACCCCACGGAACTACGCGACTTTATTCGCCACCTTCACACGGGTCCGCGCCCTGGGCCGGCGCAGCGGGTGCCGCCACCGGCTCCGGCATCCCCTGCTTGTCGAACGTGGACTCCATCGCGTTCATCACCTTGTCGTGCTGCTCCTTGGTCAGCGTGGTGACGCACGGCTTCGCGGACTCCTCATCCGTGATCTTGCCGAAGCACGCCTTCGCCTCGGCGGTCCATTGATCGCCTTCACAGCGCTCGACGATCACCTTCGCGACCTTGACCTTGGTCGTCGGAGGCGGCTCCTTCCAGGAGAACACCGCCTCGGAGACATGGGCCGCGACCTTGCCGCACATCGGACTGCTCGCAGGCTTGGCACTGCCACCACATGCGGCGATCGCGAATAACATGGCTAAGCGCTTCATGGCGCGGACTCTACTTCGATCCCGCGCCGTCGTCGAATGACGACCAACTGCTTGATGACCCAGAGTTCGCCTGTGTCGATCCTTCGACCGTGAGCTCTGGAGCTACTCCGCGCCGGGGCCAGCATCGGGCTTCGGGACCTCGCCCTGCTTGCGCGGCAGCGCGGCTTCCATCGCACGCCCGAAATTGTCGCGCTGCTCGACAGTCATCAGTGGAGCGCACTTCTCGACGTCACGAAACGCCGTCAGCTCGAGCCAGCACTTCTGCGCGTCCTGCGTCCACTTGTCCTTGCTGCAGGTCTCGATCAACACGCGCGTGATCGCATCCGCGGTCTCGCGGTTCTGGTCGACCTGCTTGCCCGTCGTCGGATCCACGGGCTGCATCAGTTCGATGACGTGATCCGCCATCCGCTCGCACGGCTTCGGTCCGGCCGGCGTGTACGCGGGATCCTTCGGTCCGCTCGACGGACATCCGATCAACAACAGCGCGAGCAAGATCCGCATGGCGGCATCATGTCACTTGTTCGTATCGAACATGCCGACGGCAAACGTCACGATGGCCTTGCCCTCGCGCTGCGCCCCGGTGACCACGCCGCAGAACTTCGCCGGCGTGCGCTTCACCAGCGCACCGGTGCTGCCGACCGCGTAGACCTCGACCGCGTCTTTCTGTGCGGTGACCACGCGCGCTTCGTGCAACTCGACGCCAGCAACCGTCTGCTTCTCGATCCGCTCGAGCGTGCCGGCGATGCAGAGCCTCTTGCCGCGCTGCGCAGCGGCGTCCTTCTCGACCAGCTCGATCGACGTCTCGCTCTTGGTCACCGAGACATCTGCCCACTTGCCGCGCTTCGCCATCCACCGCGCGAGCTGCTTGCTACCCTCGCTCGGCTCGCTGTCTGCGGTCATCCTCCGACCCGCGACCACGACGGCGGTCGGGAGGCCGTTCAGATCCGTGATGTCACCGGGCGCCGGCCGGATGACTTCCGTTGTCTTGACGTCCACCGTCGATGTCGTGGTCGTCGGCGGTGCAGCCTTGGTCGGCGGCTCGGGTGCCAGCTTCGGCTTCGGTTTCTCGACGGGAGCCGCGTGCACGAGCTTCTCGTTGACGAACCACGCACCACCGATCCCGGCCGCGTACATGCCGAGCCCGATCAGGGTCAACCCGATCGCCCACCCGAGGCCGGTGCCGTGGTCGCCGAACGTCGAGCGCTCCTCGGGATCCGGCGTGCGGTTCATCCGATCGTTCTCCTCCTCGATCCGGCGCTCCTCGGGAGTCTTATGGAAGGCGGCGTAGATCATCCACAGACCCGCGATCAGCCACGCCAGGATCGGCATGTCGAGCTTCGGGTCGACGATCCGCCGGATCATCACCGTCGCGAGCAGCGCGCCGTAGCCGCCGAGTGCGAACAGGAGAACCTTGATCTTCGTCGGTTCGACGGCGATCGCCGGCCAGTAGTGCCTGAACACGAAGGCCAACACCCCCAGCAGGATTGCGCCCGCTACCAACATCACGACCACCGAACGCGACATCACAGCGCTTATACTGCGTTCGTGCGCCTGCTGGTGATCCTCGTGCTGCTCTTCGGATGCAAACACGAGTTCGATCCGCTCGAGGCTCGTGATGTCCGCGCGACTGCGATCGCCGTCGGAGCGCCTGCACCTGATGCACAGGTCGTGTTGCCGTCTGGCACCAAGGTCGCGCTCGCAACGCTGCTGCGTTCGAAGACCGTCGTCGTGTTCTATCGCGGCTTCTATTGAAGCAGCTGCACGCGCTGGCTCGGCGAGCTGGCAGGACACGCGAAGGAGCTGGCGGCTCGCAACATCCGGATCGTCGCGATCGCGGCCGACGAGGTCGAGGACATGGCTGCGCTCCAGACCACGCTCCCGGCGCTCGGGCTGGTCAGTGCATCGCTCGCGGGGTTGCAGGCGTGGGGCGTTTTGGTTCGTGGAGCCGAACACCCGAGCCCGGCGACGTTCGTCGTCACCGATGGAAAGATCACGTATCGACGCCTACTCGAAGCCGGTGGCGATTGGCCGAGCTACAGCGAGCTCAGCCGTGCGCTCTGAGATCGCCGGCGTCGCCAACCCGCTAACTCCTCATTCGCCCGGTCGAACCTCGACACAGGAGTTTCACACACATCGGAGCCTTTTGTGCACGGTGCTCGCCGCGGTACGATCGCGATGCTCGCATGACACCTTCCCCGGATGAGCGGCTGTCGATCGGGACGGTCCTCGACGGCCGTTACCGCATCGATGCCGTGCTCGGCACCGGCGGGATGGGCCGGGTCTATCGCGGCGAGCATACCGGCATCGGGCGCGCGGTCGCGATCAAGGTCCTGCACGCCGACCTCAACCGCAACCGCGAAGCCGCGCAACGGTTTCAGCGTGAGGCGATCGCGTCGGGGCGCCTCGATCATCCGAACATCGTCGGCGTCTCCGATTTCGGAGTGCTCGACGATGGCGCCTGCTTCCTGGTGATGGAAGCGCTCGAGGGCGAGTCGCTCGGCGCGCGGCTCGAACGCGAGAAGCGCCTCCCGTGGCGCGATGCGCTCGCGATCCTACGTGGCGTGCTCGCCGGGTTGCACCACGCGCACGAGCGCGGCGTCGTCCATCGCGACATCAAGCCCGACAACATCTTCCTCGCGCGCAAGAACGACGAGCTGGTCGTCAAGATCCTCGATTTCGGGATCGCGAAGCTCTACGCCGGCACCGCCGACGATCCGGCGTCGACGCGCGCCGGTCTCACGGTCGGCACCCCCGCGTATCTGTCACCCGAGCAGGCGGTCGGCGGCGAGATCAAGCCGGCGTCGGACATCTACTCGACGAGCGTCGTGTTGTTCGAGATGCTCGTCGGGCGCGCGCCGTTCGAGGATGCGGATCCGCTCGCGATGCTCGGTGCACATGTCGGCCGGCCGCCACCGGCGCTGCACGATCTCGCACCCGATCTCGTGCTGCCGCCCGGCATCGAGGAGATGGTGCAGCATGGTCTGGTCAAGACCTCGGCGGATCGCATCCCGTCGGCGAATGACTACATCGATCTGATCGATTCGATCCTCGCCGGTCGCACCGCGACGGGGAGTGCGCCGGTGATCGTTCCGCCTCTCCCTGCCGACGATAGCCCGCGGGTCTTCGACGGAACGCTGGGCGATCTCGCGGTCGCGGCCGCACCGAGCATGATGCTGACGCCAGTCCCCGACGCCGAGCCCAAGCGCGCGGTGCGCATGGTGTCGCTCGCCGACGCGCCCGACGTCCCGAAGAAGTACTGGGTGATCGGCATCATCGTGCTGCTCGCCGGGCTCGTCCTCGCCGTCATCCTGCTCGCCGCGCGTGGCTCGAAGAGCGACCCCGACGACAAGCCGATCGCCAAGCCCGTCGACAAACCAGTCACCAAACCAGCCGACAAGCCAGCCGACAAACCCAAGCAGAAGGTGCAGAGCGCGCCGAGGCAACCGCCGCCCGAGATCGCGAACCCGGAGACGGTCAAGCCACCCGAGCCAGCGCAGGATCCGATGAAGACCGCACCCTACGCTGTCGCGTTGCAGGCGCTGACCAAGGCTCCCGCGTGCGCGACACGCCGAGCAGCTCTGGCGCGCCTCGTCGAGCTCGACGATCCGAAAGCGATCCCGTTCATCAAGAAGGCGAAGTACCGGATGTACGGCGGCATGCTGGGCATCGGCGAGAAGAACGCGAACGAGTGTCTCGCGTACGACGTCGAGCCGGCGGTCAAGCAGCTGTCGCGCAAGCTGCCGCCACCGCCCTACAAGCCGCCCCCGAAGAAGCGCTGATACCATCGCAGCATGGGGATCGTGCTGACGTCCGCGGATCGCACGCGGATCACCTCGGCGATCAAAGCCGCCGAACAGGGACATCGCGGCGAGATCGTCGTTCACGTCGAGGTTCGTTGCTTCGACGCCCTCAAGCGCGCCGCGAAGCTGTTCCATCAGCTCGGCGTCGACAAGACCAAGGAAGGCACTGGCGTGCTGTTCTACGTCGCCACCGAGACGCGACGCGCAGCGGTGTGGGCCGGTCCCGGAGTCAAGGACGGTGACGTGCTGGCGACTTGGCGCCCGGTGTTCTCGGCGCTCGAGGCGCACAAGAACGACGAGCTCTCCGGCGTGCTCGCCGCGGTGGGAGCACTCGGCGAGATCTTGAGGACGCACTGCGCCGGCGACGACACGCATGGTAACGAGCTCGGGGACGGAGTGTCGGCGTGAAGGCGCTGCTGATCCTCCTCGCGCTCGCGCGCGTCGCGGCCGCCGAGCCCACCTCGACGAGCCCGCTCGAAGACTCGGCGATGGTGATCGGCGAGGGCGACGAGGCCGTGATCGAGAACGACCTCCGGCAGCTCTCCACCGCCGGTGTCGATCTGGCCGTGATCGTGACCCGCCGTCTCGGTGGTGTCGCGATCGAGAGCTACGCGCACGACGCCGCGGTGCAATGGACGAGTGGCAAGGCCGAGAGCGCCTCGTCGGCGGTCCTCGTGATCGCGATCGATGATCGCAAATCGCGCATCGAGGTCAACGACACGTTTCGGCCGAAGTTCGCCGACTCGCGCGCGCAGGTGATCCTCGACAACATCCGCGGCTATCTGCGCGCCGGCGACTATGCGGGTGCGGTGCGCGCGGTGATCACCGACGTCGGCAAGGCGTCGCGTGGCGAGCCGCCGGACCTCGAGAGCCCGAACCCGCAAGCGAGCCTGCCGGTCACGACGCAACCTTCCTCACCACCGAGCGCCAGCAGTAGCTACCGCGGGAAGTCGGACCACACGGTGCTCTACCTCGTGATCGGTGGCATCGCGTTCATCCTCGGGATGGGCGCGCTGTGGGCCGCGGCCGCGCGAAAGAGCAACTTCACGCTGTCGCATGACGGTTCGGTGAAGACGTTGCAGCGCCCGTTCATCGTCGACTGGCTGTGGCACTCGGCGAAGCTCGTCGGCTGGTTCGGCTTCATCATCTTCATCATCGCGACCGCGAGTGGGAACAGCAGCAGCAACACGAGCAGCTCGTGGGGCTCGTCGACTGGCTCGAGCAGCAGCGGTGGTGGCTTCTCGGGCAGCTCCGGCGGCAGTGGTGGCGGCTGGTCCGGCGGTGGCGCCAGCTCGAGCTGGTGATCAGAGTGGCAGGGGTTCGCGCGACGAGCGCCACGACGCGGGGATGCCTTCGAGGCCCACCGCACCGACGACGATTCCGCCGACCATCGCCGACGTGGTGTCGATGTCGCCGCCGACATCACCGCACGACCACAGCGCGTTGACGTAGTCGCCGAGGTTGGTCGCCGCACACCACACCGCGAACGGCACGGTATCCGCCGCGAGCACGTTGCTGCCGTTGCCGAGCTCGGCGGCGACGGTGATCGATTCGGATTTCAGCATCGGGATCGCGCGGCGCACGGCATCCCGCGTCGGGCCGGGGGGCGTGTGCGCGACCACGGTCTCGAGCAGGGTCCGGGCATCGCGCTCGCCGCCGAACACCGCCGCGGCGGCCACCGCGATCGCGATCGCGCCGGCCTTGCCCTCGGCGTGGGCATGTGTGGGAGCCGCGGAGCGTGCCGCGTGCTCGACCACCGACGCCAGATCGCCGGCGAAGTACGCACCGACCGGCGCCGAGCGCATGCCGCCACCATTGCCCTGCGAACCCTGCCCGCCGAACAGCGCCTTCGCGGCGTCCTCGTACGACGTCCCGTCGGCGATCTCCTTGAGCACGAGATGCGCGCCGCGCCCGTACCCGCGCGCCGGATCCTTCATGTAGCGACGAGAGAATCGCTGCGCGAGCTCCCCCGGATCGATCGCGCCACGCTCGATCAGCTCCTCGACGATCGAGATCGCCATCGCCGTATCATCGGTCCACATCCACCGCTTCGCGGGTGGTGGCTTGCGACTGTGCACTGCATCAGCTCGCGCGCTACCGGCGTTGTGGAGCAACTGCTCACCAAATGCATCGGCGACGGACAGGCCTTCCAGCGACAGCCGCGCACGCTCGATGTTGTTCACGCTAACTTCGTAACATGTTGCCGCGCTTCCTGTATCTCCATGGTTTTGCGTCCAGCCCGAGCTCGAAGAAAGGCACGGCGTTCGAGCGGCATTACGCCCCACAGGGAGTCGCGCTCGACCGGCTCGACCTCAGGGTCCCGTCGTTTCCGAACCTGCGACTGTCGGCGATGATCGAGGTCACGCTCGCGGCGATCGGCGGCGAGCACGACCGCGCCGTCGTGATCGGCAGCTCCCTCGGTGGGCTGACGGCGACGCGCACCGCCGAGCGCGAACCCCGGATCGCGGCCCTGGTCCTGATGGCACCGGCGTTCCAGCTCGCGCAGCGCTGGCGCGGGCAGCTCGGCGAGGAAGCGTGGGCCACGTGGCAGCGCACGAATGCGCTCGAGGTCACCGATCGCACCACCGGCAAGCCCACGCACGTGCCGTTCGATTTCATGACCGACGTGCTCGCGATCGACCAGGACTTCCCCGACGTCCGCGTGCCCACGCTGATCGTCCACGGCGTCAACGACGACGTCGTGCCCGTCGAGCACTCGCGCCGGTTCGCCGCGGGCAAGCGCCATGTCAAGCTCGTCGAGGTCGACGACGATCACGAGCTCGCGGCATCGATCCCGAGAATTCTCGAGGAGTCGGACCGCTTCCTCGAGGCGTGGCTCGGTGCGTAGGTTCGCGCTGCTGACCCTAGAGCGCAATGACGTCTTCGTCGCGATGGGCCTCAGATACACCGAGTGCATGATGAAGATCGTGAACGGCCCGACGCCGGGCGACCCGAGTGCGAGTGGCGCGGAGCCATCCGGCCACTGACGCGATGCTAAACAGGATCGCACAGCCTGAGATCCTCGACGGTTGACGAAGGATCCCGAGAGGATCATCGTTCGGACCTGTGGCTCGATCACAACCAGGGCAAGCAATCGGACGAGCGAGCCG
>JBBQJJ010000389.1:0-8650 GCA_038325805.1 Haliangiales bacterium
GTCGACCTCGACCAGATCGATCTTCGCGTGCTGCGCCGAACCGATGTTGTGGATGATCACGTAGAGGTAGTTGGGGAAGTCGTCGATCTTCGGCTGATGCGACGGACCCCAGATGTCCTCGATGGTGAGCGGGTGGATGTCGAGCGCCTTGAGGAGCTCGTCGGCCTCCTCCGTCTTGCGCTCGAGCTCGACCCAGACGTGCTTGCCCGCCTTGATTGCCTCGAGGATCTCCGGCCCGTGGGTCGAAGCCACGATCTCCTTGCCCTCCAGGATACGCGCCAGCACGTCTCCTGAGTATCACCTCACCGGACCGCGTAGGCGGTGGCCGGCAACCGCAGCACGAAGGACTTCGGGAAGCCCTCGATGTCCATCGCGATACCGATCAGCACGGACCCGTCGGCGCTCGCGCCGAGCACGGTGTTGAGCAACATGCCTTCGGGAAGCTCGATGCCGGCCGCGGTGACGACCTCGGCGAGCGACCGCGTGCCCGCATCGAAGCTCCAGACGAAGGCCTCGGGGATCGCGAAGAACGCACTGCCGACACCGCCGAAGACCAGCGAACCATCCGCCGACATCGCGTTCGGGAACATCGGATCGCCGCCGAGTGCGTTCGGCGTGCGAGCGAGCCGCACGATGCCCGTGCCCGCCGTCCACACGAAGCCGTCGTTGCCGAGCTGACCCGCGACCGTGTGACCGTCGGCGTCGATCGACAGCACCTCACCCGGCTCGTCGACGTTGGTCGGATCGAGCAGGAAGCCCGTACCGTCGGCCTTCCACACCGCCGGCGACCGATCGACGACGTTCTCCGCGAAGCCCGCGGCGATCCGACCGTCGTCGGAGACCACCGTCGCGCGGTTGGTCGGCGGGTTGCCACCGAACCCGGTGCCGAGCACCTGCAGGCTGACGAAGCCGGTCGCCTCGGTCCAGCGGAAGGCGTCGGGGCTACACCCGTTCCACGCCATGCCGACGACCACGCCGCCGTCCGCGCTGATGTCGAACGCACCGGCCACTTCGGCATCTCCGCACCCGACTGCATGCGGGCTGCCGAGGTCCATCCAGTCGGTCGCCTCGGTCCACAGGCCGGCCTCGACCGGCTCGCCGTGCATCGCGCTGATCGCACCGGTGTTGGAGATGCCGGTCGCGAGGTTGCGGGTCGGATCGCCGACGACGGCCGTTGGTACCGTCTCGCCGGTGATCGTGTCGTGGAACTGCACCACCGCTCCGTCGGCGAGGGTGATCGACTCGAACGCGGCGATCTTGCCGTCGGGGCTGACGTCGACCGCGATCGGGAAGTCGAAGAATCGGATCCCGGGCGCCGGTGGAGGCACCGGATCGGGATCGGGGATCGGATCGGGATCGGGCAGCGGGTCCGTGTCGACGTTGTCGCCGCAAGCGGTGAGTACGAGCGCAAGCGCAAGGAGGTGCTTCATGCCGCCACCCTACGAGGGACGCCCGGAGCCGTCTTGACAGCACGCGCCGCCGGCTTGGCAGTTCGCGCCAGCTTATAGTGGCGATGGTGGCACGAGCTCGAAGAGGCCTGGTTCGCGGCGGCACGTCGGCGATGATCCGCGAGTACCTCGCTCGCTACGACCTCCGCCTCGACCAGCTCGCGCTCGCCTCCGGTCTCGATCCCGCGCAGCTCGGCAACCCCGACGCGTTGCTCGATCAGCGCCAGTGGTTCGTGTTCGTCGAAGCAGCGGCCCGGGCGACGCGCGATCCGTACTTCGCGGTCGGCTACGCCGAGCAGATGCCATGGAAGGACTTCGGCGTGGTCGGCTACGTCGGCATGCACTCCGCGACCGCCGGCGATGCGCTCGCGAACGTCGCGCGCTACTTCGCGATCCAGCAAAGCGGCAGCCAGATCGCACTCGAGATCGGATCGCGCGAGGCACGCTTCATCTATATCGTCGACGATCCGCAGGCCGGCGAGAGTGGTCAGATCACCGAGGCCACGTTCGCGATCGTGGTGCGCATGATCCGCCAGTCGACAAATGATCCGGCGTGGGCGCCGCGCGCCATCGCGGTTCGCCACGAGGCTCCCGCCGACGACGGCAAACACCGCCGGTTCTTCCGCTGCCCACTGACATTCGGCCAACGCACCAACACGATGTCGGTCGCCCTCGGCGATCTGAGCCGGTCGTTCGTCACCGCCGATCCGGGACTGCTCCCGTATCTGCTCCGCCACGCCGAGGACTGTCTGGCGAGGATGCCGAACGAGGACGACGATCTGCGGCGTGCCGTGATCGCTGCGATCAGTGCAGGAGATCCCGATATCGACCACGTCGCGACGCGGGTCGGGCGCTCCGCGCGCAGCCTGCAGCGAGATCTAGCTGCCGCCGGCACGTCGTTCAAGACGGTGGTCGATGACACCCGCCTCGATCTCGCGAAGCGCTACCTCGCCGATCCGAAACTCAGCCTGACCGAGACCGCGTTCCTCCTCGGCTACTCCGATCTCAGCGCGTTCTCGCGCGCGTTCCGGCGGTGGACCGGTGAGACGCCGATCGGGTTCAGCCGAACTGCACGGAGCGCCGGGTCATCGCCCCTCCCCACCAGAAGCCGGTGATCGGAAACGTCACCGCCGCATCGGGCGCAGCGCCGGCCGAGAACACCACCGGGACGAAGTGCTCGTGCGTCGGCAGCGACTCGCGGACGCCCGGTGCCTTCGCGCGGTACTGCATCAGCAGATCGTGGTCGTGGCGAGCGAGCGCATCGGCGGTCCACAGGTCGAAGTCGGACGCCCACGCCGGCGTCTCGCGGAGCGACAACGCGCGCAAGTTGTGGGTGAGAAAGCCGCTGCCGATCAGGAGCACACCCTCGTCGCGCAGCGGGGCGAGCGCTGTCCCCATCGCGAAGCTGTCCTTGGGCTCCATCGACGGCAGCGAGATCTGGAGGACCGGGAGGTCCGCGTCGGGGTACATGCACATCAGTGGGATGTACGTGCCGTGGTCGAGGCCGCGCGCGGCGTCGTCGACGTGCTTGATCCCGGCGCCGTCGAGCAACTGGCGGACGCGTGCGGCTGTCTCGGGAGCACCGGGGGACGGGTACTGCAGCTTGTAGAACTTATCCGGAAACCCGTAGAAGTCGTAGATCAGCGGTAGGGAGCGGGTAGCGCCGATCGAGACCGGATGGGCTTCCCAGTGCGCCGACACCACGACGATCGCCCTCGGGCGCGGCAGCACCTTGGCCCACCCGGCGAGCTCCGCCATCCATTCCGGATCTTCGAGCAGGGGTGGCGCTCCGTGCGCCTGAAACAGCACCGGCATCTTTGACATCGAGCGCTCCATGCGACAACCGACGAGGGGCACGGCAAGCAGAGCGAGTCCCAGCAGCTCGCGCCGTGTCGGATGCACTCGCGCAGGATTCCGCGTTCGGTCGCGAGAGACAAGGCCGCTTGGACTGGCGCTGTGGGGAGGCGTGCTAGTGTTTCGATCATATGCGCCGAATGGAATGGCTGCGCCGGCTGGGTGCTGTCTCCGCGCTCGTGATCGCTGCTGGCGGCTGCCCCGGACCAGGTGGAACTGGCGGCGGCAAGGGCATGGGAAGCGCCCTCCCGCCGAGCGATCCGGCCGAGATGAAGTACGACCTACCTGCGATCCCCGCGAAGATCGAGACCACACAAAGCGCGCCGACCGACGGCAACTCGCCCGATGCGCGCTCGCCGATGCTCGACATCATGAAGGCCGAGATCGAGCGCGAGATGGCGACGCTCGGCAAACAGAAGGACCCGGCGTATTACATCTCGTACCAGGTCGTCGAGCAGCGCAGCGTCAGCATCGACTCCGAAGGCGGCGCGGTCATCAACGACAGCGACAACGTCGATCGCAAGGTCGATGTCGAGGTGCGCGTCGGCTCGCCCGAGGTCGACAACACGCGGTCGCTCGCCGACGACGGCAACGGGATCAATGGCCCGCTGTCGCGCCAAGGAGTCGTCCCGTTCGGTGACGACAAGCAAGCGCTGTCGAACGCCCTGTGGCTCGAGACGGATCGCCGCTATCGCGAGGCCGTCACCGCGCTCGGCTACGTCCGCCAGGACATGTCGACGCTGAAGAAGCAGAAGCAAGAGGCTCCCGACTTCTCGCACTCGATTCCCGAGGTCTACATCGAGAAGCCGGCGAAGCTGACCTTCGACAAGTCAGCGTGGGTCGAGCGCCTGAAGAAGTGCTCGTCGAAGGCGCTAAAAGGTCAGGCCACGCGCGGCAGCTGTAGCGTGAACTTCACGCTGACCACGTCGTGGATGGTCAACAGCGAGGGCAGCCAGATCCAGCAGTCGTGGACGAACGCGCAGATCGCGGTGTCCGTCGGGGTCAAGGCCGACGACGGCATGAACCTGTCGCGGCTCGAGCAGCGGTTCGCTCGATCGCCGAACGACCTGCCGCCCGATTCCGAGATCGACAAGATGATCGCCGCGGTGACCGGCGACCTCGATGCGTTGCACAAAGCGCCGCTCGCAGATCCGTACGTCGGCCCGGTGATCCTCGAAGGTCGCGCCGCCGGCGTGTTCTTCCACGAGGTGTTCGGGCACCGGATGGAGGGCCATCGCCAGAAGAAGCGCGAGAGCGGTCAGACATTCACGTCGTACGTCGGTAAGGAGATCGCGCCCGAGTGGCTGTCGGTCTACGACGACTCGCAGCTGCAGACGCTCAACGGCGTCGCGTTGAATGGCTTCTATCGCTTCGACGACGAAGCGGTGCGGTCGCGCAGGGTGAGCCTGATCGACAAGGGCACGCTGAAGGGCTTCTACATGGGGCGCGACCCCATCAAGGGCTTTCCGACAAGCAACGGCCATGGTCGCAAACAGCAGGGCAGCGGCCTGATGCCGGTCGCCCGTCAGGGCAACCTGGTCGTCGAGGTGACGCGCAGCGTGCCGCGCGCGGAGCTCGAGAAGTTGTTGATCGACGAGGTCCGCAGGCAGAAGCGACCCTACGGCATGATGTTCACGGACATCTCGGGCGGCGTCACCAACACCGACGCGTTCGAGCCGCAGGCGTTCCGCGTGTTCCCGGTGATGGCGTATCGGATCTATCCCGACGGCAAGAAAGAGCTCGTGCGTGGTCTCAACCTGATCGGCACGCCGCTGATCGCGTTGCAGTCGATCCGCGCGGCGAGCCGCGAGGTCGAGACGTTCAACGGGTTCTGCGGTGCCGAGTCCGGGTTCGTGCCGGTGAGTGCATCGGCGCCCAGCCTGCTGATCGAGAAGCTCGAGGTCGAGAAGGGGTTCATCCCGGCGGACCGGCCCCCGATCCTCGGTGCTCCTGGAATCTCCGCGACAAGGCCGGTGACGAAGTGATGAAGAACGCATTATTCATCGCCGCCTGCGCGCTGGCGATTACTCCGACGCTTCACCCCGAGGGTGGCTCACCTGGCGGCTCGCTGGCACATGCCAAGCCTGCACCGCCGCAGCCGAACGGTCCGGGCAGCAAGGCGATCACCGATGACATCCTCGACGCGATTGCCGAGGAGATGAATCGGCAGATGACGCAGCTCGAGATCCCGGGCCAGCCCAAGCCGTACTTGATCACCTACAAGATCACCGAGGTCGACGTCAATGACGTCGCCGCCTCGCTCGGTCAGACCACGTCGAGGCGCAACCGTCACTTCGTCAACCTCGAGGCGCGCGTGCGCGTAGGCACCCCGGCGTTCGACAACTCGAACTACGTGGTGCCGCAGGCCGAGGAGATCGACGCCGTGCAGTCGATCAACCTGCCGCTCGAAGCGACGCCGCGGATCGCGCGACGTGCGACGTGGCTGGTCACCGACGCGGCGTACAAAGAAGCGCTGATGCAGTTGCGTGCGAAGCTCGAGGCGCGGCGCACCGGCGGGGTTCGTCAGACCGATGTCCCGGCGTGGACGACCGAGAAGCCGGTCGTCAGCGAACAGCCGGTGCTCGTGCCCGCCCTCGAGTCGCTCGACGAGCTCGAGACGCGTGCGAAGCTGGTCTCCGCGGTGTTCCGCGACCAGCCGCAGATCCGCGACTCGCGCGTGGCGATCACGAGCTATCTCGAGCGCCGCTGGTACGTCAGCAGTGAGGGCTCGAACGTCACCGACACGCGCCGGGCGAGCGGCATCGTCGTCGTGGCGCACGGTCAGGCCGAGGACGGCGAGGGGCTGACGCAGTACTTCCTGCGCTACGGCACCACGGCGAAGGACCTGCCCATCGACGACGAGCTCAAGGTCGAGTCCAAGAAGCTGAGCCAGCAGATCGCCGATCTGATGAAGGCGCCGGTGATCGATCCGTATCGCGGCCCGGTGTTGTTCGAAGGCGAAGGCGCGGTCGGGTTGATTCGCTTCATCCTCGCGCCCCACCTCGGCGGTACGCCGGTGCCCGAGGGGCTCGACCCGCGCGAGGCCAGGACGTTCGGTGGTGCCTTCGCGGGTGCCGCCGTGGATCAGCGGATCATCTCGCCGATGCTGTCGATCTACGACGATCCCACGGCCAGGGTCGGTAACGGCAAGTCGCTCATTGGTGGCTACAAGATCGACGACGAGGGCGTGGTGTCGCAGAAGGTCGAGGTCATCAAGGACGGCAAGCTCAAGACGTTGCTGACGTCGCGCACGCCGACCAAGAAGGGTCAGCTGTCGAACGGTCACGCACGGCGCACCGCGAACGGTGGTGCCTTCCACGGCTCGGCGACCAACCTGTTCGTCAGTGGTCGCGGTGGCGTGCCGCGCGCGCAGCTGATCGGCAAGCTGATCGCTGCCACCAAGGCCGATGGCCTCAAGTACGGCATCATCATCCGCCGCCTCGACGATGGCGTGATCACCTCGGCGCCGGACTTCTCGCGCCGCGAGCTCGTGCAGATGGTGAAGTCTGCCGATGTCACGCTGCCGCCTCCCGCGATCCTCGCCTACCGGGTCTACCCGAACGGCAAGCAGGAGCTGGTGCGTGGCTTCCGGCTCGGAGACATCCCGCCGACGGCGTTCGAGGATGTGCTCGGCGTGTCCTCGGAGGTCACGACGTACAACTTCCTCGCCGCGGCAGACAGCCAGATCCAGTCGAAGATCAACATCCACGTCGGCGTCAACGATGAGGGGTGGGTGCCGTCGGCCGGGATCGAGAGCGCGGTGATCACACCCGACATCTTGCTCAAGCGCGTGCAGGTCGGTGGATCGATCGGTGGAGAGCGGCCCGTGCCGGTCACGCCGAAGCCAGGTAAGTAGCGGTTCTTGGATGCTCGCGTTCATGCGGTAGAGCCGCGCAGCCGGGCGAACGGTCCCGGCGTACGGTTCGTGATCTGGTTCCAGGGTTGCTCGCTAGGGTGTGCAGGCTGCTTCAACCCGTTGACGCACACGCCGGAGGGTCCGGGGATGCCGGTCGCGGAGCTCGCAGCGCAGCTCGCGGCGGCGACGGGTTCAGGGCCCGACAAGATCCTCGACGGGCTCTCGCTGTCCGGCGGTGAGCCGATGCAGCAACCCGCCGCGGCACTCGCGCTGCTGCGATCGGCGCGTGGGCTCGGGCTGTCGACGCTGATGTTCTCGGGCTACACGATCGACGAGATCTACGAGATCTCGCCGGACGTGCTCGCGGAGCTCGACGTGTTGATCGACGGTCGCTACGTGTCGACGGAGCGGCACGCGACGGGATTGCGCGGTTCTGCGAACCAGCGCATTCACGTGCTGACGGACCGCTACACGCTCGCGGAGGTCGAAGCCACCCCCGTCGCCGAGATCCGGATCAGTCCCACCGGCGAGCTCTCGCTGACCGGCGTCGACCCGCTCAAGCTCAAGCGCTAACGCATGCCTTTGAAGATCGCGAACAGCAGGCCGAACGAGATCACGCCGACGACCACCATGTAGATCGCGATCGCGCCGGTGTTGTCCTTGCCGGTCTTGCCGTTGAACCGCGCGTTGCATGCCGGGCAACTCACGTGGTTGATGATCTTCGAGCCGATCAAGCCGCCCCACCACGTGAACCCGACGGGATTGGGCATGACGTCGCTACGGCACTGGGGGCATTGCATGCCCGCCATCTTAACCGAACAGGCGAGCCAGCTCGGCAGGCGAATCGACGATGTGGCTCGCACCGAAGAGCACCTCCCGGTCGCAGAGACCCCAGGTCACCGCGACGCTCCTCATGCCCGCCGCGGTCGCAGTCGCGACGTCGATCTCGGAGTCGCCGACGAGGATGCAATCGGCGGGTGGGAAGCCGAGCTGGTCCGCGATCGCGAGGAGCGCCGTGGGATCCGGCTTCTTGGGTGTCCCTGGTTGCTCGCCGAGCACCGGAGCGAATGGCCACGCGGCGAGGAGCGCGTCTGCGATCGTGACCACGAGATCGTGGGGCTTGTTGGACAGGATCGCGAGCCGGCGGTCTCTACCGATGTGATCGAGTGTCTCGGCGAGCCCCGCGAACACCGTGGTGCGGCCATGCGGCGACGAGCGGTAGTGCGTGCGGAAGCGTGCGAGCACGTCGTCGAACGCGGCGCGATCGGCTGGCGGCAAGTCGTCGACCGTGTCGGATGTCGCGGTCGAGCCGGCGCGAGAGATCACGGCACGGGCGACGAGCTGTGCGGCTCCGCTGCCGACCCAGGTGCGAACCTCCGCGTGGCTGTAGGTCGCGAGATTGGTGTCGGCGAGCGCGGCGTTGAGATGGCCGGCGATGTCGGGAAGTGAGTCGACGAGCGTGCCGTCGAGATCGAAGATGACGGCGCGAATC
>JBBQJJ010000390.1:0-8639 GCA_038325805.1 Haliangiales bacterium
CGGCTCGTGCTCGTCGGGGTCCGCATCGCTGCCGAGCGCGAGACCTTCGAAGTCGACCACGACGAGCGTCCTGGCGTTCGGGGTGAGCGTGGCCGCGAGTCCACGAACGTTGTCGCGCCACTTCGCGCGTGCGGTGAGATCGCAAGCCGGTAAGCCGTCGACCGTGAACTTGCCGTCGCGGACGCTGACCAGGCGCGCGGCCTCCGAGATCTTGATGCGGTCGCCGTCGACGCTACAGCCCGTGAACACCAGCTCGAAGCTGCCGGTGGTGAAGCCCTTCACGGTGCCCTCGAGGGTGCCGGTGCCACCGAGCTGCAGCCGCACGCCCGACGACGGCGACGTCACCTCCGTCGAGATCACGCCGCGGCCGGGTGCGTACGCGGTGAGCTGGTATCGCCCTGCGGGCATCGCAAACACCCCCCACGTGCCATCCGCACCGGAGCGCTCCTGTTGCGAGAGGCCGCCCGCGTCGAGCGGTTCGAGATCGAAGAAGGCCATCGGCACCGGCTGGCCGCGTTCGTCGACGAGCGTCCCGCCGATATCTGGTCCTCGCGACGGGATCTGAAAGGTGGCCGCGAACCGCGCACCCTCGCGGCATTCGAAGCGCTGCTCCGGCGACGGCGGTGACTTCCACGGCCACGCGCGCAGCCGGATCTGCTGCTCGCCGGTGGTGGTGTAGCGGAACGTGCCATCGGCAAGGATCCGCCCCGTCGGTGCGAAGCCTCCATCGAAGCCGAGCTCGAGGGCCCCGTCACCCGCGGGTGCACCAGAAGCCGCGACCACTCTGCCCGTGATCACGCAGCCGGCGACGACGGTGAGCGTGCGCTCGACTTTATCGCCCGCGGCGAGCATGGCGGAGCCAGCTTCCTCGACGCCCGCGTAGCGCGGATGGTTGATCTCGAGCCACCACTCGCCGGCAGGGAGTCGCAGCTCGTAGTTGCCGTCGGCGTCGGTCTCGGCGACGTCGCTGCCGAGGGCCGGGCGCATCCGCTTCTCGGACTGAAACGCGCGCACCATCGCGTGGACGACGGGTCGATTCGCTGCATCGCGCACGCGGCCGTAGATCACACCGCCACGCAGCACGAAGAGATCGACATCCTCGAGATCGCGCTGCGCGATCACGAGCGGCATCGCGGTCTCGTCGGGGGCGCCGATCGCATCGAGATCGGGGAAGCCGGGCAGCCGTTCCTCGACGGGAAACCCGATCGTCAGCACCGACTCGTCGCGCACGAACGCGCGATACGCCCCGGGTTCGAGCTCGATCCGATACGACCCGTCGGCGCCGGCCATCGTCGATTGCTCGCCGGCTGGACCGCGGAACACGACCTCGACTTCACCCACGTGATCCTTCGACAACCGATCGACGACCGAGCCGGTGATCTGGACGAGTCCGCTGTCGCGCAGCTCGGTGCCGATCGTGCCGATCCGAAATCCAGCGTTTCCGGTACGGATTCCACCGAACCTGCGCAGCTCGTTCGCGGTGCGCGACGGGACACCGCTGTTACCGTCGAGCTTGGATTCCGCGGGCTCCGAGCCCGACATCCACCAGACGATGCCGGCGGCCACCGCGATCCCAGCCAGCTTCCATCGTCGTTGCATCGCTTTGTCCAGACACGCCAGGTCACCCAGCGGTTTCCTGAAAACACGTGCTGCGAGGAAGCTATTTCACTCGATCACTTCAACGACGAGCGCGGTGATGTTGTCTTTGCCACCACGTTGGTTCGCGAGTGCGATCGCTGCCTCGGCGCACTCCTCGAGGTCGCCGTCGCCGCACAGGTCCGCGACTTCCTTGTCGGCGTTGAAGTAGCCGTGAAGGCCGTCGCTGCACAGCAGGAGCCGATCGCCTACTGTGATGTCGATGTCGGCGGTATCGACCTGGACGTAGTCCTTGTGGCCGACGGCGCGGGTGATGACGTTCTTGCCTTGGGCCTTCTCGGCCTCCTGCTTCGTCATCATCCCGTGCTTGACCTTGTAGTTGATCAACGTGTGGTCCTCGGTCAGCTGGAGGACGTTGTTGCGGCGCACGCGGTAGACGCGGCTATCGCCGACGTGGACGGCGAACGCCAGGTTCGCGCAGACCAGGCAGGCCGACAGTGTGGTCGACATCCCCTTCTTCTCGGGGTCGAGCTCGGCCATGCCGAACACCATGTAACAGGCCTGCTTGACGCCGCTCTCGAGGAGTCGGCGGATCTCCCACACGCACTCGCTGTCACCACCGAGGACCCGATCGACGAGCGAATCGAGCTCGTGGCGCGCACCGTAGACCCAGCCACGGAGCTGATCGACGGCTTCGCGACTCGCGATCTCGCCCTTGTTGTGGCCGCCAACGCCGTCGGCCACGACGTAGAACGCCCGGTCGTCGTCGGCGAAGAAGGCATCTTCGTTGATCTGCCGCTTTCGGCCGACGTCAGTACGGGCAACGGATCTGAGCTTCACCCGACGAGCATCGTATCATGGCTACCGCCTCCCTCGCTTGCTACGCTCGCCAAGTGACTGCCCCACTGTCCGATGTCATCCGCGAGCGGTCGAGCGAGATCCTCGCGGGCTGGATCGTTCGGTTCGAGCGGTCGCCCCTGCGGTTCCGGCGCGCCACCAAGGCGGCGAGCCATACCTCACAGGTCGCCAACCTGGTCGAGGCCCTCGGGGTAGCCGCTAGCTCTCAGGAGCTCCGGCCGGGGTCCCAGGCCACCCGCGAGCTCGAGCGCAACGCCGCGTTTCTCGGGGCCCAATTCGCCTCCGAGGGGGCCACCGGGTTCGACATCGCCGCCCTGATGCTGGAGCTCCGCGAGGTGATCGCGGGCATGGTTCCGGCCGAGGAGGTGGTCCCGATGACCCGGCTGTTCGAGTGGCTGACCGTGGTCGCACTCGACACCTTTGCCTCGTCGGGGCTGCAGTCCCTCAAGGAGCGCGTCGCCGACCAGCTCGAGCTCGGCACGCCCGTCATCGAGATCCTGCCGAAGGTCCCGGCGTGCTTGCTCGTCGGTGCGCCCCCCGCCGGGGTGATCGACGGCCTGCTATCCCGTGCCTGGATGCTGGCGATCGGTACCGGCGCGACATGCGTGATCATCGATTGCGGCGGGCTCGCCGAGGCGGGTGAGAAGAACTTCGAGACCGGCTACCGCGATTTTCTCGTGCAGGCCGAGGGCAGCCAGATCCAGATCCTGCTGTCGACCGCGCGTCGCGCCCTCCGCGACAGGGTGAACGGCCTTGCCGGTGAACATGGGCTGACGTTTCAGCACTTCGATCGGCTCGACAGTGCGGTAGCTCATGCCGTCGAGCGCGCCGGATACTTATTGATGCGCAGGAGTTAGAGGCACCACCCGCGCCCGATGGCGGCGGCCTGAGTGATAACCTCGAGTCTCGTGGGAGAGTTCCCGGTCGGCTTCGGTCGCTATCACCTCGTCGAACGCCTGGCCGTTGGCGGGATGGCGGAGCTATTCGTCGCGACCTCGCCCGGGGAGCACGGCTTTCAGAAGAAGGTCGTGATCAAGCGGCTGCTGCCCGCGCTCGTCCACGACGAGACGTACAACGCGATGTTCATCGACGAGGCGAAGCTGACCGCGCGCCTCGTTCACCCGAAGATCGCGCAGACCTTCGAGTTCGGCAAGGTCGAGGATCAGCTCTACATCGCGATGGAGCATATCGACGGCATCGACGTGCTCGCGCTGCTTCGCGAGTTCGCGGCCAAGCGCCGGCGGGTCGACGCGCATCTCGCGGCGTGGATCGCGCACGAGGTGCTCGACGCGCTCGACTACGCGCACAACCTGACGTCCGACGACGGCGCGATGATGGGCATCGTCCACCGCGATATCTCGCCGTCGAACGTGCTGATGAGCGTGCGCGGCGACATCAAGCTCGTCGATTTCGGCATCGCGCGTGCCGTCGATCCGGATCGCGCGCACAAGAGCAAATCGGGCACGCTGAAGGGCAAGTACGGATACATGTCGCCGGAGCAAGTGATCGAGCAGCACCTCGACGCGCGCAGCGATCTGTTCTCCGTCGGTGTCGTGTTCGCGGAGCTGCTCACCGGGCGGCGGTTGTTCGCGGCGGCGAACGAGCTCGACGTCCTGTTGATGGTGCGCGACGCGAAGCTCCATCGCCTCGACAAGTACGGTGCGGATCTCGATTCGGGCCTGTCGGACATCGTGCGCCGCGCGCTCAAGAAGTCCACCGAAGAGCGCTGGCAGAGCGCCGCGCAGTTCCGCGATGCGCTCGCCGAGTGGCTGTTCGAGAACCGCCATCGGATGACGAACAAGCACGTCGCCGATGTCGTCAACGATCTGCACAGCACGGTGGTCGCGCGCCGCAACAAGCAAGAGACTCGACCACCGGGTGGCGACGTCGTCGAGATCGCGGTGGGGCGCTCGCCGAGCGAGGGTTCGGGACCTGGTCCCGACTATGACGCCGCGCCGATGATCACCGTCGACGATGGACCGTCGATGCCGGTGATCTCGGTGTCGTACGAGGACAAGCCGATCCGTGCGGTCACGATCAGCGATCTGTCGGCCGCGGCATCGGTGAGCTCGCGTGCCGAGACCGTGGGCGCACGTCCCGAGGTTCGGATCCCGGCAGCGGCGCGCATCCCCGCGATCGCCGAGCACGTCGAGCGCGTCGAGCGCGTCGAGCGCCCGGTCCCGAAGCCTGCGCCTGCCAGCGGCCCGGTCGAGATCCCGCCGCTCCGGCCGCCGAGTGGCAGCACGCCGCCGATGGGCGTTCCCGCGTTCGGTGCAGCCACGTCGGATTCGAGCGGCGTCATCGAGATCCCGATCGCCGACACGATCAGCGCCGCCGTCGAGGCGATCACCGTACCCGAGTCCAACCAGGACTCCGGCCTGCTCGCGTTCGACGATCTCACCGAGCCACCATCGCCGCGCCAACACATCCGCCCACCGTCGACGGAAGAGGCGCTGCGCAAGAAGCCACCCACGCCGCCGGTGATCGCCGAGATCACGGAGTCGCCCGACGATGCGGGCGACTTCGCGGCCACGTCCCCGCTGCGCGTGCTGTTCCGATTGATGACCGCGCGAGCGACCGGGTTGCTCGGCGTCGCGGTCGGCGGGATCAAGAAAGAGATCTACGTTCGCGACGGTCAGCCCGAGTACGTGTCGTCGAACGTCGCGTCGGAGCTGTTCGGCAACTACCTCGTCACCAAGGGCGTGCTGTCCGACGGCGAGCTTGCGATGGCGCTCGCGATGATGCCGCACTACGGCGGCAAGCTCGGCGACACGCTGGTCGGGCTCGGGCTGCTCAAGCCGCTCGAGGTGTTCCGTCACCTGACGCGTCAGGTACGGACGAAGATCATCGACGTCTGCACGTGGAACCGCGGCCAGTTCGCCTGGTACGCGGGTCGCGAGAATCCGCGCGAGGCATTCCCGCTCGATTTCAACGCGTTCGAGATCCTCGGCGCGGGAGCGATGGCCCTGTCCGACGAGCACATCGAGGGCTGGATCGCCAAGAGCGCGGATCTACGACTTCGCGCGTCGAGAACGCGCCGCGTCGGACCCGAGCGGTTCGAGGTCAAGGGCCTGGTCAAGCTGTGCGACATGCTCGACGGCAAGCAGTCGGTCAGCGAGCTGGTCGAGCTGTCGACGGATCGCAACGAGCGGCTCAAAATTGGTCGGATGCTGTGCCTGCTCGAGTCGTGTGACCTCGCGCGTCCGACCTGAAGGTTTTTGCAACCACCGCAACTCGGAGCGCGGGCGGCTGTCACAGCCGCGTGGGCGACGACACCATCAAGCCACTCGGCGAGCTCGAGCTATGGAACCGTCCGGCGCCCGGTGATGTCGCGCCGTGGGTGCGCTTCGTCGTGGTCCTCGCGTCGGTGTGCGGCGTGCTCGTGGTCGGTGCCGCGGCGTGGACGTTGTGGAGGCTCGGCGCCGGTGACCTGCGCGGGCACGAGGGCACGTTCATCGCGCTGCCGACGTTCCTGATGTCGATCACCGTGGTCATGCTGTTCCTCCCCGACGGCACGGTGTCGCGGTTCGTGCGGATGGCCGTCGCGCTACCGCTCGTCCACGCGGTCGCCCTGGTCGTCGCGCTGTTCTACGTGCCACACCTCGACGTCGCGAGGCTCGCCGATCGCACGCCGATGATGGAGTCGATGCCGATCCAGCTGTGGTTCGTGATCGGGCTCGCCTTGTTCGCGGGACTCGGGCGAGCGATCGGCGGTCGTCGCGAGTGGGCGCACGCGTTCGCCATGCTCTCGCTCGCCTACGTCCTCCTGTTCGGGCTGTGGTTGCCGATCGCGGCGACGTTCCCGGTGCGGGTCGACGGCTGGGGCCATCACATGTCCGCCACGTGGGTGTTGCTGGAGACCTCACCCGAGCCGGTCGGCTGGCTTTGCCTCGCCCCGCCGCTGGTCGCTGCGGCGGTGTTCACGCTGCTCGCGGTGCGTGCACCGAAGCTCGCACGTGCGCTGCGCTGGCCGATCGCGCTCGCCGTGCTCGCGCTGTTCGTCGTGTCGGTCGAGTTGCGCGTCGAGGCGAACCACGGCGCGTTCTTGATCCACGACAACTTCATCCACCTGCTGCTGTCGTCGGTGGCGCTCGCGATCGTCGCGACCAACACGCTCGCGATCACCACGTGGCTGGCGAGCCGGCGCGCGGTGCGCGGCCTGAAAGACAGCCGCGAGGGTGCGATCACCGACGAGGAATCAGACGTGGTCGCGTGTCTCCAGATCACGAGCTGGCTGCGCGGCCCGCGGTTATGGATGCGCTCGTTCGTCGTGCAGACCTCGAACGAGCTGCTGTGCGTGCCGAGCGGTGCGACGCTGGCGACCGCGCTGCCGAAGATCTCGAGTGCGATGCGCACCGGCGAATCGGTGGTGGTGCTCAGCAAGAAAGATGCGATCACGCTCGGCGGATTCGTCGAGCGTCAGGTCGGGGACTCGCCGTTTCGTTCCACCAGGATGACCGTGCCGGGACCATCGGGGATCACCGTCGGTCGTCGCGAGCCGATGTCGACACCGGTCGAGAGCATGTTGCTCACCGCGTGGCGGCCGAGCGTGGCGTACTTGCTGATCCTGCTCGCGATCGCGGTGCCGTCGCTGATCGGCCTCGTCGTCGAAGGCCAGCCCTAACCGCCACCGATCGATCGTCGAGATCATCTTCCCGGCAGGGTGAAGTCGGCATCTGGTCGAAGGATCGACACAGGCGAACTCTAGGGTTAGTGAGCGGCTTGACGAGGGATGAGCGGGAACGCTCGGCTCTCGTTGCGTGCCACGGGCCCAGGATGGTCCGCGTGCTCGGGAAACGCCGTAGAGGCTTGGCGCGATTCCTGTACGAGTGTCTCGCATGAAGACTCTCCTCGCTTCGATTCTGCTGATGTTTGCTGCATGTGGCGGTGGTGGTTCCAAGTCGTCGACGAGCCCTACCGGCGGTAGCGATCAACCCACCGTGGACCCGACCATCCCGTCGTGGTTGCCCCAAGCGTGCATCGACTATCACAAGGCCGTCGTTCAGGCGATCGACTGCACGGCGATCGATCAGGGCAAGCGCGACGAGATTCAGAAGACGTACGGTGAGACGAGCGCGAGCTGGAAGGCCGAGCAGGACGCGAGCACGCAGAAGATCGAAGAGATCGGTGCGAGCTGCACGACCGCGACCGAGGCCGTGCGCGCTGACATCGGTGGGAAGTGCGTCTGACCCGCTCGCGAGCGTGCCGTGGCTGATCGGCGGCGTGCGCGTCGACGAGTGGGTGCGAAGACGTCGCACGATTCGGTGATGGACACCTCGACCTCCGCGCGCACTCGGCGCGAGTCGGGGTCAAGGTCCTCGCGACCCGACCAAGCGTAATCGTTATAACGATTGTTATAACGAATCTCGCTATAACCGTCGTCATAACGAACGTTCGTCGAGGACGTGTGTGGGGTACGCGAGGTTCGCGGTGTTGAATTGAAGACAGCTCGATCTGTCGTCGGAATCGGTAGAGCTTCGAGGTCTAGCTCAGACCGAGCTTCGCGAGTGCGGCGGTGAAGCGCTCCGGCAACGGCGCCTCGAGCTCGAGCGGCTCGGCGAGCGGGATCTTGATCGTCGCGCCGTGGAGGAAGAACCCACCCTCGTCGGTCTTCGCGCCGTACAGCGCGTCGCCCAGGATCGGCGAGCCGACGTGCGCGAGGTGCGCGCGCACCTGGTGCATGCGACCCGTCTGCGCGGTGCACCGCACGAACGCGTGCGTGTCGGTCGCCTTGATCACCTCGAAGGCGGTGTAGGCGGCGAGCCCGTCGGTGTGATCGACCGCGACCTTCTTGCCACGCTGCACGAGCGGCGCGTCGCACTCGCGCGAGACCGGGCGAGTCTCGGTGATCGCGAGGTAGGTCTTCGCGACCAAGCCGCCGCCGAAGGCTTCGCGCAACGAACGATAGCTCTCGGCAGTGCGGGCAGCGACGAGCACCCCTGACGTGCCGATATCGAGGCGATGGGCGAGGCCACCGTCGCGCGGGTCGTCGCCGATCGCGGCGCACTCGGGATAGCGATGTGCAAGCGCGTTTGCGACGGTGCCGAGCTCGCCGGCGCGCAGCGGTTGCGAGGGCATGCCGGCGGACTTCGCGATCGCGACGAGGTCGCTACGCTCGACGAGGACCGCGATCTCGATCGAGGGATCGGGCAGCGGGTGCAGCGCATCACCGGAGACCGGCTCGC
>JBBQJJ010000391.1:0-8630 GCA_038325805.1 Haliangiales bacterium
GGCCGCATCGCGAATACTGGTGTCCGCTGATCCGACGACCACCTTGGTTGTCATCAACTCGCGGACGGAACGGCGCGCGAGCGTCAACGTCTCGTGCGCCATGAGATCGCGATCCGAGATGACACCGACCAATGCATCGTCGGCGCCGAACACGACCAGGTGTCGGATGCCAGCCTTCCGCATGTGGTGCCACGCGGCCTCGGCGTCGACATCTGCGACGCATGCGTGAACGTCCTTGTTCATGATCTCGCCGACCTGGCGATCAGCGTTGTCGATGATCTTCGAGGGCATCGTCTTCGTACCGTCAGGCGATCTTACGCGTGGGCGCGCCTTCGCGGATGGATTTCGCGCTAGGGAGAACCGGCCGTGCGTACGCGGCAGATCCCGTCGTCCAAGGTCAGCGTGTACGCAGGGCTACATCACGCCGAAGTGATACCGGCACTGCTCGAACATATTACGGGGGGACGTGTTCTACACGCACTCGACGAAACGCAGGACCATGGTGTCGGGCAACACGACACAACAGCCGATGGTGTCCTCGAGTCCGAAGGTCCCGGTGCACGTGACATCGGTGCCGGTCGGCGACGGCGAGTCACTGTGCGCCTCACAACTGATGCCGGTCTCGTCGTGATGGGTGGCGCACGCACGCTCACAAACCTTCCCTGCGTTACTCCCCGTGCTGATGTCGCAGGTCGTCAGCGAATGGTCGATGCCACTTGGTGGTTCGCTGCCGCAGCCTGCCAATGCGACGAGGATCGCGATCCCTCTGCAAGCGGAGAAGGCGGAGTTGGAGCGGTTGGACTTCATGGACGCAGCGACGGTACCCGGCGGGTCCAGGCTGCCGCAACGGCGATCGAAGCTCCTCGGTAGGATGGGGCTCGCTCGAGTGTGGCGAAGTCTCTCGTGCGCCGACGGGCTCGATGAACGCCGGCACCGGCTTGGTTCGCCCGCGCGCACCTCGCAGCGGGCGAGCACGCCGATGCCTGTTCTTCGTCGCCCTCCGTATGCAGTCGGGCTGCCACTGGCGTTATCGTGCCGACCATGCTCGACGCACGGAACCCTGACCTCGAAGCAGCGATCACTGCCAATCCGCTCGATCGCGATCCCTATCTCGTGCTCGCCGATTGGCTCCAGCAGCAGGGCGACCCGCGCGGCGAGTTGATGTCGTTGCAGCTCGCGGGCAAGGAGGAAGAGGCCGCGGCACTCCTCGCAACGCACGAGGACTACTTTCTCGGTCCACTCGCCGAGCACAAGCTCGTCTACGACGAGGGCGGCAGCAACAACGTGTCGAGCCTACGCACGCCCGAGCAAGAACAGGCGTGGCAGCAGATTCATACGCAGGCGTTCCGCTGGCGCAACGGGTTCATCCACTTCCTCCGGCTCTCCCATGATGAGGATCAGCTGCCGAAGGAGCTCGATGGCACGCTCGCGGAGATCCTCGATCAGGTCCTCGACCATCCCTCGGGCCGCTTCATCGTCGAGATTGCGTTTCACGGCAACGGCAGCTTGAGCGACGACAACCTCCAGCCCTTGATCGACAAGCTCGCCGAGAAGGCGCCGGCGACGCTCCGCAAGCTCACGCTCGGCGACAACATCGACCAGATCAGCTGGCATCACGTCGGCACGCTCGCGCCGCTGTGGTCGAGCGTCTCGCATCTGAAGACGCTCGAGATCGAGACTGGAGAGCTCGAAGTGGGCGAGCCCGGTCAGATGAACGCACCAGCGCTCGAGCGCGCGGTCTTCGTCACCGGCGGTATGAGCCCCTTGTGTGCGCGCGGCATCGCAACGGCGCAGATCCCCGCCATCCAGCACCTCGAGATCTACTATGGCGATCCGAACTACGGCGGCAACGCGACGATCGACGATGTCAAGCCGCTCCTCGATCGCAGCGACCTCACGAAGCTCCGGTACCTCGGTCTCAAGAACAGCATGTTCGCGAACGAGATCGCGCGGCTCGTCGGGAACGCGAAGGTCCTCGAGAACCTCGAGACGCTCGACCTCTCGCTCGGTACGATGACCGATGAAGGTGCGAAGCTACTCGCGGACTCGGCGGCGGGCCTGGCGCACCTGAAGACGCTGAACCTCGAGCGCAACTTCCTCACGGCCGCCGGGATCGAGCTCGTGAAGAACATCTGCCCGACGGTCCTCACCGGAGGGCAGGAGAAGCCGTACGAACGCAGCAACGGCGAGCTTCGCTACTTCGTGAGCGTCGCCGAGTGATCCAGCGTGCTCGTCGCAGACCCGCCGCATTTTCACATCTGAGCCCGCCCGCTTTCGCTTACCCTGTTTCCCGGAAGGGGTTCGTGATGACTCGATTTGTGATCCGGGTGTGTGTTGGAGCGTTGGTCGTGGCTGCGGCCTGCGGGAAGGTCGTCAACGACGGACCGATCGACGGGAACACAGACACAGACAGCGGCGGTGGCCCGTGCGCGATGGACGAGCAGTGCTCGGCACCGACGCCGGTCTGCGATCTCGCCGGCGGCACGTGTGTCGAGTGCGTGCAGTCGGAGCAGTGTCCGGCGGAGACGCCGACGTGCGACTCGGGCACGCACAGCTGCCGGCAGTGCGAGCTCGATGCCGACTGTGCCAGCGATGTCTGCGACGCGGAGATCGGAGCGTGTGTGGACGAGGCGAACGTCCTGTATATCTCGCCAAGCGGCCCCAGCTCTGGGACCTGTCCGAAGGCCTCGCCGTGCTCGCTCGTCCAGGCGGTCGCGCTCGCCGATGCAACACGCAAGAACATCAAGCTCGCCGTGGGCGCCTACACCGCTGCGGACATCCTGCTGACCAACAAGACGCTCGAGCTGTTCGGCGTCGGCGCCACGATCAACGCGCAGGGCGCCGCACCCGCGTTCGAGGTCAAGGACAACGGACGCCTCCGGATCTCGGGCGCGACCGTCGCGGCGACGACCAACCTCGGGGTGATTCGTTGCGAAGGCGACGCAGCCGCGACCCACGTCGTCGACCTGTTCAGGACCACGATCGTGAACACCAGCTCGACGCTGCTCGCGAATCCGTGCACCCTCACGGTCAAGCAGAGCGTGGTGCGCAACAACAGCACCGCGTTCCACCTCCTCGTCGTCGGTCCGTCGGTGGCCACCTTCGATCGTACGCACTTCATCGGGATCGGCGGGAAAGGTCTCGCGGGGCTCTCGAACGCCGATATCAGGATCACGAACAGTCTGCTCACGAAGGTTGGAGATCTGGCCACGAGCGATCGCGGCGCGTTCAACGGCTCCACCTTTACGGTCGAGTTCTCGACGATCGTGGACAGCATCGTGCAATGCGGAACGACCGGCACCGTCGGTCTCACGCTGAGCAGCTCGATCGTCCGCAACACGGTGGTCGGCGCCGGCGATGCGCTGCAAGGGATCAACGAGTGTGCGTCGGCACAGTTCAATGTCGTGTTCCCGAGCTCTGCCCCGCTCGGGTCGACCAACCTGGTCGCCGATCCGCAGCTCGCGAATATCGCCGCTGATGATTATCACCTGCCCGTGACGAGCCCCGCGCTCGACCACGGCGACCCGGCGTCGACCCTGAATGTCGACTTCGACGGCACGCCGCGGCCGCAGGGTGCACAGCGCGATAGCGGCGGCTTCGAGTTCAAGCCCTGATCCTGCCATCGCCATTCACACCCACGCTCAACGACCCGGCAGGCCGAGCCGCTTGTAGACGAGGTCGAACGTGGTCGACCAGGTCTTGCCCTGGTCAGTGCTGCGCTCGCCATGCTGGCGAATGCTGCCGTCTGGTCGCCTCGTGAACGTCATCCTCGCGCGCGCCGGTTTGCCCCCGAACGGCTGATCGGCGGTGAGCTGCATCGCGCCGTTCGCGAACCCGCCGAGGTAGTGCGTGAACGTGCCCTTGTCGTCGACCCACGACTGGTGCCACTGCTTGTCGGTGGCGTCGTAGATGTTGAAGCTCTTGCCGCTGCTGCCGCCAGCGTCGGTCCAGTTCTCCTGCAGCACGCAAGAGCCGAGCATCAGCTGCACCGAGCTCGTGCCCGCGCGATTGCCCTGCGGGGTCGTGACGATCCAGTCGCCGATCCAGAAATCAAACTGGCGATACGCTGGCTTGCCGCGGCACGGCTCGACCGCGAGCTCGTTCTTGCTCACCAGCAGCTTCATGCGTGCCGCCGGCAGCGTCGTGAAGTCGCGCGTGCCGACGAGCGTCGCCGGAGCGATTCCACCGAGCTTGACGACGCGCTCGAGCGCCGCGAACGCCTTGTCGGCCTCGCCGAGCTGCGCGTGCGCGCGTGCGAGCTGGAGCGCGGCGTCGGGCGAAGGTGCGTGGTCGAGCGAGGCGACGAGGTGCGGCACCGCCTCGCGTGCGCGCCGTTGCTCGAGCAGGGCGCGCCCGAGCCGCCCACCCGCGATGTAATTCTTGGGCTCGGCGACGACGATCGCCGCGAACCGCGTCGCCGCGACCTTCCAGTCCTGCGTCTCGAGAGCCTCGTTCGCGGCGCTGCGCATCGCCGGCGTCACCGTCGAGCCAGGCTGCGGTTGCGCGGCGACGGTCGCGGAGAATAGACAACCGACAAGAGCGGCACGGATCGTCATCACCGCAGCGTACGCGAGGACGGTTTCGCGCGCGCCTGCGACCCGCACTGCGACCGCCCGTGCGTCGCGCGGTCTACAGTTCGCGGCGCCACGTCACGAAGGTCGAGCAGCAACGACGCCCAAACACGTCGTCGACGAACGTAACGAATCGGGCTCGTCGTACGCGCTCGCGCGATCGAGACGACCGGTCACGCCTGCCTATCGTTTCCGTGTAACGCCTCTGGGCCAGAGGAGACAGCAGGGTTCACCAAAGGAAATGAAGATGAAAATGACCTGGCTTCTCGGAACGACAGCGATGCTCTTGACGGCGTGTGGCGGTGGTGGTGGCGGCACCAAGGCGAAGGATCCCAAGGAAGGCATGGGTGGCGGCATGGGCGGTATGGGCGCCATGACAATGGGGATGGCGGATCCCGCACCCGACACGCAGGCCATCCTCGCGAGCGTGAAGGGCTACGAGAGCTGGCCGAAGTTCACCGAGATGCAGCAGCCGACACGCTCCGAGGGACACATGAACATGTACGTCCTCGGGTTCCACAATCAGGTCGTCGCCGACGCGATCACGGCGCACACGCTACCGCTCCCCGAGGGTGCGATCATCGTCAAGCAAGAGAGGATGAAGCCCGACGCGGCTCCGATGTCGATCACCGTGATGAGCAAGCAAGGAGGCGCCTGGTACTACGTGAAAGCGTCCCCCGACGGCATGAAGGTGATGACGATGAACGACATGGCACTGGCGGGCCCCGAGGTCGGGATGTGCAAGGACTGTCACGGTGGTGCGGCCGACAACGACTACGTGCTGACCCACAAGTTCAAGTAGGGCAGGGCGAGCGACAGGGATCGCCTTTGTGTCCTGCCGGCGCTCGCGCGTCGCAGTAACCCGAAGTTTCTTTGCGACAACCGCTCGGACCTCGCTCTGGGTCGTCGTGACGAAACAATCCATGCATGTTCTGGCCGCGGCGATCGCGCTCGCTGGCTGTGTCGACTCTCTCGAACAAGACGAACTCTTGGGCCAGACCGATGACGAGCTCAACGTGTTGTCGGGCGCGGTCTGGGCCTCCGGCGACATCCCGGTGTGCTGGGAGACCGCGGGCAACGACGCCGACAAGGCCCTGGTTCGCGACGCGATCCGCAAGACCTGGGAGGCCGAGGCCAACGTCGAGTTCCTCGGCTGGGGGACCTGCAACGCCAGCACCACGAGCGGGATCCGGATCAAGACCGCCGACGAGTGGCCGGCCACACGAAAGCTCGGGAATGCCTTGAATAACCTGCCCGCGGGCATGCTGCTGAACTTCGACTTCGCACAGCTATCCAACAGCTTCCCGGACTGCGTCCGTGGCAACCCGTTTCGCGAGACCTGTATTCGCAATATCGCGGTGCACGAGTTCGGTCACGCGCTCGGGTTCGCACACGAGCAGATGCGTCCAGACACGCCACAAACGTGCACCGCAGGTCAGCCATTCGATATCGGTGGCGACACCGTGATCGGCGCGTGGGACGTGACGTCGGTGATGAACTATTGCAACCCGACGTGGAACAACGCCGGCATGCTGTCCGGTACCGACATCGAGGGCGTGCAGCAGATGTACGGCAACCGCAAGCCGATCGCATCGGTGTTGCGGAGCTCGAGCATCGTCGACGTGTTCACTCATGGCACTGACAACGTGTTGAACTCGACGATGCCAGGCGCGCCACGGTCTCCGATCACCGGTGCGCCGGCGATGGTCTCGACGCAGCAAGGTCCGTTCGCTCGCGCCGACGTGTTCCTGCGCGGTACCAATGGCGCGCTGTTCACGTCGCGATTCGATGGGTCGAACTTCACGCCGATGATGCAGGTTGCCCCCAACCCGTTCCTCGGTAGCCCGGCGGCGATCGCACGCGGCAACCGGATCGACGTGTTCGTACGCGGCACGGACAACGCCCTCTACGTGAACACCTGGAACGGCACGAGCTGGAGCGGCTACGTCGGCCTCGGCGGCCAGATCTCCGGCAATCCGGTCGCGATCACTGATGGCACGCGCGCGGATGTCTTCGCGCGTGGAGTCGACGGCCGGCTGTTCACCGCCACCTTCGCGGGGACGACGTGGTCGTCGATGGCTGCGTTGCCGAACGGCGCGATCGCCGGCAACCCGACGGCCGCGTACACGAGCTCGAATCAGATCAGCGTGCTCGTCCGCGGCACGGACAACGCACTCTATCTCCGCGCGAAGCTCGGGACGACGTGGGATGCGTTCACGCAGGTCGCGCCCAACGCGTTCCTCGGTGATCCCGCCGCGGTCTCGTGGGGCACCAACCGGCTCGATGTCTTCGTCCGCGGCACCGACGGCAACCTCTACACGAAGTCGTGGAACGGTTCGGTGTGGAGCAACTACGTCTCGCTCGGCGGGGTGATCCTCGCGAGCCCGACCGTCTTCGCCCCTGCCGTGAACAGGCTCGAGGTGCTCGTGCGCGGCACCGACTCGAACGTGTATCGCAAGCAATGGAACGGTTCGGCGTGGAGCGGCTTCATCGGGACGGCCGTGAGCACCAAATAGTCCACCGAGGGCCGCACCGCGTCGGGCGATTGTCATGGCCGGTATCGAGCGAGAAAGCGTCGGTCGAGGAAGCCCTTCAGCCACCTGCTGAAACGGCCGCACCACCACCATGGGCCCCAGGTCGCCAGTGCGGTGCCGTCGCCGAGGTCGAGGATCGCGAGAGATCGTTTCTGCGGCTTGTATTCGGAGAGCGGCGCGCCCTTCAAGCAGGCCAGGAGATTGGCGTGAAGATAGGGTGCCTGCCGGACGCCGAAGACACCCAGCTTCGGTAGATCCAACCCTTCCATCGCCGCGCAATCACCGCTCGCGAACACTCGTTCGTCCGCGATCGAGCGCAACGTGCCATCGATGCGCAGCCCGGATTTCGGTCGCGCTGGAAGTCCCAGGGACTGCACGATCGGATGGGCCTCGAGGCCGAGGGCCAAGACGACAACATCGGCCGGAACGCAGCCGCCGTCGTCGGAGATCAACGAACTGCCTTCGCGAATGGTGATCCGGGTGCGAAGCTGGATGGTCACGCCCAGTCCGGTCAGCTTCTGCTGCAGCGCCCGTGCGGCAGCGGCCGGGGCGTGCTCGATCAACCGATCGCCGTGGGTGATCAGCGTGATTCGCATGTCCATGCCGTGACGCGTGGCCAATGCAGCAAGATTGGCCGCCACCTCCGAGCCTGTTGGCCCGCCGCCGATCACGGCCACGCGAGGTGCCTCGCCTGCGCCAAAACGCGCTTCGAGGTGTTGGCGCAGCTTCCACAGGTTCGCGATCGGCTTGACCGACCACACGGTCGGATCGTGCGTCGCACCGACGAGCGCTTCGCTGTTCACCAGGCTGCCAACATTGATCGACAAGTAGTCGTAGGCCAGCTCCTCGCCTCCAGCGAGGCGAAGCCGCCGCGCGGAAGGGGTGATGGACTCGACGCGGTCCTTGATGAACTCGGCTTGATGGGTCTCCGCCAGGGCCCGCGGATCCACCCGATCCTCGGCGGGCTGATACCTGCCTCCCAGCATGCCGGTCGCCAACCCCGAGTACCAGAACTCGCCCGGGTCGATCAGCACCACGCGAGCCCCGTGCCGGGCGAGCGCCTCCGCATGAGCGGTCACATGGAGATGAGCGTGGCCGGCACCGACCAGGATCACCGTGCGCCGTGGAGGCGTGGTCATCGGATCCAAGCCAGCCATCGCTGCACGAGCTTCTTCACGAAGGGTGTCAGCCGGGTGCGGTTGTAGAGGTCGCCCACCTTGCGGATCGCCTCACCTTGCGTCGGGTAGGGGTGGATGCAGTTGGCGATCGAACCGAGGCCGATGCCCTGGGTCATCGCGATCGACAGCGATCCGATCATGTCTCCCGCGTTGCCGGCGACGATGGTGGCCCCGACGATGACGTCGCTGCCTTTCTTGACGTGGACACGCACGAAGCCGTCGACCTCGCCTTCGAGGATGGCGCGATCCACACCCGACATGGGCTGGGTGAAGGTGTCGATCGCGATGCCCCGCTTCTCTGCATCCGAGGGAGTGAGCCCCACCTGGGCGAGCTCGGGCGAGGTGTA
>JBBQJJ010000392.1:0-8604 GCA_038325805.1 Haliangiales bacterium
TCGCCGTCGATGCACCGGTGACCATGTTCCGCGTGTACTGGATGTGGCCGGGCGTGTCCGCGATGATGAACTTGCGGCGCTTGGTCGCGAAGTAGCGATACGCGACGTCGATCGTGATGCCCTGCTCGCGCTCGGCGCGCAGTCCGTCGGTGAGATACGCGAGGTTCGTCCGTTCGTCGCCGCGGCGCCGACTGACAACCTCGACGTGCTGTAGCAGATCCTCGAACGCCGTCTTGGTGTCGAACAGCAGCCTACCGATCAGCGTCGACTTACCGTCGTCGACGGAGCCTGCCGTCGAGAACCGCAGCAGCTCGGCATTCTCGTCGAGCCCCGACATCAGCCCTGCCTCGACATCAGAAATACCCCTCGCGCTTGCGGTCTTCCATCGCAGCCTCGGTGAACCGGTCGTCGGCACGGGTGGCTCCGCGCTCGGTCAACCGCGCCGCCGCGACCTCGGCGATCACGTCGTCGAGGTTCTTCGCGACCGACTTCACCGCGCCGGTGCACGTCATGTCGCCGATCGTGCGGAACCGAACGATCTCCTTCCGGATCTTCTCGTTCGGCAACAACGTGATGAACGGGTTCGCCGCGTACAACATGCCGTCGCGCTCGAACACGTCGCGCTCGTGCGTGAAGTAGATCTCCGGCAGCGGGATGCTCTCGTGCGCGATGTACTCCCAGACGTCGAGCTCGGTCCAGTTTGACAGCGGGAACACACGCAGGTGCTCGCCGCGCTTGACGCGTCCGTTGTAGAGCGACCACAGCTCGGGACGCTGGTTCTTCGGATCCCACTGCCCGAACTCGTCGCGGTGCGAGAAGATCCGCTCCTTCGCACGAGCGCGTTCCTCGTCGCGCCGCGCGCCACCGATCGCGGCGTCGAACTGGTGCTCCTCCAGCGCATCGAGCAGCGTGGTGGTCTGCAGCCGGTTGCGGCTCGCGCGCGGGCCGGTCTCCTCGGTGACGCGACCCTTGTCGATCGAGTCCTGGACGTGGGCGACGATCAACCGTTCGCCGAGCTCCGCCACCGTGCGGTCGCGGTAGACCAGCGTCTCGGGGAAGTTGTGCCCGGTATCGACGTGGAGCAGCGGGAACGGAAACCGCGCCGGGCGGAACGCCTTTTCGGCGAGCCGGAGCATGACGATCGAGTCCTTGCCGCCCGAGAACAGCAGACACGGGCGCTCACGCTCCGCAGCGAGCTCGCGGAGGATGTGAACCGACTCGTCTTCGAGGGTCTTGAGGTGGGATCGGCGATAGGAGCGGATGCGAACCTATAGCCGAATCCGTTATGCCGGACAATCCTCTAACGAAAGAAGACATTCTGATTTCGCAGATCAATGAACGTTGTGGAACTCCCGGTGCACTAAGGACAAACCAAGGCGCTGCGCACAGTTGACTTCATTGTGAACGGCGTCCTAGCATCAACGGTCCAAAAGGTCTCTGTGAACAAGCTCGTAACGTTGGCAGTTGGTTGTGTGATTCTCGGTGCCGGGTCGGCTGCCTGGGCGCAGGAGGCACCTGTTGCTGCTGTCGTTGAAGGCGGTGGCGTCAAGGTCGGTGAAGGCACCGTCATCCACCCGATCATCGGGATCGAAACGGGTGTCGTTTCGAACGTGTTCTACGAGAGCAACAACACCAACCTTGTTGGTCTACTCAAGATCATCGGCGAGCTCGCGCTCGGATCGCTTCCAGCCGAACGTATGCAGGCGTCGTCGGAGCAGGATGACGAGCTCCGCAACTTCGGGGACCTCGCGTTCCGCGCGTGGATTCACACCGAGTACAACGAGTACCTGAGCTCCAACGACAACGTCCAAGCCCAGCGGGACCTCGGACTTCAGCTCTCGGCGCAGGGCATCGTGTTCCCGAAGCGGACGCTGCAGTTCGCGTTCAGCGACGATTTTCGACGCGAGATCCGACCGGTCAACTTCGAGTCGAGCGAGGACGTCGATCGCGACATCAATCGTATCGGTCTCCAGCTTCGCTACCGGCCGCGCAACCGCACTCTCCACGGGTCGCTGCAGTACACCAACGTCATCGACTACTTCGAGGACGAGAGTCAGCAGTTCGCGAACCGCATCCAGCACTCATTCGGCGTGACTGCGTCTTGGCAGTGGCTTCCGATCACCCGGGTTTACGCGGATGCGTCGATCGGTGTGTTCGATGGTCTTGGCAGCGAGTCCACCCGTCCCACCTCGTTTCCCCTTCGCGTCAATCTCGGCATCGCCTCAGCCCTGACAGTGAAGACGTCGCTCAATGCGCGCGTTGGTTTCGCCAAAGGCTTCTACGAGACCGGGCCGGACTTCACCAACATCACCACAGCGATTCAGTTCGGATACCGATTCAGCCCGCAGGCCCGCTTCGCAGCGGCATACACGTACGACTTCGAAGACTCGATCAACGCAAACTTCTATCGCGACCACGCCTTCAAAGTGCGGATGGAGCATCGCCTCGACCGCTTCGCGTTCTCCGCCGGCGCCGAGGTTCGGCTTCGCCAGTACCGCGGCATCATTTCCGAGGTCATGACCACCGAGACCGACCGCAACGATCTGATTTTCGCGGCGCCGCTCGGTGCGATCTACAACTTCCGCAACTGGATCGCGGCCACCCTGGATTATCAGGTTCAGATCGTACAGACCGACTTCCGCTACAACCCTGACATGAACGACCCACTCGACGATCCCTCGTACGTGCGTCAGTCGCTCATGTTGGGGGTTCGCGCCGCCTACTGACCTTTCGGCGCCTGCGTAAGTTGCTGAAACTGCAGGGTCGAGCTTGCGTCTCACACAACCTGTGTGGGAAGAAGCGCCTCCCGTGAACCCTCGGACCGGGATCACTCACTAAGGTTGCGTTCCGAATGCCGATGCCCGAGCTCAACCCATCACCCGTCGTCGACTCCGAGGCGGAGCCTGCATTCAGCTTTGATGTCGGGCGCTACATCCGCGCCTTGCGCCGGTACGCCTGGCTGCTGGTCGCGCTGGTCGCGCTCGCGGTCACCGGCTCGGTCTATTACACCCGCCAGCAGCCCGAGATCTTCGAAGCAACAGCGTCCGTTCAGATCGAGCCCCGGATGGCTGATCTGCTCGGCCAGGGCAACGAGATGGTCGCGGTCGGCGGCGGCCCATCCGGCGAATACTACAAGGAGCAAAAACAAATCCTGGGCAGCATCAGGCTGCTGCGCGAGACCGTGGTCGCGAAGAACCTCCAGTTGACGTTCCTCAGCGACGACGAGCGCACCCGACTGCCGCTCGATCAGCAGTACGACATCGCGGCGGTGCGTCTCAAGAAGCGCGTGACGATCCAGTATCCGGAACAGAACCGCATCATGTACGTGGTCGTTTCGCACACCGATCCGAAGCTCGCGATGGAGATTGCGAACCAGCACGTCACGACGTTCGACCAGTACTCGCGTGGCTTGTTGACGGCCGGAACAGCGCAGGCGTCGTCGGCGCTTTCGACCGAGTTCATATCCGCCGAGAAGGCGCTCCGCGAGGCCGAGGCAAAGATCTACCAGTTCCAGAAGGACAACGACCTGATGGCCGTGTCGCTCGAGGATCGTCAGAGCCTCGTGACGGCAAAGATTCAGAACTATTCGAGCAAGGAAGACTCGGCTCATAGCCGCTCGCGGGAGCTCGCGTCGAGGCTCGAGATCCTTCGCAAGTTGGCCACGAGTACCAACGATGTCGTGGAGACTCCGATCCTCGCGATGGGCAACTCATCCGCGTTCGATGCGCTGCGCGCGCAGTACTACACCGAGAAGAACAAGTTCGAGGAGCTCCAGCGCGAGATAGGACCCAAGACCATCGAGTACGCGAAGGCGAAGTCGAGGGTCGAGAACCTTCGCCTGACACTCGAGTCCGAGGCCAAGCGCGTTCTCGGTGCGGCGGAGAACGAATACAACGCTGCCCAAAAATTCGAGCGCGACATGGGTGGCGAGGTAGAGCGCTTCAAGAAAGAGATCCTCGAGCTCGGCCCGAAGATCGTCGCGTATAACGCACTCGCTCGCGCGAAGAAGGGCGCCGAGGACAAGTACAACATCCTTGTTAGCCGGTTGTCGACGAGCGAGATGTCCGGCCGTCTCAACAAGGGGCTCGACACGAATGTTCGGCCCCTAGACTCCGCCCAGTTGCCCACCGTGCCGGTGTCCCCGAACCTGCGCGTCAACATCATGGTCGCGACTGCACTCTCGCTGGTGGTCGGACTTGGTTTCGTGTTTCTCATGGTGTTCCTCGACCGGTCGATCAAGTCGGCGGAGGATGCGCAAAGCTCGGCGGGCGCACCGGTCCTCGGCATCGTGCCGGTGCTCGCGGAGACCGAGGCTGCAAAGCTCGATGTTCGCGGTCGCGACATGTACGTGTTCGAACATCCAAAGTCGCAGCTAGCAGAAGCGTGTCGCTCGCTGCGCACGAACATCGTGTTCTCGGGTGCCGACCGGCAGCTTCGTACGATCGTGGTGTCCAGCGCCAATCCGCGTGAGGGCAAGACCACGATGGTGCTCTACCTCGGTACGACGATGGCGCAGAGTGGTCAGCGCATCCTCCTGGTCGATTCAGACATGCGGCGTCCTCGCCTGCACGTCTCGGCTGGTCTGCCGCGCGGCATTGGCCTCTCGAACTTGATCGTCGGTGATGAGTCGTACGACGACGCCATCAAGTCTACCGAGATCCCCAACCTCT
Organism: Haliangiales bacterium; assembly: GCA_038325805.1. GTDB lineage: Bacteria > Myxococcota_A > Polyangia > Haliangiales > Haliangiaceae > JABFXX01. Next base: position 4,671 of record JBBQJJ010000392.1, read on the forward strand.
TCGTGCTCCCATGTGGCCCGCTGCCGCCGAACCCGGCCGAGCTCCTGATGAGCAAGCGGTTCGCCACCGTGCTCGAAGAGCTCGGCAAGCGCTTCGACACCGTGATCCTGGATTCCCCGCCGCTCGGAGCCGTGACCGACGCGGTCGTGCTGTCGAAGCAGACCGACGGTGTGATCCTGGTCGTTCACGCGAGCAAGACGCTGCGGGACGAGGTCAAGCGCGCCTCTCGCCAGATCAAACACGTCAACGGACAGATCATCGGCATCATCCTCAATCAGCTCGATGCGAAGGATCACCGCTACGGCTACTACAACTATTACGGCTATCACAGCGAGACCAAGGAAACGGCGGAAGCGAGCTGAGGCACACCCCGTGAGGATCCTGTACCTCGCGCTCTCTTACATTCCGTCGCGCCGTGCTTCGAGTGTGCAGGTGATGAAGATGTGCTCTGCGCTCGCGCGACGTGGTCACGAGGTCGTCCTGGTCGCCAAGCGTGGCGAGGACACCGGCATCGACGACCATGCTTTCTACTGCGTCGAGCCCAACTTCACCGTCGACAAAGTGACCCGTCCGAAGCGCCGTGGCGGTGGCTTCGTGTACGCGCTCGGCATGGCTGCACGCGTGGCGACGCGACGGCGTTGGGCCGACCTCGTGTACTGCCGCGATCAGATCGGCACGATGATCGCTTCGCAGTCGCGGATCCCACTGGTCTGGGAGGCGCACGGCGTTCCTCAAACGCGCTGGCGCCGCGCAGCGATCGCGCACGCCGTCTCTCGCCCGCAGGCACGGGGCATCGTCTCGATCTCCGAGGCGTTGCGAGACGACCTGATCGCCGAGCGGATCGCTCCACCAGATCGCCCCATCGTGATCTCACGAGATGCCTGCGATCCTCCGACGAATCCTGTCCGACCTCGGCCGCCAACACGACGCCCGGTCGTCGGCTACGTCGGTCATCTCTACCCGGGGCGTGGTATCGACCTGATCTACGCCCTTGCCGCGAAGCTTCCCCACCTCACGTTCCGCCTCGTTGGAGGTAACGAGAGTGACCTGACGCACTGGCGAGTCGGGCAGCCGAGCAATGTCGAGCTCCTCGGGTTTCGCCGGCAAGCCGAGCTCCCGGCACTCTACGCAACGATGGATATCGTGCTGATGCCGTACGCGAAGCGCGGAATCCTCAGCGAGACTCGCGGGGTCGACACGAGTCGGTGGACGTCACCGATGAAGATGTTCGAGTACATGGCGTCCGGTGCGGCGATCGTGTCCTCGGATCTGCCGGTGCTCCGCGAGGTGCTGGTCGAAGGCAAGCACGCGCTGTACGCACCCGCCGATGACCTCGGGCGCTGGCAGGCAGCGATCGAGCAACTCGTCGCCGACGACGAGCTCCGGGTTCGATTGGCAACAACGGCGATGCGCGCGCTCGAAGAGCACTACACCTGGGACGCTCGCGCGGCGCAGGTGATGGTCGGCCTTGGTCTCGAGTCAGCGTGACCAGCGAGCGATCACTCGGTCGGCCATTACTGCTGCAGTATGCGCGCGGTCCTCGTCGCGCTCATTGTCGATGGTGACGGTCTCCACGCCGGCTCCTTCGAGCAGGCGCTGCACACCGGCGACCTGTTCGCGCGCGCGGTCGAGGTCTCCGGCGCCACGCTCGAGTCGACTCTGGTGGCCCGGTCGCATCGCGAGGCGGCGGGTCATGGTCGCGAGCGTCGCGTCGACGACCAACACCAGATCAGGGAGCGGTCCGGCGACGAGTTGTGGCCCGAGCTTCGCACCTGCCCGAAACGAGATCGACCAGAGGGCTTGGGCGAGACCGGCATCGACGAGATGTAACCCAGGTCTCCGTCGTAGCTCGACGTGGCGCCAGCATCGTTTGACCCACGTGCGTGTCACCCACGCGAGATCGCTAACGGGTTGGTTGGTCGCGACGATCGCGGCGGTCATGCGCGCGAGTTGGAGAGGGTTTCGCGCGACGAACCGTGCAAACCCGAGTGCCTGCTGCACGCGATCGAGGTGAGGGGTGGCCTGGAGGGGCAGTGAGTCGAGCCGCTCGACGAGAGCTGGCAGCAGGGTCGACTTGCCGACACCGGGCGCTCCGAGCAACTCGACGATCAGGGTCATGCGACGCGCAGCACGTACGTCTGCAGCGGCGAGTGATAGAAGGCGCGACGGCTGAACGCTGTGCCTTCATCGATCTGCACACGGTCGACGATCTCGAGCCGATTGCGGGCGAGCTCCGCACGAACCGAGACCATCGGGTGTACGAGGATCGCGTGCTGTCGGCGCAGGAGTGGTCGCAGTACCCGGCGCAGGGAAGCGCGAGGAGCTGTCGAAAACTCGTGCCAGATCGCCGGCAGATGCTCCGAGCGCACACGTTCGGACTCGCGGATCCCGAGGAGCATGCCGACCCGCGCGACCCTCGCGCTCTCCGCTATCGCTCGCGCGAAGACATCCGGGGGCAACCAGTTCATCAACCGCGTGCTGACGACGTAGTCGACGGACCGATTGGCGAGCGGAATCCTCGTGACGTCGCCGATCAACGCTCCGACCAACGTCGCTCCGAGCCGCGCCTGACGCATCATGTCTCCCGAGACGTCTAGTCCGATCACGCGATGCCCACCGCGCTCGTAGAACGGGAGGTATCGACCCGTGCCGAGCGGGACGTCGAGGATCGCCGAACCCTGGGGAAGCTCCCCGATCAGCTGAGCCATCACCTTCTGCTCGAGCTCCCACTTGAGATCGCCGACGCGCTCGTCGTTGTAGCGCTCGGCGACGTCGCCTCGGTAGTGTTGCCGTGCCGAATACATCAGCGCTTTCCGAGGTAGTCGTACCCGAAGTAGCGATTGAGAGGTCCGCCGAGCATGTCGAACAGGAGCTGCTTGTTGCGTGGAAGGTCGCGCTTCCATTTCTCGTCGAGCCGGATCGTCTCGTCGGTGCGCTGGGCCATCCGATTGCCGAGGATGCCGACCCACGGCGTGCTGCGATACTGCAACATGGAGGGCTCGTAGTCGGCACCGAGGAACGTGCAGATCGAAGTCAGTACGCGCTCGGGCTCGGTGACCAGCTCCTCGTAGCGCACGGGCATCCACTCCTCGGCGGAGAACAATGGGCGCATCGCCGCAGCGACCACACTCGGCTTGGCCCACTGGCCGAAGCTGAACGAGAAGTTGTGATACTTGCGGTCATACGAGTGGAATACCGCACGACCGTCGCGCAGCGTGTGCAGCACTCGGATCCGGACGCGGCCGGAGCGCTTCAGCAGGTAGAGCTGTTGCCACGCCTTCGACGAATCGACGAGGATCGGACGACTCGACTCTCGCGCGATCGTCGACATCAGATCGAACGGATCGCGCGCCCACTCCAGCAACCGCTCCCGGTTCCACCGGACGAAGGCCTTCCATGAGGGATGATGCACGGTCACCGAATCGAAGGACCGACCAGTCTCACGTTCGTACCGCGTGCGGACACGTTGCCAGAACTCGTGCTCGAGGATTCCTCCTCCAAGTCCAACGCCACCAGGCGGAGGCCGAACGAGAAAATCCAGCTTACGGAGCGAGGACAGCCCGATCATTCGGGAGTGCGCGTTGAGCAGGAGGCTCAACAACGTGGACCCGCAATGTCCGGTCCCGAGAATGTACGCCAGCGTGAAGCTCGGCTCAGGAGCCGCAGTCATCGCGGTCAGTTGTACGGCGAGGCGTAGCCGGGCTGCTCGGGCCCGTTCGGAAACAGGTCCTTACTCGGATCGTCCGGGATGTCCGGCGACGTGTAGCCCGTTTGCGTGTCGCTGACGAACTGGGCCTCGCCGGCGCAGACTTGAGCTTGCTCGCGGAGCTGTCGCACGCTCGACGCGGTGCTCACGATCGCCCCGTACTCAGCCTGCTTCTCTGCAGCTTCGAACGAGACGCGCTGCTGGTCGAAGACGTTTCGCAAAGCCTTG
>JBBQJJ010000393.1:0-8590 GCA_038325805.1 Haliangiales bacterium
GACATCCGCGTGATCGCGGCGACCCACCGCGACCTCCGCGCGATGGTGCGCGCCGGCCAGTTCCGTGAAGACCTTTACTACCGGCTCGCCGTGGTCGCCACGTACGTGCCGCCGCTGCGCGAGCGCAAGCAGGACATCGCCACCCTCGCGGCGTGGTTCGCCGACAAGATGGGTCGCGGCGGCTGGGCGCACTCGCCGGTGTTGCTCGAGCAGCTCGAGAAGCACGACTGGCCCGGCAACGTCCGCGAGCTGCGCAATGTCGTCGAGCGCGCGCTCTCCCTCGGTCACACCGGCAACAATCTCCTGTCCGAGCTCACCGAGAGTGGCTCGCGCCCTGCGGTGAACGACGCGGATGTCGCGAGCGCCGAGCTGGGCCGCCCGTCGACGCCCGACGCGATGCTCGAGCTGCCGTTCAAGGAAGCGAAGGCCGCGCTCGTCGAGACCTTCGAGCGCGACTATCTCGTCGCGTTGCTCGCGCGGCACCGCGGCAACATCTCGCGCGCTGCCGCCGAGGCCGGCATCGATCGCAACTACATCCACCGGCTCGTCAAGAAGTACAACCTCGAGGTCGACCGAGGGTGAGGTCACACCTCGCAGCGCTGCTCGTGATCGGTGTCGGCGTCTCGGTCCCGGCGTTGACGATCTCGTGCGGCCCGTCGTGTATCGACGATCGCTGCTCGCTCAAGCCGGCGACGCCGCAGACCACACGCGTCGACTACACCTCTCCTAAAACGAACGGCTCGCCCGGCACGGTCACGTCGGGTAGCGCCGCGCCCGTCGTCGCTGGATCTGGATCTGGATCCGGATCTAGCTCAACCGCTCCGGTGGTCGCTCCCACCGCAGGGTCTGGCTCGGCGACGCCAGCCGTTGGCTCGGGCTCGGCGACACCGCCTCCGAAGCCGGTCGCGCCCGTCGCGACGAGTGCGTCGTGGGAGCTCTACAGCGGCAACCAGTTCCGGATGTACGTGGTGTCCAAGGGGTCGTTCGCCGCGGGCGCGAAGCTCGCGCTGGACTTCGTCAAGACGCCGGTCAAGACGCCGTTCGTGGTCACGCTCGAGACGCTCGGCAATGGCCCCGAGGCGGTGTGGAACGATTGTCCGGAGAACAAGATCCGCTGCGACACCGCGGGTGCGAAGACCCACACCGTCAAGAAGGCCGGCATGGTGATGGTCCAGGCCGGGATCAACTGGGCAGTCACGAGCGTCGTCGACGAATCGAACGGAACGCTGGTGACGTGGACGAACAACCTGTCGCGCGAAGTGTTCTCGCTCCGGCTGTCGAAATGAGCGCGAGGCGAATCCCCGCGAAGCCGATCACACGAGCGCTGCTGCTGGCGCTGGTCGCTTGCCAGAGCCGCGAGAAACCGGAGACGCCTCCACCGCCAACGCCGGATGCCGGCTTCGTCCATCCACCGATGGATTCGCGCGTGGTCGAGGTCGCTCCGACCGACTGGGATCAATGCAAGAAGGCGCTCGAGGCTGCGCCGAAGACGCCGCCGATGCGCCGCATCCAGCTGTTGCTCGGTGCGTGCAAGCCGTGTGGTGAGTGGAAGCCGCTGCTCGACTGGAGCAAGATGCCCGCCGAGGGCGGTCCGACTCGCACGCAGGTCGAGGACGCGATGCTCGCGTGCAAGGCGTACTGCAACAGCGACGCGAAGCAGCGCTTTCTCGGCACGCTCGACAAGTTTCGAGGCAAGGACACCCGCGGCCCGTGGCGCTTCCTCGGCGATCTGTGCAAGGAGCACGTCAGCGCGGTGCCCGATAACCGCTATGCCTCGGCGCCGTGGTTCGCGCTGGATCGGATCGCGCGCGCCGTAGGCGACAAGCCCGAGCTCGCGCCACTCCTCGACGGGTTCGAGATCCCACTGCCCGTGATCTCGATCAGCGGGTACGGATACGAGCTCGCGAAGTCGCCGGTCACGTCACCCGAGCTCGGCCCACTCGCGCTCACCGTGACGCCCGCCGAGCTCCGCCTCGCCGTGGTCTCCCGCGCGAAGCTCACGAAGGAGGGTGTCGTCACGCTCAGCAAGGGCGAGCCCTATCCAGGTGCCCTGCTCAAGACAGCGAAGGATCTCGACACGGCGATCACGAAGATCGGTGCGCCGATCGAGGCCGGCACCAGCATCGCGATCTTTGCGCCCCACGCGATGCCCGCGACCCGCCTGCTCGATGCGCTCGCGATCACGGGGGAACGTCCGCGCACCAAGCTGACGGGTGACGTGCGACTCGCCGTGCAAGTCGACGGTGGCCCGCCGGGCTGGCAGATCGCCGGATCGGTTCCCGTCGCGCTGCGCACCACCGCCCTTCCCGACGCGATCCAGGTCGAGCTCGACGACAACCCGGATCCGATCATCGAGCAGATCAAGGCCGACAAGGCGAAGCTGCTGGCCGTGGTCGCGACGCACAAGGATCCGGTCCTCGAGCCCGCGATGGCCATTCACCTCGGCCCCAAGGCCACGGTCGGCGGGCTCGCGAAGCTCGTCGGTGCAGTGGGTTACTTCGATATCAAGTCGGTGGCGCTGATCAAAGGCAAGGGTAAGAAGTAAGCGTGTTCGACCTGATCATCATTGGTGGCGGCATCACCGGCGTCGGGATCGCGCGCGATGCGTCGCTGCGCGGCCTCAAGGTGGCGCTGTTCGAGAAGGGCGACTACGCGTCTGGCACCTCGAGCAAGTCGAGCAAGCTCGTCCACGGCGGGCTGCGCTACCTCGAGCACGGCGAGATCGGGCTGGTGTTCGAATCTGTCAGCGAACGCCGCGTGCAGACGCGCGTCGCACCCCACCTCGTCCGCCCGCTACCGTTCTTGATCCCGATCTACCAGGGTGCGAAGCCGGGCTTCGAGCTGATGAACGTCGGCCTCTGGATCTATGACTCGCTCGCGCTGTTTCGCGCTCCGCGGATGCACAAGACGTTTCGAGGGCGCAAGCGCGGGCTGGAGATCGAGCCACAGCTCAAGCCCGACGGGCTGCGCGGCGTGCTCGAGTACTACGACTGCGCCACCGATGACGCACGGCTGACGCTCGAGAACGCCCTCGACGCTCGCTCTCTCGGTGCCGATTGCCGCACGTACACCGAGGTCACGCGGTTCGAGCGCGGGCCCGACGGGCGGATCCTCGGCGTCGCGATCAAGGATCGGCTGACAGGCGAGTCGTCGATCGTGCACGCGAAGGTCACCATCCTCGCCGCTGGCGCGTGGACCGACGAGATGATCCGGCGCTTCGAGATCCCGATGGAGCGCCCGATGCTCCGTCGCACCAAGGGTGTCCACATCGTGCTGCCGCGGGAGCGCTTGCCCCTCGCTCGCGCGATCACGTTGATCTCTCCCGTCGACGGTCGCGTGATGTTCGCGATCCCGTGGCGCGAGCGCACCGTGCTCGGCACCACCGACACCGACTTCACCGGCAGCGCCGACGAGGTGGCCGCCGACGGTGCCGACGTCCAGTACCTGTGCGACTCGGGCAACGGCTACTTCCCGGGCGCGAACCTGACGCCTGCCGACGTGATCTCGACGTGGGCCGGGTTGCGCCCGTTGATCGCCGCGCCGCCGAACGTCGACGAGAGCGAGATCAGCCGCGAGCACGAGATCTTCACGCGCAAGGACGGCCTGGTGATCATCGCCGGCGGCAAGCTGACCACCTATCGCCGGATGGCACGCGAAGCCGTCGAGAAGACCTTGGAGCTCGCGGCCGAGCTCGACGTGCCGTTGTCCGTCGAGAAGATCAACACCAAGGATCGGCCGCTCCCCGGTGCGGCCGGGCTCGCCTCCCCAGACCTCGAAGGGGTCGCCGCCGTCGGCCGTGCGCTGATGGACGAGCACGGTCTCGACGCCGACACCGCGACGCACCTGTGCGGCGTCTACGGCACGCGCGCCGTGCTGATCGGCGCGATGATCGCCGCGGATCGCGGGCTCGGCGAGCGCATTGAAGACGACCTCCCGTACGTGTGGGCCGAGATCGAGTTCGCCGCGCGCCATGATCTCGCACGCACCGTCGAGGACGTGCTCGCACGTCGCGTCCCGCTGTTGCTCGTCGGTCGCGATCAGGGGCTCGCCACCTCGGAGAGGGTCGCCGATCTGCTCGGCAAGACGCTCGGCTGGTCCCAGTCCACGCGGCAGCAAATGCTCGATGAATACAAGGCCGAGGTCTCGCTATCTCGCCGCTGGGCGTCTGACCCTCCTCGCGGATGATCCTTCGATCGCGGCGTGATACCCCGTAGCTGGGGAGTCCCCCGCTGGATTTAAGATGAGTGAAGCTGCCAGGGCCGACGCGACCGGGCATTCTCCGACGGGCCATCGCCACGTTCACGGCGACGGCACGAAGGACAGGAAGCAGCTCGCCTGGCTGTCGCTAGGCGCGCTCGGAGTGGTCTACGGAGACATCGGTACCTCGCCGCTCTACGCGATGAAGGAGTGCCTGTCGTACGGTGTGAAGGAGGGAGAGAACGGCGTCCGCGTCCTCGCGAACGGCCTCCCTGCCTCGGTGCACGCGGTGGATCCGACGCCCGCGAGTGTGCTCGGCGTGGTCTCGCTGGTGTTCTGGTCGCTGCTCATCGTCGTGTTCGTCAAGTACCTCGGCGTGGTGCTGCGCGCCGACAACAAGGGCGAAGGCGGCACCCTCGCCCTCGCCGCGCTGGTCCAGCAGAAGCTCAAGTCGTCGCGGCGCCTCGGCTTCCCGATCCTGCTCGCGCTGTTCGGCGCCGGCATGCTCTACGGCGAGGGCCTGATCACGCCGGCGATGACGGTGCTGTCCGCGGTCGAAGGCATCTCCGAGCAGAACACCGACTTCACGGATCTCGTGATCCCGATCGCCGTCGTCATCATCATCGGCCTGTTCTGGGTGCAGCGCTACGGCACCGGCAAGATCGGCTCGGTGTTCGGTTGGATCATGATGCTGTGGTTCTTCGCGCTCGGCAGCTTCGGGCTGATCCAGACGCTCGAGAACCCGGAGATCCTCGCCGCCGTCAATCCGATGCACGCGGGGGAGTTCCTGATCCACCACGGCCGCCACGGCTTCTTCCTGCTCGGCTCGGTCGTGCTGTGCGTGACGGGCTGCGAGGCGCTCTATGCGGACATGGGTCACTTCGGCAAGACGCCGATTCGCCTCGCGTGGTCGATCATCGTGTTCCCCGGCCTGCTGCTCAACTACTTCGGGCAAGGTGCGCTCTACCTCGAGCAGGGTCGCGCCGTGAACAACCCCTTCTTCGGACTCTCCGAGGGGCCGTTCCTGATCCCGATGATCGTGCTCGCCACGCTCGCCGCCATCATCGCGTCGCAGGCGTTGATCTCCGGTGCGTTCTCGTTGACCAACCAGGCCGTCCAGCTCGGCTACTTGCCGCGCATGACCGTGGTCCACACCTCGAGCAAGCACGAGGGACAGATCTACATCCCGGAGATCAACTGGGCCTTCATGGTCGCGTGCGTCGCGCTCGTGCTCGCCTTCAAGTCGTCGACGAACCTCGCCGCGGCGTACGGCATCGCCGTCACCGGCCTGTTCATGATCACGTCGTATCTGATCTTCCTGGTCTGCCAGCGCAACTGGGGCTGGAGCCTCGGCGCAGCCCTGTGTCTCTACATCCCGCTCGTCGTCATCGACGGGGCCTTCTTCTCCGCGAACGTCGTCAAGATCGCGGCGGGTGGTTGGTTCCCACTCACCGTCGGGCTCGGCATGTTCATCATCATGACCACCTGGTGGCGCGGGCGGATGGAGCTGTCGAAGATGATGGAGACAGGGACGATTCCGGACGACCTGTTCCTCGACGATCCCGACGTCAAGCACATGCATCGCGTGCAGGGCGCCGCGGTGTTCATGTCGTCATCGACCGGCGGCATGCCGAACGTGTTGCTCCACCACGTCAAGCACAACAAGGTGCTGCACAAGCAGGTCGTCTTGCTGTCGGTGATCACCGAGAACATCCCTTTCGCGATCGGCAACAAGTCGATCGAGGTGAAGGATCTCGGGCAGGGCTTCTTCCGCGTGATCGCGCACGTCGGCTTCATGCAGCAGCCAAACGTCCCCAAGATCCTGAAGCGCTGCGAGAAGCAGGGCCTGACCGTCGACGAGATGGACACCACCTACTACATGGGCCGCCAGAGCCTGCTGACCACCGGCAAGACGCCGATGGCGCGGTGGCGCAAGATGCTGTTCCGGTTCCTCGCACACAACTCGCAGTCGCCGACGAGCTTCTTCAACCTGCCGCCTAACCGCGTGGTTGAACTGGGTTTGCAGATCGAGCTCTGAGATAGCGATTCCAGTCTTGATGCGTTCTTGACGGCGTCCTGATGGGGCTGGGGGTACAGGTGAAGCGCCGCCGCACGCGGCACTATGGAAGCTGCAGCAGTGGCGGCGCCTCCCCAGGCGCATCATCACGGGTCGAACGGTCGCAAGGCCCTCGCGCTCGCCTCGCTCGGAGCCCTCGGCGTCGTCTACGGCGATATCGGAACGTCGCCGCTCTACGCCATCAAGGAGTGCCTCGCGTGGGCTCCGCAAAACGCCGAAGGCAAGCGCGTGTTCGCGAACGGCCTCGAGGCCTCGGCGCACGCGGTGCAACCCACCTACGACAACGTGCTCGGCGTGCTGTCGCTGATGTTCTGGGCGCTGATGCTGGTGGTCTGCCTCAAGTACCTCGTGTTCGTGCTGCGCGCGGACAACAAGGGCGAAGGCGGCATCCTCGCGCTCGCGGCGCTGGTCGAGGGTGAAGACGGCAAGCCGAAGGAGCGCGTCCCCGGCGCCAAGCTGCGCCTCGCGATCCCGATCCTGCTCGGCTTGTTCGGCACCGGCCTGCTGTTCGGTGATGGCGCCATCACGCCCGCGATCTCGGTGCTCGGCGCGATGGAAGGTCTGTCCGAGCAGAGCAGCACGCTCACGCACCTCGTGGTGCCGATCACCGTCGGCATCCTGATCGGGCTCTTCGTGGTCCAGCGTTTCGGCACCGGCAAGATCGGCATCGCCTTCGGTCCGATCATGCTGATCTGGTTCTTCGCGATCGGAGCCCTCGGCCTGCGCTCGATCCTCGTCGAGCCCGGCGTGTTCGCGGCGGTCGATCCTCGCCACGGCGTGAGCTTCCTGCTGGACAACGGCGTGCACGGCTTCCTGCTCGTCGGTCTGGTGTTCCTCGTCGTTACCGGCGGCGAAGCGCTGTACGCCGACATGGGTCACTTCGGTCGTCGCCCGATCCGGATCGCGTGGTTCGCGATCGCGCTGCCCGGCGTGATGCTCAACTACTTCGGGCAGGGAGCGGTGTTGCTGCACGAGCCGATCGGCACCGTGCAGAACCCGTTCTACGCCACCGCTGATGGCTTCCTCGTGCCAATGTTGGTGCTCGCCACGCTCGCCGCCGTGATCGCCTCGCAGGCGCTGATCTCCGGCGTATTCTCGATCACCCGCCAGGCGATGCAGCTCGGCTACTGGCCGCGCGTCACGATCGTCCACACCTCCGCCAATGCCGAGGGGCAGATCTACATCCCGGAGATGAACTGGCTATTGATGGCCGGCACGCTCGCGGTGGTGCTGCAGTTCCGCTCGAGCACCAACCTCGCCGCCGCATACGGCATCGCCGTCACCGGCACGATGGGCATCACGACGTATCTGTTCTACCTGGTGTGCCGCCGTCGCTGGGGCGTCTCGCGACCCAAGGCGCTCGCGTTCCTGATCCCGTTCTTGATCATCGACGCCACCTTCTTCTCCGCCAACGCGGCGAAGGTCCTCGACGGTGGTTGGTTCCCGTTGGCGATCGGCGTCATCGTGTTCGTCGTGATGACCACGTGGTGGCGCGGTCGCAGTGAGCTGTCTACGCTGATGGATGCGGGCCAGCTCGACGACAACATGTTCCTCGACGATCTCGCGACCGCGATGCCGGCACGCGTGCGTGGCACCGCGGTGTTCATGTCGTCGACGCCGGGCGGCATCCCGAACGTGCTGATGCATCACCTCAAGCACAACCAGGTACTGCACGACCAGGTCGTGCTGTTCTCGCTGTCGACGCTCAACGTGCCGTACGTGTCAGCCGAGAAGTCGCTCGAAGTCCGCGAGCTGGGCCATGGCTTCTTCCGCGTGATCTGCAAGGTCGGGTTCATGCAGGACACCGACGTGCCGAAGATCCTCGCGCGCTGCGAAGGCCTGACGGCCCAGCCGATGACGACGACCTACTACCTCGGCCGCCAGACGCTGCTGACCGACGGCGGCAGCAAGCTCGCGCGCTGGCGCAAGCTGCTGTTCTCCTTCCTGTCGCGCAACGCCCGGCCACCGACGGCGTTCTTCAACTTGCCGCCGAATCGCGTGGTCGAGCTCGGGCTGCAAATCCAGATGTAGCCAGCGAAACCTGGCCGCTTCGTAGTTCGTGCTGTGCGCCGCCGCGAGTCGACCTACCCGGGCATGCCCCGCACCGCGATCGTTACCCTCAGCTGTCCCCACTGCGGCGGCCGTACGGACGGCGTGCGTTCCCTCGAGGCGCCGCAGACCATCCCCTGCCCGTACTGCCGCACCGAGCTGCACGTGCCGCGCGTCGGCGAGCGCGTGATCGACCGCGAGCGGATCATCGAGCGCGTCGTCGAGGTGACGCCGGAGCCGGAGCCGATGAGCCCAGCGTTCGCCTGG
>JBBQJJ010000394.1:0-8588 GCA_038325805.1 Haliangiales bacterium
CCGACGCGGCATCGATCATCCCGCCCCACGGTTCGATGATCTCGCGCACGACATCGCCGAGCGCCGCCACGCGAGTGCTGCCGCTGCCGTTGTCGATGACCGAGATCAACGCGTACGCCGGATCGGCATCGAGCGAGGTCCGCACCGACAGGGTGCTGCTCTCCAACGACCGCGCGGACTCGGCGCACACCGCGACCAGCTGTGCGATCACCAGCGAGAACGCACCGGCCGCGCCCTGCACCTTCGGCGTCGCAGCGAGATCGATCATCAGCTCGATGCCCGGTGCGATGTGATGGTTCGCCAGCTGGAGACCGTGCTCGACGGTGACTGCGAGATCGAACAAGCCCGGCGTCTGATCCACGAGCGCGCGTTCGAGCTCGTCGAGCTTGCGCGACAGCGTGGTGGTCTCGAGATAGACGCCGCCGAGATCCTGGCGCAGCACTCGAAGCGCTCGCCACGGATACGGCGCCGGTCCACTCGCGGTTGCGACGTGGCGCTCGAGGTGGTCGACGATCAACCCGAGGCGGTCGCGCAGCGTGCGCAACGGCTCCGCGAGTTGCTGCGCGACGTCGGCGGCGACCTGCCCGGAGATCCGGTCGGTCATAGGCTCCCTGTGAGCAGCAGCCAGGTCTCCCCGATCCCGCCGGTGGTCAGGCCGTGCGAGTACCCGACCTCGAACGTGCCGGGCACGAAGTAGCCGAAGAACGCATCGAGGCGCAGCGCCCCCCCCACCGAAGCGCGAAGGTTCCGGTCGACATCGAGCTCGGTCTCGAACGCGGTGCCGAGATCGGACAGCGCCGCGATCGAGATGCGCCGGAAGTAGATGGGCAGCGTGCCGATGCCGCGCTCGATCTGGAGCAGCTCCTGGCGATACTCGAGATTGAGCAGGTGGAACTGGTTGCCCTGCACCGTGCGGGGCTCGTAGCCGCGCAGATACCCGGTGACTCCGACGCGGATGCTGTCGATCACCGAGCGCACGATGTCCTGCGTCGGCACGCCACCGAGAGAGAACGCATTGCCGCGCACCTGATCGCCTGCGCGAAACGAGCCCGTGAGCCGCGCCGCGAGCACCGGCGTCTTTCCCCACAGCCGCCGGAACGTATTGAGGGTGTAGTTCGCCGTGATGTTGTTGAACGTCGCGCCGAACGCTTCGTGATCGAGCCGCAACCCCGCCGACACATCGAAGCCGTACTGCGAGCCCACGCCATACGTCGCGCCGCGCACGCTCGAGTACGACACGCGGGCGCCGATACCAGCCTGACGAAAGTTGGTGAGCGGGCTGACCGGCACGCGCTGATTCGGATCCGGCTCTCCCGGCAAGATCATCGGCAGATCGACGAGGCGGAAGTAGTCGATGTCGTAGTCGAGCGACATCGCCCAGCTCGATGCCGGGCGCTGCTCGAACGGGATCGACGTCGAGACCGTCGCACTCCAGTCCTCTTGCTTGTAGGTGGTCTGCACGCCGTCGACCCGAAACCCACCGCGCTCGGAGATCGTGCGCGCCCCTGCGATGCGAAGCGGGAACCGCTGGCGGTTGTACGCGTAGACGGCGGCGAGCTGGAGATCACCGGTCGAGAAGCCTGTACCGAGTGACAGCTGCCAGGAATGCAGGTTGAACGGATCGCTGCCGTCGGTCTGCAGCGTCAACCCGGCGTCCCCCGCGGTCTGCACCTGCACCGCCCAGGTGCGTGGTGCGAGCGTCTCGAGAGGGCGGTACTTGCGCGGCGCGCTGACGACTGCCTCGTCGTCGCGCACCGTCGTGGGTGGCGGTCTGTCATCGACAAACTCCTGCGCCGGTAGCCACGCGTTGCGATCGAGCGTCAGCTCGTAGATGTCATAGCCGCCCTTCGGCACCGCGTTCTGGTACGCGAGCCGCTTCCCGTCGGGGGCCACCGCAGGGTGAAACGCGCCGCCGAGCACGTTCGTGATCTGCCAGGTCGAGCCGTCGCGCGTGTCAAACGCATAGATGTTCGAGATGCTCGTACGATCGCTGTCGAAGAACACGTAGCGGCTATCTGCCGACCACGTCGGGGCCATGTCGACCGCGCGATCATTCGTCACCTCGGTGACCCCACCCGACGCGAGCTCGACGATCAAGATGTCGCGCTTGCCCCCGCGCCGCCACGCCGAGAAAGCGATGCGTGTCCCATCCGGGCTCCACGCGGGCGAGTACACCTGATCGCGCGGTTGCCCTCGCCACGCGATCGACACCTCGGCACCGGGCACGGTCGAGGTAATCGCGAGCACGCTCTGCGACGTCTCGTTCTGCGAGAAGGCGACGCGTCGCCCGTCGGGAGACAGCGATGGATCGCGTGCGCGTGCACCCGTGGTCAGCCGCGTGACCACCTTGGTCCGTGCGTCGAACCGCATCAGATCCTGGAACGAATACTCGCGGCGGAACGCCCGGTTCTGCTCGAACACCAGCGAGCCATCGGGCAGCACGTCGAACGAGCCGATCGAGTCGGCCTTCATCACGTCCCGCGGTTCCCTGGCCCCGGCGGCGAGCGCCCGAACTTTCGCCTGGTGGTAGCCGTCGTTCTGGAGCCAGTAGAGCTCCTTGCCATCGGGCGAGTACACCGGGAAGAAGTTGACGTCGCCGGTCTGGGTCAGGGCACGACCCGCCGCGAGCCCGCGCCGCTCGGCCGCCATCTCCTGCATGCCGTAGCGATCGCGGAGATAGACCTTCCAGTCGTCATACAGCTGGGTGAACGGCTGGCCGGTGACCTTCGCGATCTGGCGATTCACCGCATACGGCACGGGGTATGAACCGCTCGCGTGGCTCATCGCGCGCAGCGTGTCCTCGCCGAACCGATCGAAGACGTAGCGCAGGAAGTGCGAACCGTAGACGTAGACCGCGTTGCCGCGTGGAAACTGCCGCGGTGCACCGGTGACCTCGTCGAGGCGGAGGTCTTTGTCGTCGTGGCGCGCGATCCGGATGAACTGCTCGAATCGGCTACCGCGGTTGCGACCGCCCGACGCCTTCTTGCTCTCCTCGTACGTCGCGACGCCTTCGATGAGCCAGCGCGGCATGATCTGGTTCGGTGACCAGGTCTTGCCGAAGATCTTGTTGTAGGCGTACGGCAGCCCCTCGATCGTGTCGAGGTGAAGGATGTGCGTGTACTCGTGCGCGACCAGGCCGTAGAGCCAGTCGTCGTGGTCGTCGAGCTCGTTGAACGCGCTCGGCGCGGTCGCGAACAGCTGGATCGCGTTGCGCGGCAACACGCCGGCGAAGCCGTTCGCACTGTCGGTGTCGTCGACCAGGACGATGATCGTCTTCTCGGCGGGCTCGTGATCGAGCGCGGGTGCGAGGTTCTTGTGAGCGCGCTCCGCGACCATCGCGAGTCGACGCGCCGACACCTCGAGGCGCGAATAGTAGTGGATGACGAAGTGCTCGGTCTCGATCGTGAAGAACTCGAGCGTGGGATCGCCGGCGTGGGCGGTGCTACTCGCCTGGACGAGCGCCGCGAACGCGACGATCGACGCCGGTCTCATGCACGTGCCTTCAGCCCGACCACGTAGTCGTTGACCATCGCGCGAATCTCCGCCGCCGTCGGCAGCTTCTGGATTCGCTGCACCAACGCCTCGGTATCCGAGACCTTGACGTTGCGGATCATCGCCTTGACCTCGGGCACCGACACCGCCGACATCGACAGCTCGCGAATTCCAAGACCGACGAGCACCGGTGCGATCATCGGCTCGCCAGCCATCTCACCGCAGATCGTGACCGGGATGTTCGCCGCCTTCGCCGCCGCCGCGACGCCACCGATCAAGCGGAGCAGCGACGGGTGCAGCGGCTCGTAGAGGTACGAGACGTACTCGTTCACGCGGTCGACGGCCATCGTGTACTGGATCAGGTCGTTCGTACCGATCGAGAAGAAGTCGCACTCCTGCGCGAGCAGGTCGGCCGTCAGCGCCGCCGAGGGCATCTCGATCATGATGCCGAGCTTGATCTTCTCGTCGAACGCGACCCCTTCCGCGGCGAGCTCGGCTTTGACCTCGTCGACCACGGCCTTCGCCGCGCGAAGCTCGCCGACGCCGGAGATCATCGGGAACATCAGCTTCAGCGGCCCGTGGGCCGAGGCTCGCAGCAGGCCGCGCAGCTGCGCATGAAATAGCGGGCGGCCGAGCTCCGCGAGGCAGAGCCGGATCGAACGCAACCCGAGCGCCGGGTTCGCCTCTTCGAGATTCGCCGCCTTGAGGAACGGCGCGAGCTTGTCGGCGCCGAGGTCGAACGTGCGGATCGTGGCCGGGCGCCCCTTCAGCTTGTCGAGCACCGCGATCGCGTTCTCGTAATGCCGCGCTTCGTCGGGCAGCTCGTGATGCCCCATGAACAAGAACTCGGTGCGGAACAAGCCGACACCCATCGCGCCGTACTCGAGCGCATCGTCGAGCTCGTCGGGGTTATCGATGTTCGCGTAGAGCTGGATGTCGTGCTCGCAGAGCGTGCGCGCCGGAAAATCGCGCATCGCATGGAGTTGCGAATGCACCGCGACCTGGCGCCGCTGCTCGTCGCGGAACTCGGCCACGGTCGCCGCCGACGGGTTGACGATCACGAGACCCGCCGCACCGTCGATCAAGATCAGATCATCGGTCTCGACCACCTCGGTGATCGTCTCGAGCCCGACCACCGCGGGAATCTCGTGCGCGCGCGCGATGATCGCGGTGTGCGAGGTCTTGCCACCGGCGTCGGTGATCAGCCCCGACACCGCCGACTTGTGGAGCTGCGCGGTATCCGCGGGAGACAGGTCGTACGCGACGACGATCGCGTCGGGGGGCGGCGACAGCGGTCCGAGCTCGCGCCCCAGCAGATTGCGGAGAACTCTCTCGAACACGAACTCGACGTCGCTGCGCCGCTCGCGCAGGTACTCGTCCTCGATCTGATCGAACACCTTGGTGATGTCGTCGACGGCCTTGCGCGCGCCCCACTCCGCGTTGATCAGCTCGTCGCGGATGTAGGACACCGCGGCGCCGACGAGGTGCTCGTCGTGGAGCATCATCTGGTGCGCCGTGATGATGTGGTAGTCGCTCTCGTTCTCCGACGCGAGCTTCTCCTTGATCTTCGTGAGCTGCTTGTCGGACGCCGCGATCGCCTTGTAGAGGCGCGCGACCTCGGCATCGATGTCGTCTGCTTCGATGTGATGGCGCGGCGCCTTCAGCGTGTCGCGACCGATCAGGTACGCACGTCCGAACGCGATGCCAGGGGAGACGCCCAGACCTATCCTTCTGATCTCCTCTCGCTTCGAGTCGTTCACGTGGCTACTTCCCTTCCCCAAACTTGTCATCGATCAGCGCGGCAACCGCGGCAACGACCTCACCCGCCTTCTCACCCTTCGCTTTGAGCGTCACCGTGGTGCCCTTACTGGCCACCAGCATCAGCACGCCCATGATGCTCTTGCCGTTGACCTCGTGGCCGTCCTTGCTGACCGTGAAGTCGCACGGATATTTCGACGCGAGCTGGACGAGCTTCGTCGCCGCGCGTGCATGTAGCCCGAGCTCGTTCTGAATCACGAGCGTCTTCTCAGCCATCTCGACTCCCCCCGTGCTGGTCATGTCGCTCCCCGCTCGACATCTCGGTGGCGCACCAAGATGTCCCACTCCCCACCGAGCCGACGCCGCAGCTCCTCGACGATCGTCACCGAGCGGTGCTGGCCGCCGGTGCAACCGATCGCGATCGTGACGTACAGCTTCCCTTCCTTCTGGAAGTGCGGAAGCGTGAACCGCAGCAGCCCTTCGATCTGCCGCGTCAGCTCGAGGCCATCCGCGCCCAGCACGTACTTCGCGACGTCGGGATCGCGGCCATCGAGGTGGGTCAGCGTCGGCTCGAAGTACGGGTTCGGGAGGAACCGGCAGTCGAACACCAGGTTGAACTCGAGCGGCAGGCCGTGCTTGAAGCCGAAGCTCACGATGGTCACCGCGAGCTTGCCGGTCCCACCGTAGCGATCCTGGATGATCGCCTTGAGCTGATGCATGTTGAGGTTCGAGGTATCGACGACGGCCGCGCCGTGCCGCATCTCGGCCAGCAGCTCGCGATCGCGCCGGATCCCCTCGGACAGATCATCTCCCGACAGCGGATGCCGGCGGCGCGTCTCGTTGAACCGCCGCAAGAGCACCTCGTCCGTCGCGTCGAGGAACATCACCTCGATGCGGTGACCCGAGCCGCGCAACTTGCTGATCGCCTCTTTCCACGCCGCCAGGTTCTTGCGCTGGCGCGAATCGATCGCGATCGCGATCTTGTCGCGGTCGCCCTCGTGCGCGAGGTGATCGACGAGCTGCGCCACCAGTGGCACCGGGATGTTGTCGACGCAGAAGAACTCGATGTCCTCGAGGGCGCGCAGCGCGGTGCTCTTGCCCGCACCCGACAACCCCGTGACGATCACGATCTGCATCTACGACCGTTCCTCGTCGGAGGAGGGTTCGATCGGCCGGTTCATCGCCCGATCGAGGGTCTCGCGGAACGTGCGCGCCGAGTACGTGCCCTGGATCTTGAGTAACTGGTTGCGGGCCGCGACCTCGACGATCGTCGCCACGTTGCGACCGGGGCGCACCGGCACGCGCAGCGCCGCGACCTCGACGCCGAGGATGTCGTGGTGGTGGTCGTCGAACCCGAGGCGGTCGTACTCCTCGGACGCTTCCCAGTCGCGCAGCTCGATGATCAGCTCGATCCGCTTCGTTTCACGCACTGCCGCGATCCCGAAGAGATCTCTGACGTTGATGATGCCCAGCCCGCGGATCTCCATGTGGTGACCGAGCATGCCGGCCGCCTTGCCGACCACGTGCGTGCCGCGGCGCTGGATCGCGATGACGTCGTCGGCGACCAACCGATGGCCTCGCTGGACAAGATCGAGCGCGGTCTCGCTCTTGCCGATGCCGCTCTTGCCGGTGACCAGCACGCCGACGCCGATCACGTCGACCAGCACGCCGTGCACCTCCGTCGCCGGTGCGAGCGTGTCGTTCATGAACATGGTCACCGCCGAGATGAAATCGGCAGTCACCAGCTCGCTGAGGATCAACGGCACACCACGCGCCTCGCAGGCGTCGCGCAACTCGATCGGTGCTTCGCGGCCGCGACACACCACCACGCACGCCGGATCGCTCGCCAACATCGTCGCGATGCCCTGCGTGCGCGCAACCTCGTGATCCGCGAGGTACTCGATCTCGGTGCCGCCGATCACCAGCACCCGCCCGTCGTGCAGCTGCTCCGGCCAGCCGGTGAGTGCGAGGCCGGGCTTCTGGATCCGCGGCACGGTGATCGTGCGGGTGAGCCCTTTCCGTCCCGCGATCACCGTACCCTTCAGCTCCGCCCGCTCGAGCAGCGCACCCACCTTCATCGCGCCCACACTAGTACTTGGCGTCCTCGTCCGCGACTACGCTGTACATTGCCTCCGCATCCGGGGCCGCCAGCAGGCGGCGCCGAAACTCGGGATCCTTGAACACCCGACTGATCCGCGCCAACGCCTTGAGGTGTGCGCCGGTCGATGACTCGGGCGCGACCAAGACGAAGAACAGGTACGTCGGGTGGCCGTCCATCGAGTCGAACTCGACGCCGTCGGTGGCTCGCCCGAGGCACGCCACGATCTCGCCGACCGAGGACAACTTGCCGTGCGGGATCGCGACGCCTTCACCGATCGCGGTGGAGGCGAGTGCCTCGCGTTCGATCAAGACCTTGGCGAGCATGGCCCGATCGATGCGGGTGTGATGACCCGCCATGTACTCCGCCAACTCCTCGAGGATGGCCTTCTTGTCTATCCCCTTGAGCGCGGGAACGACCATGTCGCGCTTGATGAGGTCAACGATCTTCATGGAGGAGATCCGGCGGATCCGTGGCCCGCGTGCAAGCTACCAGATTCAGACTAGGACGTCGCGCCGGTCGGCGTTTCGATCAGACCGTACGCCCCGTCCTCGCGCTTGTACACGACGGCGACCCGCCCATCCGTGTCATGACGGAACACGAGGAAGGGCTCGTGCAGCAGGTTGAGCTGGACGATCGCGTCCGAGACCGACATCGGCTGAGCGTGGAACTTCTCGGTCTTGACGACCTGAAACTCCGAGCTCCGCGACGGTGGTGCATCATGTGCAGGCACATCCTTGCCACTCTCGTCGGCGCCCCCGAAGGCTTCCTCGACGACCGAGTGCGACCACGGCATCGCCTGCACGTGGTGCGGGCGTGCCTTCATACCCTCGAGCTTGCCCTTGTACTTGCGTACTTGGCGCTCGATCTTCGCGATGCAGAGATCGATCGAGCTGTACATGTTCTCGGTGGTCTCGTGCCCGGCGACCGACATCCCGTTGTGGAGTTGGAACGTCACGTCGATGCGATGATTGTGACGCTCGGTGGAGAGTACGACGTGACAGCTGATCGGATCGGGCAGGTATTTCCTGACTCGTTCCATGCGCTCCTTCGCGTACGACTTCAGAGCCTCGGTCGGTTCCATGTGCCGGAACGTCACCGCAAATTGCATCGAGTTCCCTCCGTAACGGTTGGATCGATCCTACGCCTCTTCGCACCGGATGATCGACGATCAATCCACGGTGTTTTCGGAGCTACCGGGCAAGCGGTGGTGGCACGGTCAGGGGGCCGAGCGCGTCGA
>JBBQJJ010000395.1:0-8522 GCA_038325805.1 Haliangiales bacterium
GTCACTTCGATCGAAGAGTTCGAAGCGTGGTCCCGTGCCCATGCCGATGGGCAGGTCGCGCGGATCGCGGTCGCCAAGGCACGCGTGCTCGATCTGCTGGCGACCAATGACGCCGCAGTGCTCGAAAACCCTCGCGGGCTGTCCACCATCGGCCGGCGAACGCATCGAGCCCGGCGACACCATCGAAGCGCCCGCCGTCGCCGCCAGCGGAGGCAATGGCAATGCTCGCACGCTCGTCGCCGCCGCGTTCGATCCCGCGTCGTCGGCAATCGTCGCCGTCGAGGGCGACGCACTGTCTCCTTCACGCGACCTGACCGCTCAGCCGTGCGACAGCGAGCTCGCGCGGCCGGCGAGCACGGTCGCCACATCCGCGCGTTGCGCGGCACGCTCCGCATCGCGGGCAGCGTCGGCATCGTTGCCCGCGCGCGCGGCGATCTCCGCGTGCGCTTCGGTGGCGTCGCGCGCGAGATCCGCCAGCGAGTCGTGCAACGTGCGATCGCGGCGGGCGCGCCGCGTGCCCCAGCGGAAGATCCTGAGCTGCAGTTCCGCGGCGACCGACCGCGCGAACATCGTCATCGGACGCAGCGTCGCCTCGATCATGCCGAGCCGCGCGTGCCGGTCCTCCTCGGCGGCGCCGGGATCGAGCGTCACCATCGTCGCCAGCGCGGTCTTGCAGATGTCGAGCACGTGCTGCTGCGACTTCGATTCGTTCGCGTACACGATCAGCAAGCGCAGTCCGAGCGCGAACGCGAAGTGGTTCCAGTCGCGCGACGCGATCGGCGCTTCCGCCGACGGTGCGAGCCCCGGTCCGATCGAGGCGAGCAAGTCCGCATCGGCGATCGATTGCCCCCGCAGAAAGGCGCTCATGGCTCGCTCCATTTCCGGGTCGCGGCCTCGCCGCGCACGTGCGTGAAGCCGCCGGCGCCCGCCGCCCACCACCCGGAGTCCTGCGTGGTCGAGAGCTCTGCGGTGCAGCGCGGTAGAGCGCCGGTCAGATCGTAGACGTGGACGATGCCATGCCACGAACCGAGCGCGATGCGGCGCCCGTCGTCGGAGAGCGCGACGGCGGTTGCACCGTGCCTCGTGCGCGTCGGGATCGTCGCGTGCTGCGCGCCGGTCTGCTCGTCGACGATCGTGATCACCTCCCCGCGGATCGCGAGTCGCCCGCCACCACGAACGAATGAAGACGACCAGCGTGATGCGACGGGCGGCTCGCACCACTTCTCGATGACGCCGGCCGCGAGCTTCCAACGGAAGAACGGACCTTTCTCCTCGGTCCAGCCGAGGACATCGCCGGCGCTCGAGAAGCCCGCGTACTGGACGCGACCGTCGACGCGCAGCGTTCCGATGCGCTCGCCGCCACGCCCGTAGACCGTCATCTCGCTCGACGTCTCGGTGACGCCACCGACCAACACGAGCGCACCGTCGTCGGAGATGTCCTTGAACCGATCGCGCGTGTCGGTGCTGGCTGCACGGAACTTCTCGCCCTCGGCATCGAACGCGATCAGCTCGTTGCCCCATTCGCCGCCCGTGATGAAGAGCGTGCCGTCGCGCGATACCTGCTTTGCGTACTCGCCGAACCTGCGCGGCTCGGTCGTTCCGATCACGGCGAGGTCGGCGGCGGACCACACCATGGCGGTGGAACCACCCGCCACGAGATCGCCCGGGAACGCCACCGCCTCGAGGCTCAGGCTACTCGGCTCGCGAATCGTGCCGGCGGGCTGCAGAGTCGTACCGTCGAGAATGCCGATGCGTTCCGGTTTGTCGGAGAGCGACCACACGTGCAGGCGTCCCTCCATCTCGCCGACGGCGAGCCGATCGCCCGACGGATCGAACGCGAGCGCGATCACCTTGCCGCCACCACCGCTCGCGAACACGCGCCGGAGCCGGCCATCGTCGAGCTGGCGCTCCGCGATCCACGAGGTGTTGCCGCTCGTGTAGAAGTGCTTTCGGCTCGCCGCGAGCGTGTGGACGTCGTCGCGAAATCGCGCTTCGAAGCCCGGTCCATCCCACGTGTGAAGCGTGACGCGCTGGCCGTCGGCGACGATCACGCCGCCGTCGACCGCGGTGGCCTGGGAGAAGCCGTCGAGCGGTCGGATCTCGCCCGAGTGCGCGAGGAGAGAAGCCTCGCCGTGGCGCGAGAGCGCGACGAGCTGATCGGTCGCCGCGATCGTCTGGGCTTCCGCGAGCACCGTCGGCTCGCCACCGGCGACGGGGATCGCCAGCGTCGACATGTCCTGCCGTGCGACATACGCGATCGCGCCGTCGCGACCGATCTCGACCGTCGAGAGAAACACGTTGCCGTACCGCTCGCCGGGCCAGGGTCCGAGGGTCGTCAAACGATTCAGATCAGCGTCGAGAACGGCAACCTGCCAGCGCCCGCGCACGAACACGCGATCGCCTCGGACGAAAACCTGCTCGGTGTCCTCGAGGTCGTGCAGCGGCACGCATCTGCGCCGTTGCCCCGTCTCGGCGTCCCACACGGAGACGCCCCGACCGCCGACGAGCAACGAGCCATCCTGCGCCCACGCCAGCCCGCCGCTTCCGGCGCGGAACGCGGAGACGAGCGACGCATCGTCGAGGCGCCAGATGCACGTCACGCCGGTCTCGTCGGTCGCGGCGAGTCGGCCGCGCGCTTCGTCGACCGCGATCACCTTGACTGTCTCGCGCGGGCCCACGATCGGGGGTGCCGCCGCGAGATCCGCACGTGCGAGGATCCGCAGCTGCTGGGCGTGCGCGATGCAGACGAGATCCGACACCGGCGAGAACGCGATCCGTTCCGCGATCACCGACGCGAACGGCGTGAGCTGGTCTCGGAGGAACAGCGAGCCGCCGATCGCGAACACCGAGCCCCCGTGCGCCGGGTTGCCGCCCTCGGGGTACCACTGGAGCGGGCCCGCGGTCGGGCCTTCCCACGAACCATCCCGCCCGGTCGCGACCACGCGCGAGCCGTCGGGCGAGAGCGCGATGTAGTAGACGTGGGGCGCCTCGACCCTCGAGCGTTCGGCTCCCGTCACGGGATCGTGCATGCGAACCATGCCCTCGAACACGGCGAGCGAGCCCGCTGCGACCGCGACCTCCGAGCCCGCGATCGGCAACGTACGTAGCAGCGCGCCGTCTTCCCCGAACAGCTCGACTTCGGTGCGGTCCTTGGTGCGTGCGACGAGGGCCTCTCCGGACGCCTTGTCGCGAGTAACGCCCACGGAGAACCGCTTCACCCGATCGTGCGAGACGGCGACCACTCCGCACGGTCCCCACACCACTTTCCCGCCCGTCGCGCCGAGTCGCCGAGTCGCGCCGGTCGCGGCGTCGACGACGAACGTGCCCTTGTCGGTGGTCGCAGCGACCGCCGAGCCGTCCGGCGCGAACGCCACCGACTCGATCCTGTCGGGCAGCGCCGCGGCGATGCCGCGCATGTGGCCGAGGACGTCGCTCACGCGGTCACCTCCAGCGACGAAGCCGCCGCGCGCAGGAGCTCGTCGATCGGCACGATCGCACCGACCTTCGGCGCCTTGCCGAGGTCGACGCGGATCGCGTGATCGGAAGCGAGCGCCCACAGCTCGCCGCCGTCGGCGCGGAAGGCGCCCGCGTGCACGGTGATGCCGAGCCGCGCGATCGTCTTGCTGCCGTCGCGGATCGCGTCGCCCGTCAGGAACCGCCACCGATCGCCGGCGAGCGCGAACGCGAGCGAGCGGCCATCGCGTACCGGCGACTCGCCGCTGCGCAGCGTGAACCGCACGCCATCGAGCACCGTCACCCGACCGACCGCGACGTCGTCGGGATCGACGAGACCCTTCTGCGGTTTCGTCGGAGGTTCGAGCGCTTTCTCCAGCACGCTGCCCTGTCCGACCGTCGTCTTGTCGCGGAGCCGGAGCACGTACGGCGTCTCGTCGACGTCGAGCAGGTAGCGACCGCAGCCGGAGATCACCGGCGCGGTGCGCTCGTCGTGACCGTACGTCGACGGAGCCCCGTCGAGACCCATCGAACGCAGGATGTCTTCGAGCTTGCCTTCGACGAAGCGGCCGGCGGCAACGTCGAGCGCATGCGAGTAGTTGACCAGCACGAGGTCGCCGATCGCGAACACGTCTCCCATCGGGCGTGGCCATACGCCGAGCAGCACGCCCTTGCGATCGATCGCGATCAGCGCACCGTCCGTGACGATCAGCGCGCCGCGGCTCATCGCGTAGATCTCGCCGACGCGGCCGATCGGGCGTTTCTCCTCGTCTGGATGCGGCAACTCGATCGGCTCCGGCTCTCCCGCCCCGTCGTCGCGTAGCGGCTCGACATTCGCGATCCGATCGCACGCGAACGCGAGCTGGCGGTCGAGCTTGGCCTCGAGGTGCGCGCGTTGCTGGTCGTTGTCGCCGACATATTCGAAGAGCCGGGTGGTCTGCAAGATCTGGTAGATCGCCTGCGCCTCGAAGGCTGCCGCCGACATGCCGCCTTCGTACTTCGTGTCCTTGAACTGCGTGCGCGGTGGCATCGGAAGACGGTCGATCCGCGCGGCCGCCGCGTCGATGCCACGCCCGGCGAGCCACGCGACGAGCGCCTGGCTGGTGGCGCGACGAAAATAGTGTGCCGGTTCGTATGGCTCGTCGAGGTGCTCGCGCGGCATCCCGAGCCCGAGCGCTCTCGCGCGGCTCTCGGCGACCGGGCGCGCGACGCCATCCTCCTCCGGGTACCACGGCCAGATGCGGAGCTCGCCGTCGTCGTCGACGTACGCCGAGCGATCGAGCACGGCCGCGATCGCGGATGGCGAGACTATGGCAGCGGCCGCGAACAACGCGGGTGCGTGAGGATGCAGCCGCGGCGACGGCAACGCGCGCACCGTCCAGGCGCTCGGATCGACACCATAGTCGTCGCATGCTGCGAGCTGCGCCTCGTCGAGCCACGCGAGAGCGGCCTGTAGTTGCGCGAGCGACTCGGGTGCGTAGAAGCGCAGCCCCACCGGCAGCGCGATGCGATCGGGCTTCGCCTTCTTTGCGGGCTTCGCCTTCGGGGGCTTCGCCTTCTCCTTGGCCACCGCGCAGGAAGATACCGAAATCAGCCGCCCGCGCGAGCGGCGCGAGCAGATAGATCTCGTCGCCGTTGGCGAGTACCCGCTCGCTGTTCTCGGTGAACGGACAGCGCTCGCCGTTGAGCATCATCGTGTCGGTGAGATGTGGCGAGTTGTCGAGCGCTTCGCGGAGCGGGATGCCTGCTCCGTCGGCGACCTCGACGAGCTTGCCGAGCGTGGTGCCCTGCGGCACCCGCATGCACGTGTCGACATCCTTCCAGTCGTCGCCGATGCGACCGCGGATCAGCACGTGGACCTTGATCTGATCGCCACGCAGGCGGTCGAAGATTCCCATTACTCGGTGTAGCCCGCGAGCAGCTCGTCCATGCCGAGCTCCTTCGCCTTCGCTTTCGAGACGTGACCCGTCTTGGTGTTCCACGACATCGCGTTGTAGTAGTCGTCGCGCAGCACCGGCAGCGCGACGCGCACGCCCTTGAGCGGACCCGCCGGCAGGTTGCCGTCGCCTTCACCGAGCATGCGCGGGTGCGGCGCGAAGTCAGCGGGCGCGATGCCTTCGCGACGGTTGAACGCGGCGCGCAGGTTCTGGATGCGCTCGCCGCACGCGAGCAGCTCGGTCTCGGTCAGGCCCCAGCCGGTCGCCGCATTGAGCAGCTCGACCCACGGCAGCGATCCGGTCAGCATCGTGAACATACACAGGCCGAGACCGTTCATCGCCTGGTGCGCGTTCGAGTGCAGCGCCTGCGCCTTGCCTTTGCCCTCGGTGCCCTTCCACTTGACGTTCCAGTGTTTTTTCTCGGCCGCCTTCGGCAGTGAAAAGCCGACGCCGAACGTCTCGTTCCACGAGGCCGAGCCGGCAGTGTGGCGGCCCGGGGTCGGGTCGGCGATGTACGTCACGCCCATCAGCGAGGTGAAGCGACTGTCGTGATACGCCGGCTCGCCGCCGTGCACGTGGATGGCGAACTCCTCGCTGCCCTTGCCGATGTGCTCGGCGGCGCGCTTGACGCCGTTGCCGAGCCACGCACCGCAACCCTGGTCGGTGCCCATCTTGATCGTGAGCTCGAGCGCGGCCTCGCCGTTGCCCCAGCGCATGTCGATGCCGTCGAGATCCTTCGCGGTCAGGATTCCCTTCTCCATCGCCTCGCACACCCACGACAGCGTCATCGACGAGCTGACCGCGTCGATCCCGTAGCGGTTGCACGCGTCATGACACGCGGTGACCAGCTCGATGTCGTCGTTCAACAAATTCGCGCCGAAACCCACGATCGTCTCGTAGTCGGGACGCCGGACGTCGGAGAGGCCGCGCGACTTGACCTTGACGATGCCCTTGCACGGCATCGGACAGTCGCCGCACGACAGCTTCTTGGTGATGTACTTGTCGACGACCTTGCCGTCGAGCTTCATCGACTTCTTCGCGAGCGGGAAGTCCTTGCTGCCGATGCCGGTCCAGTTCTTGATCGGGGCGTCGCCGTTCTCGATGGAGAGCGCGACAGCGGCGGTGGCCGCGCTGCGCCCACAACCGCCGCATCGCGGCGACCGGCGACGAAAGCCGTTTCGGTTCTTGCGAAGCTTAGGCCGCGTTCGCCGCTCTGGCCTAACCTCAAAGCCGCATCGACTGGCCTATCCTCCCGTTCCCGCGTCGTCCCATCGCTGCCAGCGGCGGCGGCGGAACCGGCGAGCACGATCGCGTCGCCCCACGGCGATCAGGATCGCCTCCGCGTGCACGCCCTTGGTCAACCGTTTCTGTGCTCGCGCAGCCCAAGGTTCCCTTCGCCGCTCCGAAACGCCGCATCGACCGGCCTATCCTCCTTGATTCCAACCGCCTTCTCGCGCAAAATTTTCTGTTGGATGCGGTGGTCGGTGTTGTACGTGTGTGCGCTCGGATGCGGCCGCATCGGCTTCGATGTGGCCGAACCGTTCGATCCACCGCTGATCAGCGTCGACCCGCCTCGCTACCGCCGTTCGGCGCCCCGGAGCGGGTCGCCGAGCTGTCGATGCCGGGTGACGACGACCCGTGCCTGACGCGCGACCAGACAGAGATCTTCTTCGACTCGCTGCGGTCCGGGAATCACGACCTGTGGACTGCGCGTCGAGCGTCCGTCGACGATCCGTGGGGAGCCCCTGAGCCGATCACGGAGCTCAACGACGGTGATCGGCAGGAGCAGCCTCAGGTCTCCGGTGATGGGCTGCGCCTCTACTTCGCGTCCGGTGTGCCGTCGAACATCTTCATGTCGATTCGAGCGGATCGCGCCGGCCCGTGGGGCCCACCGGTCATGGTCGGCGAAGCGAACAGCACCGGGGACGACGACATGGGTGGGATCTCCGCGAACGACCTCGTGCTGGTGGTGTCGTCGAAGCGCGGCGGGAGGCCCGACGATCTCTACGAGCTTCAGCGACGGCTGCCGGACGCGGGGTGGAGCGCGCCGAGGGCGCTCGCCGAGCTCAACATTGCGCTCCAAACACCCCGATCACCCCATGTCGACGACCTCGGCCTGGTCATGTTCTACGACCTGAACCAGTCCAAGATCCTGTGGACCTCCCGCGCCACGATCGAGGCGCCGTGGGGCACCCCGATCCCCGTGACCGAGATCGATTTCGGCTTCGTGAGCGACCCGTGGCTGTCGCCTGATCTGCACACGATCTACTTCACGGTGGGCCAAGGCACGAACAACGAGATCTACCGCGCCACGCGATAGAATCGTTCGGCGCGGATGCACCATCGTCACTGGCTGTCTGGCTCGATCTTGCGATCTCGACGTGGCTTTCAGCAGTAATCACGACGAGCTGATCACGCTGCGCAAGAGCCTACCGATGTCGCTTGCCGAGCCCCCGCCGCGAATCTGGGCGTCGCGCCGCCGCGCACGTCATCGCGGCATCGCGGGCGGGCAGACCGGCGCGGTCACCGCGATCCAACGGGTGGGCTCATTCGCCAACGCCAACTTGCATTTTCACACCCTGGTTCCTGAGGGCGTCTGGCACGAGCGGCCCGACGGCTCGCTTGGATTTCACCCACTGCCGCCACCCACAGACGAGGACGTCGCGGAGATCGCCGCACGCATCGTGGCCAAGGTCCACCGCCTGCTGGCGCGTCGCGACGGCGAGGCGGTCGACGACGAGCTCGACGCGCTCGCCTACGCCCAGGCCGAGGCCGTGCAGCTTCCGATGTCGCTCGCCGAGCCCGAGCCACCGCCGCGAACCTCCACGTCGCGGCGGCGCTGCGCGTTCATCGACGGCTTCTCGCTCCATGCCGACACGTCCGTCGATGCCGCCGACCGCCCCGCCCTCGAGCGGCTCGTTCGCTACCTGCTCAGACCCTTGATCTCGGCCGAGCGCTTGACCACGCGTCCCGATGGTCGCGTCGAGTACCACTTCCGACGGCCCGATCCATCCGGCCGCACGTCGTGGGTCACCGACGGACCCACCTGGTGCCGTCGGCTCGCGACGCTGATCCCGCCGCGGCGAAGTCACACCACTCGATTTCACGGCGTGTTGTCCTCGGCTCACGCGT
>JBBQJJ010000396.1:0-8489 GCA_038325805.1 Haliangiales bacterium
GAGGTGCTCGCCGCCGGCGGTCTCAAGATCATCGGTACCGAGCGCCACGAGTCGCGCCGCATCGACAACCAGCTGCGCGGTCGCGCTGGTCGCCAGGGCGATCCGGGTAGCTCGCGGTTCTACCTGTCCCTGCAGGACGACTTGCTCCGCATCTTCGGTCTCGACCGGATGACGGGCTTGATGGAGCGCCTCGGTCTCGAAGAGGACGTGCCGATCGAGTCGCCGATGGTGACGCGCTCGATCGAGGGCGCGCAGAAGAAGGTCGAAGGTCGCAACTTCGATCAGCGCAAGAACGTCCTCGAGTACGACGACGTGATGAATCAGCAGCGCAAGACGATCTACGCGCTGCGCCGCCAGATCCTCGAGGGCCGCTATCACCGCGAAGCGAACGAAGAAGAGCAGAAGGCCGGCATCACGCCCGAGCCGGTGACCTCGAGTGGTGACTGGACGATCGAGTCGCTGACGCCCGAGATCAAGCCACTGATCGAGAAGCAGATCGAGCAGATCAAGACGCGCGTCAAAGAGCGCGACGAGAAGATCGCGGCTGGTGAGGACATCGGTGACACGCGTGCCGGCTGGCGCGTGCTGCGCGCGTCGATCTGGCAGCAGTACGGCACGCTCCTCGATTTCGAGAAGCGCTACGACGACAAAGACCTCGTCGAGTGGGCGACCAAAGAAGTCTGCATGTCGCTGATCCAGCAGCGCGAGCGCATGTACGACCTCGCCGATCAGAAGATGGCCGCGGTGATCGAGCAGGCGATGCCGCCCGATGTGCCCGACGACGAGTGGGACTGGGACGAGCTCGAGGACACCCTCGGCGAGATGTTCCAGACCGACTTCGACCTGAAACCGGGCACGCCCGACGAGGCCGCGGCACAGGTCTGGCCGACCGTCGAGAAGCGGCTCGCGGAACGCGAGCAAGAGCTGTCGCGCCCGATGCTGATGTACTGCCAGCGCGCGTTCTATCTCGAAGAGATCGACCAGCAATGGATCGAGCACCTCAAGACGATGGAAGCGCTCCGCGAAGGCATCGGCCTCCAGGGCTACGGGCAGAAGGACCCGAAGAAGGAATACAAGAAGGCCGGCTTCTCGCTGTTCGGCGAGATGATGGACCGGATCCAGACCAACGTCGTGACCAAGCTGTTCAAGGTCCAGATCCAGCGCGACGAAGCGCCGGAGATCCGCGAGAAGGAGCGCCAGCTCGTCGAGAAGGGCGCCGCCAACAAGTCCGAGGAAGAGAACGCCGAAGAGGATGCCGCCGCGTCCGCCGCACAACGTGCCGCTGGCGGGCGTCGTCGCGGCGGTCGTCCATCGCAAGCGACGGCGCAGCAGGCGCAGGGTGAAGTCGAGAAGGGCGAGCCGGTGCGTCGCGAACGCCCCAAGGTCGGCCGCAACGATCCGTGTCCGTGCGGCAGCGGCAAGAAGTACAAGAAGTGCCACGGCAAAGACGAAGAAGCCGCAGCGTCCGAGTGAGCTGACCGCGGCCGCAAAACTTCTCTGCGCGACCGCTCGTGCGGGCATATCGTGACGGCATGAGCCTGATGTTTCGCAGTCCGTTTTACCGGATGTTCTGGATGAGCATCAACGACCAGCTCCAGACCGAGGCGCTGGAGGCAAACTTGCTGGCCGATGCCGAGACCGCGAGGGATGTCGAGGGGCTGCGGTGCCGCGTGATCGAGCAAGGCATGGCGATCGAGGAGCTCGGCGCGATGATCGCGGTGATGTCGAAGATGCTGATCGCATCCGGGCAGCTCGATCCCGCGATCCTCGAGCACCGCGTCGATGCCGAGCTCGACCTGCGGCGCACGCCGTCGACGACGCCGAAGCCGGCCGGAACCTGCGTGTTGTGCTCGCGCCAACGGCCGGGCGAGCAACTCTCGACGACCGCTTATGGAGCCGTGTGTAGCGGAGGCTGCGCGTAGCGCGACGCGTCACCGATCTTGATGTGGCGGTCGATGGATTTGCGATCGCAGCGGGACGATACTGCGCCCACACATGCGCATCGGCGTTCCTAAAGAGATCAAGAACCGAGAATTTCGCGTCGGTATGACCCCGTCTGGCGTCGCCACGCTCACCGCGCGAGGCCACACCGTCCTCGTCGAGCAAGGTGCCGGCGGCGGCTCGGCGATCCCCGACGAGGCGTACGTCAAGGCGGGCGCGACGATCGTCGCGACGAAGGAGGAGGTCTGGGGTCAGGCGGACATGGTCGTCAAGGTCAAGGAGCCGATCGCGCCCGAGTTCGCGCTGATGAAGAAGGACCTCCTGCTCTTCACCTATCTCCACCTGGCCGCTGCTCACGAGCTCGGCAAGGAGCTGCTCACCCGTGGCGTCAACGGCGTCGCGTACGAGACGATCGAGCCGTCGCCCGGAGATCTGCCGTTGCTGACGCCGATGAGCGCGGTCGCCGGTCGGATGAGCGTCCAGGCAGGCGCGACGTTCCTCGAGCGCGAGCGTGGTGGCAAGGGTGTGCTGCTCGGCGGCGTGCCGGGTGTCAAGCGCGGCCGGGTCACCGTGATCGGTGGCGGTGTGGTCGGTGCGAACGCCGTGAAGATGGCCGTCGGCCTCGGAGCGAACGTCACCGTGCTCGACGTCAACCTCAAGACGCTCGCGTATCTCGACGACATCTACTCGGGTCGCATCAGCACCCAGTACTCGGATCCGTTGAGCATCGAGCGCGCCGTGCTCGAGAGCGATCTCGTGATCGGTGCGGTGCTCCTCGCTGGTGCCCGCGCGCCGCGTCTGGTCACCGACTCGATGATCAAGCGGATGGAGCCGGGCTCGGTGATCGTCGACGTGTCGATCGATCAGGGCGGCTGTGTCGAGGGTGCGAAGCCCACCTACCACGACAACCCGACGTACATGCTCCACGACGTCATCGCCTACATGGTTGCGAACATGCCCGGCGCGGTGCCGCGGACGTCGACCTACGCGCTGACCAACGCGACCATCAAGTACGTCCAGACCCTCGCCGATCACGGCCTCGAGAAGGCGATCAGCGCGGTTCCGCACATCGTGACCGGCATCAACACGTACAAGGGCACGGTCCCTCACCCGGCGGTCGCCGAGGCGCTCTCGGTGCCGTACTCGCCCTTCAAGGGCTGAGATTCCAGCCGGTTAGGCCGCCGGGATCCTGACTGTCTCGCCGGGCTTACAGAACCTTCAACGCTCGGGAACAAGAGGGTTGTGCACGAAGGTAGAGACCCCCGAATGCAGGCAGCGTCTCGGACTACGACTCAGAGTGCCAAGCGCGCCGAGTTCGAGCGGCAGGCCTTGGTGCACGTGGACGCGCTGTACGGCGCTGCCTACCGCCTGACCCGCAACCCTCGCGATGCCGAAGATCTGGTGCAAGACGCGCTGCTGCGTGCCTTCCGGTTCTGGGATTCGTTCGAGCAGGACTCGAACTGCAAAGCGTGGCTGCTCCGCATCGTCACCAACACGTTCATCAACGAGTACCAGCGGAAGAAGCGCAGCCGCGAAGTGCTCGATGCGGCAACCGCCGAGCAGGACGCCACCGATGGCGTGCTCGTCCATGCCGACGCGACGGTGCAGCGGAACCCCGAGCGCGCGCTGCTCGACCGCAGCGTGAGCGATGACGTCCAGCGCGCCCTCGAAGCATTGCCGGATGACTTCCGTACCGCGGTCGTGCTGTGCGACGTTCAGGGTCTGTCGTACAAGGAGATCGCGGACATCATGCAGACGCCGGTCGGTACGGTGATGAGCCGACTGTTCCGCGGACGCAAGCTGCTCGCTGCGGCCCTGCGCGACTTCGCTCTTGCTGAAGGCTACGTGCGCGAGAGTGCCGTTGCCGAGCAGAGCGCCGAACAACCCCCTCAGGCCAGGTCCGCCGTCGCGATCGATCTCGATGCGTTTCGCGTCGCGCGTGCTGCCAAAGGAAGCGGAAAGTAATAGTCATGCTGTGTCAGAGCATCGACACGTTAGCGATGGCCTTCCTCGATGACGAGCTCGCACCCGAGGAGCGGCGCGAGCTCGAGCTGCACATGGGCGACTGTGCCGGCTGCCGAGTGCACGTCGAGACCGAGCGCGCGGAGCTCCAGTCGCTCCGCAAGGCACTCGCGCCTCCCCCCGCACCCGACGTCGTCAAGGCGCGGCTCGCCGTGGTCCTCGACAACGCGGATCGCGAGGAGCATCGGCAGGAGCGCGCACGTGCGCGTGGAGCGATCGGACGCTGGCTGTTGCCCGGCGCGGCGATGCTCGCGGCGGGCGCTGCGATCTTCGCGTTCGTGATGATCCGCCCCGTACCGGCACCGCAGACCGCGACGGTCGCGAAGGAAGTGATTCGTCAGAACTCGCGCACGCTGCCCCTCGAGGTTCGCGGCGCCAGCACCGGTCCGTGGCTGCGCGAGAACTTCTCGAAGGCGATGACGCCGCCGCAGTTCCGCGACACCAAGCTCGACATCAGCTTGCTCGGCGCCCGGCTGACCGCCGTCAACGGCCACAACGCGGCGCAGCTCCGGTACATGGTGACGTCGGGTGACAACAAGTTCACGCTGACCGCGATCGTCATCGACGAGCTGTCGAACGAGGACCTGACGGGTGGCACACCGATCAAGGTCGGTGATCGCACGCTGCACGTTCACGATGCGAACGGCATCCCGGCGGTGACGTACGTCGACGAGAACCACATGGGCTATGCCTTCGCGTCGGAGCGGTTGTCTCCGCAGGAGCTCCTCGAGCTCGTCGTGTCGTCGGACTTGATCGGCCGCGCCCAGCAAGGTCGATAGGCCACGCCGAGCCACAGGCTCCTCCCACGAAAGCGGGTATCATCGCGCTCTAGCGCATGAATCGCCGCATCCTGCTGATCGACGCCGACCACGAGTTCTCCGCGCGCCTGTCAGACCTATTCGGTCGATACCGGCTCGACATCATGGTTCGGACGGATCCCGACGAGGCGATCGCCGACGGCGCGACCCACCTTCCAGTGCTGATCCTCCTCGCGGTCGACGAGCCGGAGAAGTCGGGCTTCAAGACGTTCCAGACGATCAAGAAGGGCCCGCTCGCCAAGCTACCGATCGTGCTGGTCACCAAGACCGTCGCGCCGAGCGCGATGCAGAAGCACAGCGGGCTCAAGACTCACGCGGACGCATACCTCGACAAGCGCGCGCTGTCGGATGACGAGCTGATCGGCAGGATCGATAACCTGATCGGGCTCGGCGAGCCCTCGACCGCGATGGTCGACATCGAGCTCGACAACTCGCTCGACATCCCGCTCGAGGTCGACGACCTGGCCGTCGGACAGGACGAGATGGTGCTCGAGGAGACGGTCGGCGATGACGACTACGATCCCGGGAGTAAGACCGTTGCCGGGCGCAGCGAAGCCGTCGATCAGATGGTCGCAGCGGAGACGGATGCCGCGTTCGATGCCCTGCTCGGCTTCGAGGACGAACCGGCTGCATTGTCGGTCGGCGAGCGCCTCGCGGCCGCGGAATCGCCGGATGCGGCGCCCCAGGCGATCGAGGATTCGCCGCTGGAACCCGTCGCGCCCACGCTCGAGCTTTCGGACATCGATGACGCCGCGCCGCAGGCGGTCGAGGCCAAAGAGCCGAGCGACGTGTTCGACACGTTCAGCCGCGAATCGCCTCGGGGATCGTTCAGCGCGCCGATCGAAGTCGCAGCACCGGAGCCGGTCCCGGAGCCGGTCCCCGAACCGGTCGCCCAGATCGAGGTCGTCGAAGCCGAGCCCGTCGAGCGAGGCGATCACTTCGAGTCATCGCCGATCCTGCTCGATGCCGATGACCTCTTGATCGAGGAGGAGATGGAGGAGCTCGAGGATTCGGGCGGCGTGCCCGAGCCGGTGCCGCACGTCAACCTCGTGCATCAGGACTCCGAACAGCTACCGGTGATCGAGGACTCGGTCCCCGAGGTCCAGCCCGTGCTGGTGACCGGGCCCGACCCGACGCCGGAGCCGATCGCGGTGGCGCGCGCACCGTCGGAGCCGCGGATCCGTCCGCCCTCCGAGCCGCAGGTCGTGCCGCCGCCGCGCGCGTCCACACCCACGCGACCGCCGGCGTTCGATTTTGGTCTCGACGCGATCGCCGCCGATGCGGAGAACGAGCAGTCGGGCGTCTACGATCGCAGGTCGCTCCGTACGATCGGCGAGCTCGAGCGTCAGCTCGGTCAGCTCAAGCAGGAGCTCGACCGTGCACGTGCAACCGCCGGTGACGGTGGAGCATCGCGCAGCAGCCGCGAGCGCGAGTTCTTCAATCTGCGCGAGCAGCTCAACGGCAAGGACGCCGAGCTCCGCAAGGCGACGGGCGAACGCGATGCGAAGGCGCGCGAGGTCGACGATCTCGAGGATCGGTTGCGCCAGCTGCAGCAACTGCGCAGCGAGAGCGAAGCCAAGGTGGAAGGGCTCGAGCAACGCGCCGCCGCGGACGGTGCGAAGGTCGCGGCGCTGACCGCGAAGGAGAACCATCTCGCGGCGCAGGTGACGTCGACCCAGAACGAGCTCGAGACGCGCTCGCAGGCGCTCGCCGCCTCGGAGGCTGCGCGGGCGCAGCTCGAACGCGACCTCACCACCGAGCGCGCGAACCGTGCCGCGTCCGCGTCCGATGCGGAGCGTGCGTTGCGTGTCGAGCGCGAGCAGATGATCGCGCGCCACCAAGGCGAGCTCTCGCAGCTGCGTGTCGAACACGCGGGCACCCAGGCCGGTGCACTCGAGAAGCTGCGCCAGGAGCTGACCGCCGAGAAGGCGACCGCGCTCGAGGCCGCACACGCCGAACAAGCGGCCGCGCTCGAGGTCTCGCGCAAGCAGGCCGCTGCCGCGGTAGAAGCCGCCCGCACCGAGACCGCCACCGAAGCCGAGCAGGTAGCGACGCGGGTCCACGCCGATCATGCGGGCGAGCTGCAACGCCTGCGCGACGACCATGCTGCCAGCCTCGCGCGCCTCGTCGAGGAACGCGATGCAGCGCTCGCGCGCGTTGCAGCCGAGCACACGGCCGCACTCGAGCGCACGGCGGGTGAGCAAGCGACGGCTCGCGAGAGTGCCGTGCAGCTCCTGCGCGACGATCACGCCGCCGTCCTCGCCAAGATCGCCGCCGAGCACGAGGCCGAGCAGGCGGAGCTGGCTGCCGCACGCGAGCAAGCCATCTCCGAGCTATCGGGTGAGCTCGAGCGCGTTCAGAACGAGCTCCTCGCGGAGCGGGCGGCGCTGACCGCCGCGCGCGATGGAGCACTCGCCGCACATGCTGCCGAGCTCGCACGGATCAAGGGCGAGCACGCGACCGAAACCGCCGCGCTGACGGCCGCACGCGAGCAAGCGGTCGCCGAGATCTCCGCGGAGCTCCAGGCGGTTCACCAGGAGCAAGCTGCCGAGCGCGCCGCGACGACAACCGCACGTGACAAGGCCGTCGCCGAGGTGGCTGAGCTTGCGCGCTCGAGCGCCGCCGAAGCCGAGACGGCTCGCGCGGCACACGCCGAGTCCCTCGCGCAACAAGCGCAAAAACACGCCACCGAGCTCGCCGACCAGGCGAACCACCACGCCGCCGCGATGGCAGCGCGCGAAGCGGAGCTCGTCAACCAGCGCCAGGACGAGGCGATCGCGCATACCGCCGCGCTCGCCGAGCTCAAGGTCGAGCTCGATCGCCAGGCCGCCCTTCATGGCATCACGCTCGACGGTGCGAAGAAGGAGCTCGACGACGTCCTCGCGCTCCACACGCAAGCCCAGTCGAGGCTTGCCGAGGACCACGCCAAGGTCGCGGCCGATCAAGCCGCCGCCCACGCCGCCGAGCTCGCCGAGCTCGCCGCCGA
Source organism: Haliangiales bacterium (assembly GCA_038325805.1). Classification (GTDB taxonomy): domain Bacteria; phylum Myxococcota_A; class Polyangia; order Haliangiales; family Haliangiaceae; genus JABFXX01. The sequence goes on from JBBQJJ010000396.1 coordinate 7,768, forward strand.
AACTCAGGCCGCGCTCGACGACATCGCGAAGGCGCAGGACGCCCACAGGCATGCCCTCGCAGACGCGGCCGCGCAGCACGCCGCCGAGCTCGCCGGCGTCAAGGACCTCGGTGATCGGGAGGTGGCGGAGCTCAAGGCGGTGCTCGTCCAGGCGAAGCGCTCGATCGAAGAGACCACGGCGCGCCACCAGGCCGAGCGTGAGGCAGCCGACGCACAGCACCTCGCGGCCCTCGCCGAGGCGAAGGCCACGCAGGAGCGTGCACTCGCCGTCGCGTCGGGTGAAACGATCCGCGTCAAGGCCGTCGCCGATGCCGAGCACCAGCGTGCGATGGCGGCGAAGGAAGCCGACTTCGACAAGGAGCGCAAGACCACGGCGGAAGGCCACACGAAGGTCGTCAAAGACCTGGCAACGGAGAAGGACGAGCTCCAGCGTGGGCTGTCGGCGGCGCGCGACACGATCAAGCGCAGTGAAGGCGAGCTCGCCGCTGCGGTGCAGACGATCGCGGATCGCAACTCCGAGCTGCGCGCTCATGCGGCGGCGATCGCCGAGCGCGATGCGCGGATCTCCGAGCTGCGCAGGGAGATCGAGGCGATCGAGACCGAGAACGCGAGCTACCAGGATCAGGTGCTGCGCGCGTACCAGAAGATCAAGCAGGACGACGCGATGAAAGCGCGAGCGAAGAAGGCGATGGCGATCGCGCTCACGGTCCTCGACGAGGATC
>JBBQJJ010000397.1:0-8482 GCA_038325805.1 Haliangiales bacterium
AGATCGCCGGTGATCAAGATCGAGGTCTTGCCGAGCGTGATCTTGACGACCACCGAGTGGTTGTTGAAGTTGTCGAGCATCTTGCCGGCCCAGCGCACCGAGCCCTTGTCGATCGCGCCCCACAGCGCGCGGATGTCGGGATCGCCGTCGGGGCACGCGACCGGATCGATGATCGGGTTGGTCAGTCCGCCTGGTGGCACGATCGTGTTGGTGACGACCTGGTGCGGGATGTTCTTGGCCTTCGCCTTGCTGATCGCCGCGCGTTGCTGAGGGCCACCGGAGCTGGTGATCAACCCGTCGGTGACCAGGTTCTGGACGGTGAACTCACCGAGCACGACGCCGGCACCGCGCGTGTGATCGATGTGTGGGTGGGTCAGCACCAGGAGCGCGAGGGTGTTGTCGAGATCCGGCCGGCTCTTGAAGAACGTCTTCAGATACTCGACCAGATGCTCGGTGCTGTCGTAGCGCCGGTGCTGCTCGCCGCCGGTGTCGATCAGGATCGCCGCGCACGAGAACTCGACGAGCGTGGCGGCGCCCTGCCCGATGTCGATCAGATGCACGCGCATCTTTCCCTCGAGACCGTCCTCCTGCGTGAAGAACGCGCCATCGAGCGCAGGCGGGAACTCGCGTGGCGGCAGCGGACGCGCACGACTCGATGCCCCACAACCGAGCGCGAGCAGAACAAGGAGCCAGGGCCGCATATCCCCCGAAGGTACTACTGCGCGATGATCTCGAGCAGGCCAGTGCCCCACTTGGCGACCCGCCATCGCCGCATGCCGTCGACGGCGGCGAGCTCGACGAGCGAGGTCGGCGCAGCACTCGCGACGCGTTCGAGGAGCTTGGTCGGCAGGATGATCGACGGATCGAGGCTCGTTCGCTTCGCCTCGCCGTCGCGCCACTCGCGGAGCTTGTCGACGAGGCGAGCCGTGGCCTTCGAGGGCGCCTTGGCTCGCTGTTCGCGCTCCGGCTCCGGCGCCTCGAGGCCGCGCTGGATCGCGGCCAGGACGATCTCTGCCTGATCGCGCTGGCGAGGGAACGACGCGAGCGCATCGTCGATGTCGTCGAGGTTCGTCGGTGAGTCTTCCGCGAGCGCCAGCAAGACGTCCGGCGCGACCACCTTGAACGGCGGGCGATCCGCGAGCCGCGCGCGCTCCTCGCGCCAGTGGTAGAGTTCGCGCAGCACGGCCTGCTGGCGACGGGTCAGCTTCGCCGAGCCCTTGATCCGGCGGAACTCGTCCGGCCCGGTGCGATCGTCGACGCGCGGGACGTCGGCGAGCGCCGCGAGCGCCGCGAACTCTTCACGCGCCCACTCCGTGCGACCGGCCTCGGCGAGGCGCGCCGTGAATCTTCCCGCGAGCTCCATCAGGTGCGTGACATCGGCGAGCGCGTACGCCTCCTGCTTCTCGGTCAGCGGGCGCCGCGACCAGTCGTCCTTCTGGCTGCCCTTCGTGAGCTCGATGGCGAGCTCGTTGCGCACGATCGCCTGCAACCCGAGCTCGGTGTCGCCGAGCAGCCGGGCCGCGATCGACGTGTCGAACAGCGTGCGGAACGTGAAGCCAAAGTCGCGCCGCATCGCGGTGACGTCGTTGTCGCCGGCGTGGAACACCTTGAGGATCGTGGGATCGCGAAAAATAGGTCCGAGCGGCGCGAGGTCGACCCCCGCGAGCGGATCGACCAGCCACGCACCACCGCGGTTCGACGACACCTGGATCAGGCAGGTCTGCTCCGTGTAGTGGTGCAGGCTGTCCCCCTCGATATCGAGCCCGATCGCCTTCGCGTCGGCGAGCTCGTCGACGAGCGCTGCGAGCTCCGCGGAGGTTCGTACCCAGGGCGTCGTCATGACGCCTCGTATATCCCTAGTCGGCGGCGATCGAGATCGCGTCGACCGTACATTCGACGTGCTTGCCACCGCCGATCGACACGTCGTTCAGGCGATCGCACACCGCTGTCGTCTGCGCGCCCGCAGGCGTCAGCAGCGGCACGTCGCCATCGCGACCGGGGAGGCCCGACAGCGTGAACTGCGGCGACGCGAGCAGCACACCGCAGTAGTGGCGGAGTGCGACGGGATCGACGCTCGATGCCGTTGCCGTCAGCGGACCGAGCAACGTCTCGAGCAGCAACGCCTCGCCGGTCTGGATCACCGGCTCGTTGATGATCCGGTCCTTGACGGCGAGCACCAGATCCGCGGCGGTCGCAGCAGGCTGGCTCGCGGCGCCCGAGATCAGCTCGTCGATGAAGTCGGGCGTGCCGTCGGGCTTCGAGCACGACGCGAACCGATCCTCCCAGGCAAGGCGCGCCTGGAACGACAACCCGCGGAAGCCGGGCTCCGAGTTGCGCAGGTAGATGCCGACCGACCGCTGGAACCCGACGTCATCGGGGTCGAACTCGTTCGGGAACGGCTGGATCAAGGTGGTGCCGTGCCAGAGCGCACCCGAGGCGGCGATCGCCATCGAGCGCGGGGCGAGCCAGGCGACGGCATCACCCGGACCATTGCCGCGCTTGTCGGGGTCTTGCTCGCTCGTCGTCCACGGATCGTAGACAGCCGGGTACGAGTACGGCGTCCCGCAGCCGGCCTCCGGTGCTCGGCGAGAGAAGAAGTCGGTGGTGGTGATCTTCGCGACCAGGTGCTTGAGCGAGTAGTTCGACTTCGCGAGCTCGGTGGCGAGGGACGACAGGAGCTCCGACGACGTGGCGTTGCGCGGGAAGCCGTTCGCGATCGTCAGCGAGCCGCCGACGATCTCGCGCCAGACTTCCTCGACCATCGAGAGCGTGACGAGCCACGCGAGCGCTTCATCGGGATCGACGATCGCGCCGTCGACGAGTGTCGGGCCGACGCCACGCAGGCGATCGAAGCCGTTCTTGAGCGCCTCGTCGAGGTCATAGACAGTCGTACGCTTGCCGTTGATCGAGCCGAGCTTGGTGTCGATGTTCGCGATGTCGTCACCGATCGGGCTCGGGATCGCTGTCGAGTCGAGGAACGTGCCGCAGTCCTGGGAGAGGCCCCACGGCGTGTTGTTCCCGAACCCGACGAACCCGGCAACGCGGAACACGCCATGCGCGCGCGTGCCGGCATCTCGCTCGATGGTCGTGCCGTAGACCTGGTTCTCCGGCAGACCCGCGACCGGCCAGTGGCGATCGAGTAGCGGATCGTCGTTGTCGGTCACCGACGCCTGCGAGTTGTGACAGCCGAGGCAGACGGTGTCGCGACGCAGCCACGCCGAATCGAACGTCGCCCCGAGGTCGGCGCGCTGCGCGAGCTCGGCGGCCTGTGCGGAGGCGTTGGCGGTACCGGGCGGCAGCGACACCAGGTTGAACAGCTGCGCGCGATAGACCGTGGAGAGATCGTCGAGCGCGAGCGCGGATCGAGTGACGTCGAGCATGTTCGCAGCGTTGTTCGCGGCCGACTCCGTCGACGCCTTGCTGTCGCGAATCCGCCGCGCGATCTCGGGTGTCACCGTCGGGATGCCGGCGGTGCCCCAGCACCTCTCCATGTTCTGGACGTTGATGCGCTGCACGCGGACCGCATCCATCAGCACCGACTCCCACCGCGACGCGAACTCGGGCGCGTTGGTGAGTGCGGTGCTGACCGTCGCACGCGGGTCGAGCCCCTGCTCTTCCGCCTTCGTCCACAGCTGGTGATAGACCTCGATCTCGGCCTGGCCGTGCGGCCGGCGACCGGTGATCGCGAGGAACGCATCGCGGATGTACGCGGTGGGTTCGCTATCGCACTCGGTGAACGGCGTCGGTGGGGGCTCGATCGGCCCGTCGGGCGTGGGCGGATCGACCGGCGCGATATCGCTGCCGCACGCGAACATCATCAAGGGGAGCAAGAGTGCGCGCTTCATGATCACGCCTCCCATCCGAAGCAGTTCTCGAGGACGGCTGCGACCGCGTCGGTCTCGCCGGTGGCACCGCGCACGTCGGAGGTCGCGAACGCCTCCGCAGAGAACGGATAGATGCCGAGGGCGAGCAGCGCGGCTGCTCGACACTCCGCGGGTTCGACCGCGGTTCGCGGTTGGCCGTCGGGACCGATCGCCCCGTAGACGCCCTTCTGCCCGGGCTTGATCGGACCGCCGATGAACGCGGTCGCGTAGGCATACGGCCAGTGGTTGCGGCTATCGCTGAACGAGCCGCCGTCGGCAGCCGGCGTCCGACCGAACTCGGTGTTGATGATGACGAGCGTGTCGTCGAAGTTGAGCTTGCGCGGGTCGGTCTCACCCGGCCCGTTGAACACGCCGAGCAGGGCCTTCAGCATGTTGTCGAAGTTGCGCGCCGTGGTGACCTGGTGGCCGCCATGCGTGTCGTACCCGCCGCCGCCTGCGGCTTCGAACAGGCCAACGTCGGAGACGCAGACGTACGACGCGGGCTCGACGGGATCGGTGAGCAGCGCGCGTGCAGCCTCGATGCTCACCAGGGGGATGTCGAACGGGTTGACGTCGCCGCAGACATCGCCCGTGCGCGGATCGAACACGCCGTTGCCGAGCACGCCGGCGATCGCGTCGACGTTCTTCGACGCACCGAGCGCGATGCCGAACTCGGAGGCGCGGCGCGCACGAACCGGCGCGGTGGTGCCCGGCCACTTGAGGCGATCGGTGTACTGCTGGAGATAGAGCGAGGTCAGGTCGTCGTGTGCCGTGCGGCGAGCACCGACGGTGTTGCGTTGGAGGAGCTCGGTCAGCCCTGCGGTGTTGTCCACCTTGATGAGCAGCGGCTTGCACGCACCGGAGTGCATGCCGGTCGACGCGGCGGCTTCGACGTTGTCACTCGTCAGGCCGCCGGTTGCGAACACGTAGCTGTTCGGCGTCGCGCGAGACACGTTGGTCCCTGCGTCGAGATGAAAGCGCTGGATATGCGCGCCGAGACCCGCGCCTGGCTGACCAACCGAGCGACCGGTCAGCGCGCTCGGCACCGCGGCCTCGTGCGGCTCGAGGCGGTGCGAGTTGACGACCACGCGCATCCGGTCGGTGACGTCGGGGCGATTCCACAGCCGGTGCGCGTAGAGCCCGAGCTCGACATCCGCACCGTCTGCGTCCTGGCCGAAGGCTTGACCGATCTCGGACTGCGGCATTCCCGACGCGTCGCAGGCCTGTCGCGCTGCGGAGTGATCGAACGCGTGGAACTGCGTGTTCGGCGCGATCGCGGCGCCTGGCTTGCCGTAGTCGCGAACCAGGTAGAGCGTCTCCCACGGCGACAGCCCGCCGTAACAGAAGATCTCGAGGACGCGCTTCGCCTTGATGTTGTCCGGAAGCGCGAGTGACTTGGCAGCGATCGGAAACTCGCCGAACCCTGCCGCGCGGGCCGACCGACCGAACCGATGCCCGATCGCAGCAGTCGCTACGCCTGCGCCGGTCCACGTGAGAAAGCTTCGCCGATTCATCGGGCCTCCGCCGGTGCACGACCCTTGCCACACCCTCGCCGCTCGCTGACCACCTGTTGTCGGGTACTAGCTCACCAGTGTGAGTCGATTCGTTGACGGGGTGTGAACTGTTTGGCAGTTCTCCCTCGAAAAACCGAGGGCAGCCGCGAACCTCGACGTCGCGCTGCGGGCCACCGTCCCCCCGGCGTGCAAGCGCGTGTCATCGGAGACAACGCGGCTACCCTGCAACCATCGTCAAGGCGCGATCAACGTGTATGCACCGCGCGCACCCGAGAAGCCGAACACGCGAACGAAGCCGCCCGCGGGGATCGTGACCTGCTCGGTATTTCCCGTACCGGCGCTTCCAGGAAGCCGCGCACCCGATGCATCGAACGCTTCGAGGTCGAGGTCGCCGTCGGCGTGCGTGAACTGAATCTTCACGACCCCACCCGCCGCGCTGGTGAACCAATCGTCGTCGGCCGCACAGATCTGGAGCTCCGCGATCGCACCGGTGACCGCGACGGCCGCGCTGCGGCTGTTGTTGGGCTCCTTCGCATCGCTGCACGCCGGCGTCCCACCGCCGTTGTCGAGCGAACAGAACGCGGTGCCTTCACGGGTGGCTTCGGTGTCGGAGAGCACGGTCTTCTGCGGGCACGCCTCGTCCTCCGACCACGCGCGCCAATCAGCCGCGCGACCGAGCGTCGCCGCGTGCGAAGCCCACAGCTGATAGCCGTCGGTCTTCGACGCGAACACGGTCGGCGCGACGCACATGTTGCTCGCTTCGCCCACGGCGATGTCCTTGCGCGCCTTGTCCATCACGATGTCGAACATCGCCGACGTCGACGAGTTCCAGCAGCACGTCTTGCTCTTCGTGTAGTCGAGCTGCGCGAGCACGTAGTCCTCGAGCTCGCGATGCTCGGCATCGATGTCGGCCTTGGTCTCGCCGAGCTGCGGGCCGACCTCGTAGAGCGCGTGGAATGCTTGCTCGCGTCGTTCGCGCGCCGAGCATGATGCCGGGAACTGGGTGAGGTGGTGGCGCGCGTCGGAGATCTGGACGAGCAGCTCTGCCTTCTTCTGCTGCGGCGAGACCTGGCCGAGGATCTGTTCGAAGCGACCGGGACGCGCCGCGATCCGCGGGTAGTCGGTCGAGTTGATCCAGCTCGCCTCGTCGGCCGCCATCCAGGTGTTCGTCCAGTAGCCGTTGATGTTCTTGGCGACGCGCCAGCGCTTGATCCCGCCGCCGAGCCTCGCGTACTCGTTGCCGTCGGAGGCCGTGCCCAGGCCGCCGGTGTACTGGCTCGTGAAGTAGCTCTTCGACGACTGCCCCGACTGCCGTACGCCCTGCCGGCGCGGCATCGATCCGGAGATCGTGGTGACGTCCTTGCTACCGCCTGGGAGCTCGGCGACCTCCTTGACGACGAGGGTGTGCCCGATGCCGTTCTTCTGCCAGCGCTCGATCAGCGTGTCGCCGGGACGAACCGCGTCGGGGATGATGTTGTAGGCATTCGAGGCATCCGCGATGTTCATCGACCCGAGGTAGTCGAGCGCCATCACCGTGAAGTAACCAACGCGCTTGTTGAGGTGGATCTCGTCGAGGTACGCGCCGAACCCCGCACCCGGAGCGATCATCGCCTGGACATCTTCGCCGCCCGCGACCTTCTTGCCTCTCAGCGTCGTGTCAACGGGCCATGCCTGGGAGGACGTCCACGTCTTCGTCAGATCCTTGTACCTGATCGCGAACTCGGGCGAGCTCGCGTAGCGACCCGATGCCGTCCGCACGCCGTTGTGCCCGAAGAACACGCGCGCACCAGTGCTGTCGACGCTCTCGAAGAACAGCGGCAGCTCGAACCAGGCCGCGAACGTGATGCGCAACCACAGCGAGGTCTCCGCGCACTCGAGGCTGGGCGACGGCAACGTCTTGCCCCACGGCGTCGTCAGCTTGACGGTGGTCGAGAACCCGTCGAGCGAGGGGATCCACTCGAGCGACGCGACCCACGTGCTGTACTTCTGATCCCACGTCAGGCCGCTGTTCGCGGGCCACGCCATGCCGGCTGCGCTGGCGGCGACCGTCTCGGTGTCTTCCCACTTGTTGCGGGCGGTCCAGACCTGGGTGCGGGTGGTGTCCGTGTTGACGAGCAGACCCTTGCGGAGCTCGGAGTCTTCCTTGCCCGGCGGCGGGGTCGGGAACAGCGGCCCGTCCATGCCCCACTCGTCGTCGAGTGAGATCTCGTCCGCGTCATGGCCGGTGCAACCAACCAGCAGCAGTGCAAGGAGGACCGTCTTCATGCCCCGCCACGAAGCATTCGGCGTGCCGGTCGGACCAGCTTTGGTGTCGCGTAGTTGGCGAGGGAAACGACACACCCGGCTACGCCACTGACCGGGCTCGCAGTCCTACCATCGTCGATAGCTTGCGCCGCCTCCGCCCCATCACCATCGCCACCGCGCTGCTCGGCGTGGCGCTGACGATCGCACTGTTGCTCGGCGAGGACAGCTGGAAGCGCCCGATCACCGAGCCGAACGCCGACGCCAACTACTACTACGTCTACCTGCCGTCGCTGATGCTCGACCGCGACCTCGACTTCGCCAACCAGTACGAGGTCACCAAGAACTACTACCGCTGGGGCAAGACACCGCTCGGCCGCCCGGCGAATCCGTTCGGCATCGGCCCCGCGCTCCTCCAGCTCCCGGTGTTCGCGCTCGGTCACGGCATCGCCAGGCTCACCGGCGATCGCAGCGATGGGTTCTCCGGGATCGAGACCACGCTGGTGATGTGGACCGGCGTGCCCTGCATGCTCGGCGCGATCCTGCTCGCATACCGCCTCTCCAGACGGAGGTTCGGTGCAGCGCCGGCGTACCTCGGAGCACTGATGGCCGCGGCTGCCGGGCCAGTGCTCTACTACACGATCCGCCAACCCGGGTACGCGCATCCGTACTCCACGCTGTTCGCGACCTGGCTGCTCGAGCGCTGGGATGCGTCGTACGACAAGCCGCGGACGCTGCGAACGTGGATCGTGCTCGGCGCGCTCGCCGGTGCTGCCGCACTCGCGAGACCGCAGGTCGGCGTGTGGGCGCTGCTGTTGCCGGTCGCGGTGATCGACGATGTGCGGAAGCGCGACGCACCGCTGC
>JBBQJJ010000398.1:0-8345 GCA_038325805.1 Haliangiales bacterium
ATGACCGGTCCTCCAGGAACATGCGATCGGCCTTGCCATAGAGGCCGAGCCGGACGTTACGAACGTAGGCCTCGACCGCCGCGTTGCCGCCTTGGTCGTGAAGCTGCTTGAGCTGGTTCGCGAGCGCGCGCAGCGGCTCGACCTCGGCTTGCGCGCGCAGCGTCTCGATCTCGACGGCGCGCTTGCTCTGGACGATCCGCTGGTCGGCGCCGGCCTGTGCGAGCGAGATATCCGACGACACGACGTTGTGCGCCGTGTTGATCGCCGCGAGCGCGGAGTCGACCTCGGCGGGGGGATCGATCTCGGTGATCAGCGACGCGTCGAAGTGGACGCCGTAGCGAGCCACCGACGAGGCGCACTCCTTATCCATCACGTCGTTGAGGTTGCGAAGGTTCTTGCGGAGGTCGTTGATCGAGACACCGATCGTCTGGTTGTCGAGCGCCGGCGCCTCCTTGAGGACCTCGGGGACGACCCCGGGCACCTCCTTCGGAGGCGGTGCCTCGAAGTTCGCGATCCGCTCGCGCAGGATGGAGACGAAGAAGCCCATGACGTGCGAGGCCGGGTTCTTGACGCCGAACAGGTACGCGTACATGTTCTGCTCGGAGACCCGGAAGCGGACCTGGCCACGGAGACCCACGTTCAAGTGATCCTTGGTGACGGCATCGATCTGGGTGCCGCCGCGATTCGCGCTCGGCTCGTCGGGATCCCACGCCATGTTGACGGTACGGGTGGCGATCGAGAGCTTGTGGACGCGCTGCCACGGCCACCGAAAGTACGGGCCACCGGGCTGCACCACGCGGACCTGCGGCCACACGTAGCGCTCCTTCTCGTCGTCGCGCATCGCGCTGCCCTCGGGCGTGGTCATCGTCGTCGCGCCGGTCAGTCGCTGGGCACGGCCGAAGCTCGTGATCACGGCACGCTCGTTCTGATCGACGGTATAGAACCCCAACAACCCGTAACGCACGACGAACCACGCCAGGAACCCGAGTCCTATCCCGGCGAGGAGGTCGGATGCGCTCGCTGACTTCAGATACTGAAGCACCTGATCCATGCGCAGGACTGTCCCCCCGTGCCCGAATCGCCGCAATCGCTGAATACCGAATTGCTGAGCAGCGCCCTCGAGCGTGAGCGTGATGGGCACCGCGGCTGGCTCCGCCGCGGACTCGCGCTACTCCTGACCGACGACGTAGCGGTAGGTCGGGCCGCCGCCGGCTCGCTGCGAGTGCACGGCGTTCGGAAGCCTCGTGGCGTCCTCGATCGAGGTGCGCTCGATCACGAGCTGCTCGAGGTTCGCGGTGTGCTCGGCGAGCCACTCGACGTGCCGATCCTGCAACTCGGCATCCGACAGATCCAGGATCTTGATCGTGGCGAGCAGCCCCGACGCCTCGAGGGCTTCGAACACCTGCTCCGTCGAGTTGAACGACGTCAACGCGAGCCGCTTGAGAGGCGTGCCCTTGAGCGTGTTCAAGACCGCCGGTAGCTGGTCCGTCCAGTTGACGCCCTCGTTCTCTCCATCGTCGACGTCATCGCGGCCTTCGTAGTCCGCGGCCGAGTAGACCGGGAGGTAGACATCGACCTCGTCCGGCACGTTCGCGACCCAGGTTTCGGTGAGGCGGAGCTCGAACGACTCGAGGTTCGGCCACGTCGCGGTGGCGAGCCGACTCGTCATCGTCTGCGCATCGTCGTAGTCGCAGAAGTGGAGGTTGCGCAGGGCGAACGAGCGCAGCTCGGGCGCGGAGAAGTTCTCCAGGTCGGTGAGCGCGTAGCTGTCGGCGACGTCGAACGTCAAACCGACGAGACGGTCGACGAATGGCTTGATCGATCCGAAGCTGACGAGGTTCTCCCCGGGATCGAAGTCGCGCGAGACCAGCATCCGCGAGCTGCGAGCGCGATCGTCGACCAGGCCGAGCGTGGTGACCTGCTTCGCACCGCCGAGCAGATCCATCGCGGGCGATAGATCGACGCGCCGCGTGCCATCGGGGACACCGACCAGCGTGATGTCCGTCAGTAGCTCGGCGGTCGGCGCTTCGAGGAGCGCGCGGACGAGAGCAGGGCCGTCATCGTCGGGGCCGATCCGGATCTCGACCGACGACAGCTCGGAGAACTTCCAGCGCAGCGTGTAGTGCGCGAGTTGATCCGCGGCCTGGCCGAGCAGCTGCGTCGCGTAGCGCTGGACGTACGCGTCGCGAAGGCCCGCCGGCGTGCGGCCCTCGTCGACGGCATGCGACAGACCGATCAACTCGCCACGGACATCGTTGGCTTCCTGCAGGGCATCGCCATAGACGAGCCACTCGGAGGCGGGAGCATCGAAACTCGGACGCGCGATCTTCGTCGTCATCGCGCCCGAGTGTATATGGAGGTCATGCGCAAGGTGATGCTGTTGGGATTGGTGATCGGGTCGTGGTGGATGTGGCGGAGTGACGACGAAGCGGTCGCGCCGCGGGTCCAGGCGGGTGTGCTGCGCGACGGCTTCACGGTGCTCGTCGATCGGCAGGTTCACGAGTTGGATCGCGACGCGCGCCCCGAGCACCAGATGTCGCTCCAGCTCGCAGACGAGGTGCGCTTCGTTGGAACGAGCAGGGGATCCACCGTCGGCTGGAAGGACGGCAAGAAGCTCAAGCTCGCGGCGCTCGACGACGACGGCAACCCCGACGAGCCGTCGACGTGGGGCAACAAGGTCACCCAGCTATGCGAGGGCGCGGCGAGCAACGAGCATCGCTTCGGGATCGGCTGGCTCGAAGCCGACAACCGCGTGTGGATCGTGCACGGGCCGATGCGTGCATCCGAGCTCGCGATCGATGCGCTCGAGCTCGACACCGATGCCGCGAAGGTCACCTGGTGTGGCGTGGCATCCGCCGGCCCCGACCTCGCGTTGCTCTGGCGAGACGGCAACAAGCTGAAGCTGAACTTCTGCACTCCGAAGGCATGCTCGGCCTACGTCACCAAGGTCCCGGTGCCGGGCGAGGAACAGCTGCTCGGGTTCGGCTGCGTGCGCGATGCCTGCTTGTTCGCGTCGCGCGATCGGAGTCAGACCGTGCTGCGTCGCGTGTTCGAGACCGGACGCTCGATCAAGCTCGCGCTGAGCGCGGCCGCCGACGACACCCGCGTCGAGATCGTCGGCACCGGGCCGCGCAGGTTCGCGCTGGGGTATCTCGACCGCGAGCGCCGCGCTGTCGTCGAGCTCCGTGGCATCGACGGCAGCGTCGAGCAGAGCTGGTCCTTCGACGAGCGCGAGGTCCCGGCACTCCGCTGGGACGGCGCGCGATTGCTCGTCGCCTTCTCGTCGGGGAAGTTCACGGCGCTGCAGCCCGACGAGCGATAGCTAACCGCGGAGGAAGCGGCGCGTGATCGCTCGCGTCTCGGGCACCTTCGCGATCATCATCGCGCCGAGGTAGATCACACCGAACGAGCCGATCGCGCCGATGGCGGCGAGCCAACCCGGGAACCCGAGCCGGAGCGCGAACCAGTTCGCGCCGTAGCCGACCGTGCCGGCGAGCCCGGCCACCAGCAGTGCACCACCCGCGAGTCGCCACGGGATCGGTGGCGTCCCGATGCGAGCGGTAAGCGCACGACGGAGTAACGCGAACTCGACCCACGCAGCCAGGCCCGTCGCGGCGGTGAGCCCGAACGCAGCAACCGGCCGGTACGTGGTGGCATCGCGCGTCGTCAGCACGATCGTCACACCGATGCCGGTGCCGACGGCGATCCGCGCCAGCGACGCACGGAGCACGGGCTTGGGCTGTTGCAGCGCATACAGCGCCGAGCCGAGGAGGCGCCCCAGCGTGTTGGGAAGGAGGCCGACTGCCGAGCCAGCCAGGATGATCCACACCAGGCCGGTGTCCTTCTGATCAAAGGCACCGGTCTGGAACAGCAGCGTGACGATCGGGCCTCCGATCGCGACGAATGCGGCGGCGGTCGGGACGATCAGGAACACCACGCGGCGCAGCGACGACGATAGACGGTCCTGGAGATGCTTCGCGCGGGTCTCGTCGTCACCTAGCGCACCCGACATCGCCGGTAACTCGGCAGCCGAGATCGCCATCCCGAACAGCGAGATCGGGAGCAGATAGAGCGTCTGAGCCAACGCGAGCCCGACCACGATCCTCTCGCCGAGATAGCTCGCGGCGATCTGATCGATGTAGGCCGAGATCTGGACCGAGCCACGGCCGATCAGCACCGGTACGAACGCCCGCAGCGCGGAGCCGACGCCCTCCGTCTTGGTGTCGAGCGACGGTGTGATCCCGCGAAGCAGCGAGATCACCGTCGGAAGCTGGATCAAGAACTGCGCCGCCGAGCCGATCACCGCGCCCCACGCGAGCCAGATGGCAACATCGGCATCGACGGCGACGTGAGCTCCGGCTGCGATCGCCGCGCCGATCAGCGCCGCATTCCACAGCACCGGCGAGACGTACGACAGGAAGAACTTGTCGTGGCTGTTGAGTACGCCGAGACACCACGCGCTCATCACCAGCAACGCCGTACCGGGGAAGATGATCCGAACCAGATGGACCATCAGATCGCGCGTCGACTCCTCGAAGCCGGGTGCGAGTAGATCGACCAGCGGATCCGCCGCGACCACGCCGAGCACGGCGATCACGCTCGCCAGGAGCGCGAGCAGGGTGCCGATCACACGGGCGACCTTGGCCGCGACCTCGTGGTTTCCCTCGGCGCGCAGCCGAGCGTAGATCGGAATGAACGACGCGGAGAGGACGCCCTCGCCGAGCAGGTTCTGCAACAGGTTCGGGATCTGGAGCGCCCGGCGAAATGCAGCACCCGCGGGAGAGGTGCCGAGGTAGTGCGCGAACACGCGCTCGCGAACGAGCCCCGCGATCCGCGACAGAAAGATGCCGGCCGCGACGGCGAACGCACCGGAGCGTCGCTTTTGGGTGGGCTCCGGCATGGCTGTGGCGATTCTCGTCGGCCGAGATCACGGCCGCAAGGAAACGACCGGCTTCACGAAACGTCTTGTGAACACCCTGCATTCCCGGGATAACCGTCGCCATGCAGGGGATGCAGCGGGTGGCTTGTAATTTTTGTGGGGCGCCGCTGACGCCCGATCAGGTGCTCTACACGGCGGATGCACGGATCGCCTGCACCATGTGCAACGCGAAGGTCGATCTCGTGGTGGGCGACATGCGCGTCGGCCACAACATCCGTAACGCGGCCTACTACTCGCTGATTTCGGCCGCGATCAGCTTCGTGTTCAACCCGATCTTCCTGCTCAGTGCGTCATCGATGATCTCGGCGATCTATGCCCTGACCTCGGTGAACAAGCGCGGAGACGAACGGTTCACGCAGCACATCCAAGGTGACAAGCCGGCGATCTTGATCTGCTCGATCCTCGCGATCGTGCTCAACGCGATCATCATCCTGTTGATCATCGTCGCGATGTCAGCCGTCAGCGAGACCCGTCACTACCGTTACTAGGAGCTCATCATGGCAAACGTCGCGTGCAACGGCTGTGGAACGATGATCGATCCCGCGAACGCGCTGTACACGGCGGATGCGCAGATGGTCTGCGCGAGGTGCGCTGCGGCCTCGGACATCCTCGAGACCGACAAGCGCGCCGCGCACAACATCCGGACCGCTGGCATCGCCTGCGCGCTGACGGGTGTGATGTCGTTCTTCTCGCCGCTGTCGGGCTTCCTGCTCGTCGTGGTCGGGGTGATCACGATGACGTTCCTGTCGGGCATCTACGCGATCAACTCGATGGCCAATGGCCAGGAGCGATTCACGCGTCACCTGACCCCGGGCGATCGCGTGCTGATCTGGTTCTGCTCGATCTTCGGCATGGCAGTCGCGGGCTTCATGGGCCTGACCGTGCTGCTCGGGAGGGGACTCCTCCTGTGAGGACTACTTGAACCGGAGCTGGATGCTGAGCGGCTTGCCGGCGCGCGTGCCCTGGAGCTCGATGCCGTTGAGCTTGTCGAGCTTGCCGTAGAGATCGAGCATCTGCTCCATCGTCTTGATCTGCTCGCCGTCGATCGCCGCGATCGTGTCACCGCTGCGCAGCCCGATCTGACCCGCCGCGGAGCTCGGCCGAACGCCGCGCATCCGCAGGCCCTTGACCTCGTTCTTCTCGACGATCGGGGAGGCTGTCGCGCCAGCGTTCGCACCACCGCCCGCGACGAGCTGGCGGACGACGCCGCGATCGACCTCGTACGAGCCGTCCGACAGCTTCTTGATCTGGCCCTCGAACGGGTTCTCCACCTTGCGCGGCGCGTGGGCATCCGGCGGCATTGCCGTGCCACCGGTGACCACGGCCGCCTGCGCATCGAGCAGCGAGATCGTCTTGGTATTGCCGGACTCGTCCATCACGTCGATCGAGATCCCACCGACGCGCGTGATCTTGCCGACCCCGGGGACCTTTTCTTCGAGACCCCAGCTGCCCTGGACCTCGGTCGACAGCACGCGCAGCGTGGCGCGTGGACCTGCATCGGCGATCGTGGTCGCGATCAGCAGGATGGGCTCGCCGCGATAGACGCCGTTGTTGGAGGACGGCTTTTCAGGCACGCACTCCGAACAGAAGATGTTGCGCTCGGTCAGCACGGCGCCATCCGGCTTGACGGGCGGTGCTGCCGGCTTCTTGCGGGTGGGCTCCTGCGTCGCCGCGTGAGCAGACGGCAGGAGTACGTCGGCCTCGATCAACGACGATGCCGTCTTGGCTGCGAAAACAGCGCAGATCACCACGGTGGCGAAGGTCAAGACCCAACCCCGGGTGAAGAAACCAAAGAGGCCGCCGATGATGCGCTGCAAGTGGGGGAGTTGAGACATCGACGACCTCTGACCGGAGCAAGTCCACGTGGCGTGCCACGGGGGCGATCGCCTGGTAACTCCGCGTCGCGCCTGCATCGCTCGGTGCTTGTAGACCGCCTCCGCGCCATGCAGACTGCGGGTCCAGCGCGGGGGCTGCCAAACTGGCAGCCGGGCCGTGAAGTGCCCGTCTCCAAAGCTGGAAGTTGGTCGAAGTTGTCTATGATGAGCCCGCTGTGATCGTGTCCATGCCCAAGCAGATCGGCAGATACACGATCCTCGACCGGCTCGCGGTCGGTGGGATGGCCGAGCTGTTCAAGGCCACGCTCAGCGGCGACCACGGCTTCGAGAAGCTGGTCGCGATCAAGAAGATCCTGCCGCACCTGGCGGTCGACAAGCAGTTCGTCGAGATGTTCATCGACGAGGCGCGGATCACGGCGCAGCTCGACCACCGCAACATCGTCTCGGTGTTCGAGCTCGGCACCGATGCCGACACTCCATACATCGCGATGCAGTACGTCGATGGGCTCGACGTGCTCGCGCTGCTCCGCGAGTGCGCTCGTGTCCAGATCCGGCTACCCGCGGAGGTCGCCGCGGTGATCGCACGCGATGTCTGCGATGCGCTCGACTACGCGCACAACGCGCTCGACAACACCGGCAAGCCGCTCGGCATCGTCCATCGCGACATCTCGCCGGGCAACGTGCTGCTGTCGTGGCGCGGCGACGTCAAGCTGACCGACTTCGGCATCGCGCGTGCCGCAGAGCGCCGCCACAAGACCGAGGCCGGCACGCTCAAGGGCAAGTACGGCTACATGAGCCCCGAACAGGTGTCGGGCGGCGAGATCGACGCACGCAGTGACATCTTCTCGGTCGGCATCCTGCTCGCCGAGATGGTGATGGCGCGCCGGTTGTTCACCTCGACCAACGATCTCGACATCCTGTTGATGGTTCGCGACGCGCGGCTCGATCGCCTGCACAAATATGCGAGCGAGTTTCCGGTCGAGCTCCGCGTGTTGTGCGGGCGTGCGTTGCAGCGGCGTCCCGAGGATCGCTGGCAATCCGCCGCGCAGTTTCGCGACGCGCTCGACGAGTGGCTGCGCCGCACGACGGGCACGACCAACCGCGACCTCGCCGGGTTGATCGGCAGGGTGATCAACTCGCCGACGGCAGATCTCGAGCCCTCCGCAGATCCCGGCGGTGCCGTGGTTCGCCAGATCACCTCCGACGAAGAAGCCTTGTCGGGCCCGATGACGCGGATGAGCTTGATGCGCGCCGAGGCGGATGCCCGCGCCGCGCGTGCCGCGTACATCGCGGGCGACGCGATCCCGACGGGCGTGGCCAGCGATCCGGATACGCAGGGCACCGAGGTCATCGTCGGCGACGACGACGTGATCGCGGAACCGGTCGAGGTTCCCTCGGGGCCGCGCGAGGTCGGCGATCTGCGCGACCGCCCGGTGCTCGGCGTCGTCTTCAACCTCGCGAAGACGCGCGCCACCGGCATGCTGTCGCTCGAGGGCAGGGCGGGTGTGCTCAAGGAAGTGTATTTCGTCGACGGTCAGCCGCAGTTCGTCAACTCGAACGTCGAGAAGGAG
>JBBQJJ010000399.1:0-8324 GCA_038325805.1 Haliangiales bacterium
GCAGCGACCAACACGCTGACGCTCTACTCGCACGGCGACTGGGTCGACTTCTGTCTCGGGCCCCACGCGCCGTCGACGGGAAAGATCGGCGTGATCAAGTTGCTCAGCGTCGCCGGTGCGTACTGGCGCGGCGATCATCGCAACGCGCAGCTCCAGCGGATCTACGGCACGGCCTTTCACACGCAGAAAGAGCTCGACGCGTGGGTCCACCAGCAAGAAGAGGCGAAGAAGCGCGATCACCGACGCGTCGGTAAGGACCTCGACCTGTTCGCGTTCCATCCCGCCGCACCCGGCGCGGTGTTCTGGACGCACAAGGGCACGGCGATCTTCACGCAGCTGCAGACGGCGATGCGCAAGCTCTGCCTGTCGAACGGCTACGAGGAGATCAAGACGCCGCTGCTCTACAACAAGTCGTTGTGGGAGACGTCGGGTCACTGGGGCAAGTACCGCGAGAACATGTTCCTGATCCTCGACCCCGAGGCGGATCCGGCGCTGCCCGAGGACGAGCGCGCGAGCTTCTCGCTCAAGCCGATGAACTGTCCGTCGCATCACCTCTACTTCGGGATGAAGCTGCGGAGCTATCGCGAGCTGCCGCTGCGCCTGCACACGCAGGACGTGCTGCATCGCAACGAGGCGACGGGCGTGCTGAGCGGCCTGACGCGGGTGCGCCAGTTCCAGCAGGACGACGCGCACATCTATCTGATGGAGTCGCAGATCACCGACGAGGTGCTCGCGCTGACCAAGATGATCTCGAGCGTGTACTCGGCGTTCGGGCTGCAGTTCACGGCGAAGTTCGCGACGCGTCCCGAGCAGAAGATCGGCGACGACGCCCTGTGGGATCGCGCGGAGACCGCGCTCAAGGCGGCGCTCGAGAAGACGGGCTTGCCGTACGAGCTCAAGCCGGGCGATGGCGCGTTCTACGGTCCAAAGATCGACTTCGACGTCGCCGACTCGATCGGTCGCAAGTGGCAACTCGGGACGATCCAGCTCGACTACAACGCGCCCGAGCGCTTCAACCTCGAGTACGTCTCGACGGAGAACAAGCGCGAGCGCCCGGTGGTGATCCACCGCGCGATCTACGGCTCGTTCGAGCGCTTCATCGGCATCTTGATCGAGCACTTCGCCGGGACGTTCCCGACCTGGCTCGCGCCGGAGCAGGTCCGCATCATCCCGATCGCGGAGCGGCACCTGCCGTGGGCGGAGGAGGTCGCGGTGACGTTGCGCAACGCCGGCGTGCGCGTCGATGTCGATCGCTCGGCCGACAACTTGAACTCGATGATCAAGCAGGCACAGCTGGCGCGCGTCGCCTACACGCTCGTGCTCGGCGACAAAGAGGTCGAGGCCAAGGCGGTCGCACCACGCTCTCGCGGCACCGGCAAGGAGACGAACCTCGGCCAGATGTCGCTCGCGGACTTTCTGACCAGGATCACCGCCGAGATCGCGATCCCGTACTGACGTCACACGCTAGGTGTCGAGGTCAGCGGCAGCATGTCGCTCCCGCAAGGGCGCGTCGCCCCAGGTGCGATTGACCCGGGCCCCGCGTTGCACCGCGGGCCGCGCGCCGACCTGATTCGCCCATCGCAGCACGTGGGTATATTCGTGCACCGATAGAAACTCCTGCGCCTTGTAGATGCCGTCGCGTACGAGCACCCCGTACCACGGCCAGATCGCGATGTCGGCGATCGTGTAGTCGTCCCCGGCGACGAACCTGCGGGTGGCGAGCAACTGGTCGAGGACATCGAGCTGGCGCTTGACCTCCATCGCGTAGCGATTGATCGCGTACTCGAGCTTGACTGGCGCGTACGCGTAGAAGTGGCCGAAGCCTCCGCCCAGGAAGGGCGCGGAGCCCATCTGCCAGAACAGCCACGACAGGGTTTCTGCCCGCGCAGTACGCTCGGTCGGCAGCAACGCCCCGAAGGTCTCTGCCAGGTGAACCAGGATCGCACCCGACTCGAACAATCGAACCGGTGACGTTCCGCTGCGATCCAGCACGGTCGGGATCTTCGAGTTGGGATTCAGGGCGACAAAGCCGTCGCCGAATTGATCCCCCTTGCTGATGTCGATTGCCCAGGCATCGTATTCGGCGCCGGCATGACCGGCGGCGAGCAACTCCTCGAACATGATCGAGACCTTCTGCCCGTTGGGCGTCGCCAGCGAGTAGAGCTGGAAGGGATGGGCACCTACCGGAAGCGGTTGAACGTGGGTGGCTCCGGAGACCGGGCGGTTGATCGAGGCGAATTGACCGCCAGAGGAGGAATTGACCCAAACAGGCGGCGGGACGTAGTCACTCATCCGAACGGGGTAGCAGGCTCGCAGTCGATCGCCTGCCCTGAGGAGGCCGAGCAACAATTGGCGAAAACGCGGTGCCACGTGTCAGGGGACCGGGGTACAACCGGGCCCCTACACACCGGAGCCCCCAGAGACACATGTACATGAGCTGCTTTCGATGAACGGTCGACCGCCTGGACGTTTTGACCGCCGCCGCCCCGAGCAGGGCCTTCGCATCAACCATCGGATTCGCGTCCCGGAGATCCGGGTCATATCCGAGGAAGATCAGCTGGGCATCATGCCCACGCACGAAGCGCTGCGGCTCGCCGAGGAGAAGGGGCTCGACCTCGTCGAGATCTCGCCGCGCGCGTTTCCTCCCGTCTGCCGGATCATGGATTACGGCAAGTACAAGTACGAGGAAGCGAAGAAGAAGCAGCAGGCGAAGAAGCGCGCGTCGACGGTGGAGACCAAGGAAATCAAGTTCCGCCCCAAGACCGAGGGCCACGACATGGACTTCAAGGTGAAGCATGTCCGCCGGTTCCTCGAAGAGGGCAACAAGGTGCGGCTCGCCGTGGTGTTCCGCGGTCGCGAGATCACGCACCCGCAGACGGGTCTCGCGGTCCTCCATCGCGTGATCGATCGCTGCGCGGATATCTCGTCGGTCGAGGCCAACCAGAACATGGAAGGCCGGCGCATGATCATGGTCATCTCGCCCAAGCCGGGCGTGGTCCAGAAGGCGCAGAACGCGAAGAAGGCGGCCGCCGCTGCCGCCGCGCAGCAAGCCGCGCTGTCCCAGAAGAAAGACCAGCCGAACAAGCAACCTCCGCCGCCCGAGCCGGATGAGGATGATCTCGACGAAGACCAGATCAACGCGGACGTCGACGAGGACGACGACGAAGATGATCTGGAAGGTGAGGGCGCGGCGGAAGCCGACGCCAAAGCCGACGTCAAAGCCGACGTCAAAGCCTAAGGCTTCGAAGTTCCTCGTGATGCATGCGCGGGACCGGGGGCTCCAAAGGATCTCCGGCTCCGCGCAAAACGTTTCAAGGTCCTTGTGTTCCCACAAACGCTGGGGCATAAGACCAGCCTTTCCAGCGACGGTAGCTATGCCCAAGGTCAAGACCCATTCCGGTGCCAAGAAACGCTTCAAGCGTACTGCCACCGGCAAGTTCAAGTTCCGGAGGGTGTTTAAACGCCACCTCCTCACCAACCGCACCCAGAAGCGCAAGCGTCAGTTGCGGAACGCCGGGTACGTGCCTGCGGCGCACCACCACCAGATCGAAAAGCTGCTGCCCTACAAGGACTGATGTATGCCCCGCGCTAAACGAGGATTCAAAGCTCGCCGTCGCCGCAACCGCTTGCTCAAGCATGCGAAGGGCTTCCGCGGCAAGCGTTCGAGCTGCCACGCGGTCGCCAACGAGGCCGTGCAGCACGCTTGGATGCACATGTACCGGTCGCGCAAGGTCAAGAAGCGGGACTTCCGCTCGCTCTGGATCCAGCGCATCAACGCGGCGGCGCGGACGGTCGGCACCACGTACAGCAAGCTGATCGGCAAGCTGACGTCGGCTGGCGTCACGATCAACCGCAAGATGCTCTCCGAGATCGCGATCAGCGACCCGGTGGCGTTCAAGGCGATCGCGACCGCGTAGAGCTCGTCGTTCACATTGCCGGTCCAACCCTGGACCTCTCAATCACGGCGGCTCCGCAAGGGTCGCCGTTTTTGCGTTGGAGTGCTTCATGAATGCGAACGAGCTGATCTCGACTCTCGATCGTCTCGGCGAGGAGTTCCTCGCCGTGATCCAACCGCTCGTCGACGAACAGTCGATCCGAGGGGCTCAGGCGCAGTTCCTCGGCAAGAAGGGAAAAGTCTCGGAGGTCATGAAGGACCTCGGCAAGCTCCCGCCAGGTGACAAACCGCAGGTCGGGGTCGCTGCCAACCGCGTCAAGCAGGTGATCGAGGAGCGCACCGCCGCGAAGCTCGCGGACCTTGTCAACGCCGCGGCGAGGGCAGACCTCGCACGCAGGGTCGACGTCACGCTCCCCGCGCGACCGACGATGGGGCAGGGCCGGCTCCACCTGATGAGTCAGGTGCGGCTCGAGGCCGTGCAGATCTTCAGCGAGCTCGGGTTCGTCGTCGCCGACGGTCCGCAGATCGAGACCGACTGGAACACGTTCGAGGCGCTCGCGATTCCGAAGGATCACCCCGCGCGCGACATGCAGGACACCTTCTACATCACGGGCGAAGAGATCCTGCTGCGCACGCACACGAGCCCGGTGCAGGTCCGCACGATGCTCACCCAGCAGCCGCCGATCCGGATCGTGGCACCGGGCGTGGTGTATCGCCGCGACGACGACGCGACGCACTCGCCGATGTTCACGCAGCTCGAAGGCCTCGCGGTCGACGAGGGCATCTCGTTCGCCGATCTCAAGGGCACGCTGATCCACTTCGTCTCGCGGTTCTTCCAGCGCGATCTCAAGATCCGGCTGCGGCCGTCGTACTTCCCGTTCGTCGAGCCCGGCGCCGAGGTCGACATGCAGTGCAGCTTCTGCATGGGCGCCGAGCCGGCGGTGTCGGCGTGCCGGGTGTGCAAGGGCACCGGTTGGGTCGAGATCGGTGGCTCGGGCGTCGTCGACCCCGAGGTGTTCGCGCACGTCAAGATCGACGCCGAGAAGTACACCGGCTTCGCGTTCGGCATGGGCCTCGAACGCATGGCGATGCTTCGCCACGGCGTCAACGACATCAAGTTCTACTACGAGGGCGACGTCCGCTTCCTGGAGCAGTTCTAATGAAGATCCTGTGGAGCTGGCTCCTCGAGCTATGTGACCTCGATCAGCAACCGACGGTCGACGAAGGCGCGCGCGTGCTCACGCGCGGCGGTCTCGAGATCGAAGGCATGACGAACCTCGGCGCGGGCTTCACCGGCGTCGTGGTCGCGGAGGTGGTGGGGAAGTCGCCGCATCCGGGCTCGGATGCGAAGAAGCAGCTGACGCTGGTCGACGTGATCACCGAAAGGGGCGGCGCCGCGACGCAGGTCGTATGCGGTGCGAACAACGTCCCGGATCCGGGCGGCAGAGTGCTGTGGGCGCAGGTCGGCGCGAGGTTGCCGAACGGGATGACCCTCGCGGCGAAGCCGGTGAAGGGCGTGATGTCGCCGGGCATGCTGTGCTCGGAAGACGAGCTCGGGTTGGGGAACGATCACTCGGGCATCATCGTGCTGGATCCCAGCGATGCCACGCAGCTCGGCCAACCCGCGCAGAAGGCGCTGTTCCTCGACGACTGGTTGCTCGAGATGAAGGCGTACGCGAACCGCGGCGACGTGCTCGGTCACCTCGGCGTCGCGCGCGAGCTGGTCGCCATGCTGGGCGGCAAGCTGGTGCTGCCCGACCACGATCTGTCGGCGCATCTGGGTGACGGCACGGCGGGTGTGAAGGTCGAGATCGCGGACCCCGCGCTGTGTGCTCGCTACATCGCGCGCGTGATCGATGGCGTCACGATCGGCCCGTCCACTGGCTTCGGGCGGAAGATCGCCGCACGGCTGCGCTCGGTGGGCGTGCGGCCGATCTCGAACGTCGTCGACGTCACGAACTACGTGATGTTCGAGCTCGGGCAGCCGCTGCACGCGTTCGACGCCGCGACGCTGACCTCGGGCACGGTGGGCGTGTCGCCCGCGCGTGACGGCGAAGTGTTCAAGACGCTCGACAACCTCGAGCGCACGCTGATCCCTGGCGATCTGATGATCCGTGACGGCGCGAAGGGCATCGCCTTGGCGGGCGTGATGGGCGGCCTCGACACCGAGGTCACCAACCCGACCACGCGCGTGCTGCTCGAGGCGGCGAGCTTCCATCCGTTGACGATCCGGCGCACCGCGCGACGGCTCGGCCTCCACAGCGAGGCGTCGCATCGGTTCGAGCGCAACGTCGACCCCGAGCTGGCCGCACTCGCGTCCGCGCGGGCGGCACGCCTGTTGTGCACGGTCGCGGGCGGCAAGGTGATCGGGGATGCGGTCGATCACTACCCGCGCGTCAACCAGCCGGTGACCATCGCCGTGCGGATGCCACGCGTTCGGTTGGTGACGGGCGTCGCGCTCGATCCAGCCACGTGCCGCGATGCACTGACCCGCCTCGGGTGCACGGTCGGTGGTGGAGGCGAGCAACTCGACGTCACTCCACCGACGGCGCGCGCGGACATCGCCCGCGAGATCGACGTGATCGAGGAGATCATCCGGATCGTCGGCTACGAGCAGGTGACAAGCACGCTGCCAGTGCTGCGGCAGGGGCCTCCGCCGCGTCCTGCGGATCGCGCGGAGCTCGCCCGTGCGGCGCTCGCGGCAGCGGGTGCGTGGGAAGCGATCACGTTCACGTTTCAGTCGGTCGATCGAAATGCCGCGCTCGGGGTGCCGGCGAGCGATCGCCGCGCGCAACCGATCGCGCTGCGCAACCCGATGTCCGCGGATCAAGCGGTGATGCGGACGTCGCTGATCCCGAACTTGCTCGCGGCGGTCGCACGCAACCAGAGCCACGGTCGTCCGGACGTTTGTCTGTTCGAGGTCGGCAGCATCTTCCTGCGTCGCGACGGTTCGATCACCGAGCGACCGATGCACGAGCTCGCTGACGAGCCGACGTGGGCCGCGGGCGTGTGCGCGGGCAAGCGGCCGTCGCAGCTCGGCGATGGCACGCCGTGGGACGCGTTCGACGCGAAGGCGTACGCACTCGTCGCGATCCGTGCAGTCGCGGGCAACGTGGCGGTCAAGACGCGGGCGACCACCGGCGTCGGGTACCTGCATCCCGGCGTCGCCGGCGAGCTCGTGATCGGTGACGTGGTGGTGGGCTGGTTCGGCGAGGTCCACCCGGAGACACGCAAGAAGCTCGGCGTCGAAGGACCGGCGTTCGCGTTCGATCTCGATCTGATGACGCTGCCGCTCGCGGGGCCGTCGCAGATGAGACCGATCCCGAAGTTCCCGGGCTCGACGCGCGATGTCTCGCTCCTGTTGTCGGAGACCATCCCGGCGGCGCGGATCGAAGAAGTGATCGATAGCGTCGGCGAGCCGCTGCTCGCGACCGTGCGGCTGATGGAGGACTATCGTGACGCGAAGCTCGGCGAAGGCATGAAGAGCATGCTGTGGTCGATCCGTTATCGCGCGGTCGATCGCACGTTGACTGATGTCGAGGTCGACAAGGCACACGAGACGATCGTGGGTCGACTGGTGGACAACCTCCCGGCGCAGCGGCGCTAGCCGTTGCGCTCGGCCTCGCACGCGGTAGTCCGGTAGCCGTCTCGAAACCCCGCCGGCCGCGAGATTACTTGGCGGAGATCGGCGAAACCGATCAGCGGGGCGTTCTGCCTCGCCAGCGAAAACTCGATCTTCAAAACACGGGAACGTGAATGACCGGGGAGCTACTCTCGTCCCGTCTCACGCCCAGAGGTCAGGAGCTTCATGCTGCATCGTTGGCTGCTTTCTGCGTGTCTCGCGAGCTTGTTGAGTGTTGCCGGTTCTCCGGTCAGCTCGGCGCAACCTGCGCCCGAGGAGAAGAAGGAACCGGACGATAAAAAGGACGAGCGCAAACGCGACCGTCCAAAGCGCGGCGAAAAGAAGGACGACGCGAAGAAGGACGACGCGAAGAAGGACGACGCGAAGAAGGACGATGGCGACGAGGCCAAGAAGGCCGACGCCGCAAAAAAGGAAGCCGACAAGAAAGCGGCCGAGGCCAAGCGGGCCGAGGAAGCGAAGAAGGACGCTGACCAGAAGGCCGACGCCGACAAGAAGGCCGACGCCGACAAGAAGGCAGTCGAGGCCAAGAGGGCCGAGGAAGACAAGAAGGCCGACGCCAAGCGCGCCGCCGAGAGGGCGGAAGAAGCAAAGAAGCGCGACGACGAGAAGAAGGTCGCCGACGCCAAGCGCGCCGCCGAGAAGGCGGAGGAAGCGAAGAAGCGCGACGACGACAAGAAGGCGTACGAGGCCAAGAAGGCCGACGAAGCGAAGAAGCGCGACGACGACAAGAAGGCGTACGAGGCCAAGAAGGCCGACGAAGCGAAGAAGCGCGACGACGACAAGAAG
>JBBQJJ010000400.1:0-8316 GCA_038325805.1 Haliangiales bacterium
GGCGCAAGGCGAAGGCTTCGTGCTCCAGGCGTTCTACGCGGTGATCGACACGCTGGACCACAAGCCGTCGATCGACATCCTCCGTCGCGCGGTCAAACAGGAAGAGCGCCACGTCGAGTTCGGCGAGCAGCAGACCGCGAAGGCGATCGAGGGCAAGGCGTGGTTGCGCCGCCGTTTGCTCGGCTTGTCCCTCGTCTCGATGTGGGGCGTCCGTCGGATCGCCGGCTATCTCAAGAAGAAGCTGCCCGCCGATCACGTCGTGATGCAGCATCTCCCCGCGTTCCTCGAGCACTCGAACAAGTGTGCCGAGATGCGGCTCCGCCGGATCGGCGTCCTCGACAAGCCGCTCGCCGAGGTCGGTGGCTTCACGCGCGCGATGCTCGTCACCGAGGCGTACGGCGGCAAGGCGCTCGGTGGGCTCGGCAACTTGCTGATGACCCCGCTGCGGATGCTGCCGTTCTGGCCGAAGAAGAAGCGCGTCACGGATACCTACCTCAGCGATCCGCACGTCACCGGCTACGCACTGCCGTCGACGACGACGCAGGCACAAGAAGCCGAGCTGGTCTCCGAGCAAAGCTAGCCGTCGTCCTTCGACGGCGCGCTCCGTACCTTACCTGCGTGAGCGGCACACGCTTGTCCTGCGCTTGCTCCGGGCTCTACAAGTCCAGGTCCAGCGCCACCCGCGCCCCGACCTTGAACATGGTGATGTCCTCATCGCCCCAGACGCGCTCGTAGGAGATCCCGAACGCCGCGCCGGGAAACACGAAGCGCGTCCGCAGGGCGCGCGCACCGAACGCGGCGCCGACGTGAACGCCGTGATCGTACTTGTTCCAGTCGCGCTCGGTGGTGCGGCCGATCCAACCACCCTCGAGCTCGACGTACGAGTTGAGGAACGTCTTGCGATAGACCAGCGGCGCGACCACGTCGGCGGCGATCTCGAGGTTGCCGCGATTGCCCATGTCGTCCTTGGGGAACGCGGCGCTGCCCCCGATCTCGAGGCCGATGTAGACGCCGTCGCCGTTGCCGAGCATGCGGCCGAACAGCAGCCGGCCCGCGCCGCCGGCGGAGACATCGACATCCTCGCCTTGGTGGATCGCGATCGCCTTGCCACCACCGCCGAGCGAGAACTGGAATCGGTGCTGCGAGATCTGGCGGCCACGGTAGTTGTCGTCTGGCTCGATCCAGAACGGACACTCGTGTGCCGATTCCTCGGCACGGCGAAGCACCAAGCGCACGCGCGTTAGCACGAGCAGGTCGTCGACCTTCTTCAGGCTCCTGCCTCGCTCGCGCCAGGCGATCTCGACGTCGCCGCCTTGCTGCACGATCTGATCATCGAGCCATCTCGCGAGCGCTCGGCGTGCGAGAGGATGCACGCGGCACGTCGATTCGATCGAGGTCTCGAGCATGCCCTCGACCTCCACGCGATCGATGCCCCAGCCAGTGGCTGCAGCGATCGTTACCTGCCGCTCCAAGTCGCGGAACAGCGCGCGCTCGGTCGGATGGGCCGGTGGTCGTCGCATGCTGCACGCGGCGAGCAGGACGAGCGCGAACCGGAGGAAGAGCCCCAACACTAGGCGGCGCAGAGTACGCGCGCCGCCTGGAAACAGCTACCCCGCCGCGGGCTTGCGCGGGCGGATCCGAGCCTTCGCGGGACGAGCAGCGTGGAAGTGCGGGCCGGAGATCGTGACCCCCGGATACTTCGCCGTGATGGACTGCGCCCCGGCCAGAGCGCGCTTGCCAGTCTTGTCGTCCTCGTACTTGAACGGGTCCCCGGAGTCGGCGGGATGGAACGACATCACCGAGAATCCGGTGCTCTCGTCGACAGAAATGAAAATACGCTCGGGACGGTTACGGACCTTAGGCTCGGGCAAAGCTGCTCCTTCTCGACGTCCCCTCAGAATGACGACGGACGTAAGGCCTAGCACGGACAGGCTCTTTGAGCCACTCATCGAGCCAACTACGGGAACAAGCGGTTCGCCGCGCGGACGGCCCGATCTCGGACGGCTTTGACATCCAGCGTCTGCAGCGAGCGATCGCGAACGACGAGGCGCCCGTCGACGGCGACGTGCCGGACATCGCACGCCTTCGCGGCGTACGCGACGACCGACCATGGCGACGACGACGGGACCTGGTGGAGTGGCGAGAGATCGATCGCGATGAGGTCGCCACGCTTGCCGACCTCGAGCGAGCCGATCTTGTCGGTGAGCCCGAGCGCCGCAGCGCCGCCGAGCGTGGCGAGCCTGACGACCTCCGCCGCGGGCAGGGTGCGTGGACCGTGCGCGTGCTTGTGAAGCAGCGCGGCGAGGCGAAGCTCGAGGAAGCCGTCGAGGTTGTTGTTGCACGGCGCGCCGTCGGCCCCGATCGCCACCGAGACGCCGGCTGCGATCAGGGCGGGGACGTCGCAGACACCCGAAGCGAGCTTCAAGTTCGACGACGGGCAGTGGCAGATGTGCGTGCCGGTCTTCGCGAGCACCGCGCGCTCCGCAGCGGACAGGTGCACACCGTGGGCGATACAGACGTGATCGCCGAGCAACCCGAGGTCGGCGAACACGTCGATGTTGTCCTTGCCGAAGCGTTGCCGAACGAGCTCGATCTCACCTCGGTTCTCGCTCGCATGGGTGTGCACGCGGACACCCTTGGCCTTGCTCTGCACGCCGACCTCGCGCAACAGCTCGTCGGTGCACGACAGCACGAAGCGCGGCGCGTACGCGTAGCGCAGGCGATCATCGGCGGTGCCGTGCCAGCGCTTGATCAACTTCTCCGACTCGTCGAGCGAGGACGCCGTCGACTCGCGCAGGCTGGCCGGCGTGTCGGGTGCGTCCATCATCGCCTTGCCGATCGTGGCGCGGATGCCGGAGCGCTCGGCGGCGCGAAAGATCTCGTCGGTGTGATGCACCGTCGCCATGTCGAGGATCGCCGTCGTGCCACCGAGGAGCAGCTCGGCGCATGCGAGCTCACCGGCGGCACTTGCCGCGTCGGCGTCGAGCCTGCCCTCGTACGGCCAGATCACGCCGCGCAGCCAGTCCATCAGCTCGAGATCATCGGCGCGACCGCGCGCGAGCGTCTGCACCGTGTGGACGTGTGCCTGCACGAGCCCGGGCATCACGAGCGTGCCGGCGCAGTCGACGATCTGGTAGTCGCTCGTCGCGGGCGTGTACGTGCCGCCGACCTGGACGAGCTCGCCGTCCTTGCAGGCGACGTCGCCGGACAGCACTCGGTGCTGCGGATCGATCGTCAGGATCGTTCCGCCTCGTAAGACCAACTCGCTCAAGGCAGCTCTTTGCCCGTGAACCCGTCGGGGATCAGTTGCGCGAGCGTCCACGAGCGGCGCTCGCCCTTGGGGTTGATCGAGGTGACGGTCACCGCGTGCGGATCATCCGCGAACTCGAGCAGCACCTGGCGACACGCGCCGCAGGGAGAGGAGGGCGGTGACGCATCCGTGATCACCGAGACCTCGTGCAACTGGCGGGAGCCGGCAAGCACCGCCGCGAAGATCGCCGTGCGCTCGGCGCAGATCGCGAGCCCGTACGACGCGTTCTCGATGTTCGCACCGGTGTAGCGCTTGCCATCGCTCATCTCGATCGCGGCGCCGACCTTGAACTTCGAGTAGGGCGCGTGCGCGCGTTGCTGCGCGGCGACCGCGAGATCATCCAGCTCCTTGCTCACGCGAGCTCCTTCTCCGCCACCAATGCGGCCAAGATCGAATCGAGCAGCGTCTCGAACGTCGCGCGAACGCGGGTCGCGGTCTCGGTGACTTCCTCGTGCGACAGCTCGGCACCGGTGATGCCGGCGGCCTGGTTGGTGATGCACGAGATGCCGATCACGCGTGCACCCATGTGCCGCGCGACGACGACCTCCGGAACGGTCGACATGCCGGTCGCGTGCGCGCCGACGGTCTGCAGCATCTTGACCTCGGCGGGTGTCTCGTACGTCGGTCCGGGCATCGCGACGTAGACGCCTTCCTCGAGCGCGATGTTCGCCTTGGCAGCCGTCGCCTTGACCAGCTGGCGGAGCTCCGGCGCGTACGCTTTCGTCAGGTCGGGGAACCGCGGACCCAGGCGATCGTCGTTGGGTCCACGCAGCGCGTGGTCGCGGAGCATGTCGATGTGATCGCGGATCAACATCAACGTGCCCGGTGCCCATGAAGGATCGAGCCCACCTGCTGCGTTGGTGATGATCAGGATCTTCGCACCGAGTGCGATCAGCACGCGTGCGGGGAACGCGGCCGTGGCGGCGCTATGACCTTCATAGAGGTGCACGCGTCCCTGCATCGCGACGCACGGCACACCTTGGCGGCTGCCGAACACGAGGCGACCCTTGTGCCCGGCGACGTGCGATCGCGGGAAGCCTGGAACCTCGCCGTAGTCGATCGCCTTCGCCTCACCGAGCTTGTCGGCGAACCCGCCGAGCCCGGAGCCGAGGATCAGGCCGACCTTCGGCGCGGCATTCGGGATGATCTTGCGAATCGCAGCGGCGGCGCCGTGGACGCGATCGTAGAGGGCGGGTTCGTCGGTCATCGAATCACCTCGAGGATTCGCGAGGGACGATCCTCGAATGAAGCGTCTGCGCGGTCGATCACGAAGGCACCTTCGATCATCGCACGCGCCTCGGCGAGACGGCCATCTCCTGGCGAGAGACTGTGGTTGAGCATCACGCTGGGCGGACCACCGGCTTCGATCACCTCACCCAGATAGGCGTCGACGACGAGGCCCGCCGACGGGTCGATCGAATCCTCTTTGGTGCGGCGACCGGCGCCGAGGAGCAACGCGGCGATGCCGAGCGCTTCTGAGTCGATCGCCGTGATCCGGCCGGGCTTCAGCATCAGTTCGTCGCGCGACTTCGGTTTCGGCAGCACGCTGCCCGGCGAATCACACACCCGCGGATCGCCACCCTGGGCTTCGACGACCTTGCGAAACACCTCGAGCGCGGAGCCATCGCTCAACGCCTTCTCGATCTTCGCGCGCCCCTCTTCGGGCGTCTTTGCGACCCCGCCGAGCACCAGCATCTCGGCGCCGAGAACATGCGTCAGCTCGCGCGTATCGACGGGACCACCGCCACGCAGCACCTCGATCGATTCGCGGATCTCGAGCGCGTTGCCGATCGTGCGGCCGATCGGCGCATTCATGTCGGTCAGCACGCACGTGATCTTCTTGCCGCCGCGGATCCCGATCGCGCGCATCAACCCACACAGCTCGCGCGCTTTCTCGATCGTCTTCATGAACGCGCCCTTGCCGACCTTGCAGTCGATCACCAGGCCATCGATGCCCTCGGCGAGCTTCTTCGACATGATCGAGCAGCTGATCATCGGCAGCGACTCGACGGTCGCCGTGACATCGCGCAACGCGTACAGCTTCTTGTCGGCGGGCGCGATCCGCGAGGTCTGACCGATCAGACATACCCCGAGCTCGTCGACGAGCTGCGTGAAGCGATCGACGCTGAGGTCGACGCGGAACCCGGGAATCGACTCGAGCTTGTCGAGCGTGCCGCCGGTGTGACCGAGCCCGCGGCCCGACACCATCGGGACCGCGACGCCGCACGCAGCCACCGCCGGTGCGAGCGGGATCGAGATCTTGTCGCCGACACCACCAGTCGAATGCTTGTCGATCTTCGCGCGCTTGATCGCGGACAGGTCGAGCACGTCGCCCGAGCGGGTCATCGCATCGGCCCAGGTCGCGAGCTCTTTGTCGTCGAGCCCGCGAAAGAACACGGCCATCAGCATGGCGGCTTGCTGGTAATCCGGGATCGTTCCGTCGGTGACCCCCGCGATGAACGCGCGGATTTCGTCGCCTCCGAGCGCTCCGCCATCGCGCTTCTTGCGGACGAGTTGAACCCAAAGCATCGGGAGTATTCTCGCAAGGCTTCGAGATCGTTGGAAGCTCTCGGGTTAGTTGTCTGCGACTCTCGATGCGGTTCGAGGCGGTTGTCGACGCACGACAAGTTTGTGGGCCCCAGCCTGCCAGACCACTCGGGAGACATCGTGCCGGCGTATTGCTGACGGAGTTTCTAGCGCCGCCACGAGATCACGACCACCACACCTAAGCTACTGACGTGAGAGTCAATTGATGTGACTCGGAGGCCATGGCGAAGCGAAGGTGTCGCCCCCATGGTTGGCGGAGATGGATGTTTCTTGGTACCGGACGCTCGGCGCGCGAATCGCGCGGATGCGGACACGTGCCGGTCTCACGCAAGAGCAGTTGGCCGAGCGTGCAGGTATCGGCGCGAGCTACGTCGCGCGCATTGAAGTGGGTCAGCGTCGTCCGACGCTTGACGTCCTGGCGGAGCTTGCGGGGTCACTCGGCGTGCCCCTTCATCGTCTTCTTGCCGATGAACGATCGGTACGGGCGGCGGAGGGTCAGGAAGCGTTCGGGAAGAGCGCTCGCCAGCTCAACGGGGTCATCCTCGAGCTCGACGACCCCGATATCGAGATCTTGTTGAAGGTCGCGAACCGCTTCAAACGCTAGCCTACCGAATCCTCGTCGGAAACGGCTCTTACGATCTCACCTATGAGTACGCGTTAGCTGCGGACACCCGCACACGTCCTCGACGAACGTTCGTTAGGGCGACGGCTATAACGAGATTCGTTATAGCAATCGTTATTACGCTTGGTGGGGTCGCGAGGACCTTGATCCCGACTCGCGCCAGGTGCGCGCGGAGGTCGAGGCCTTCGTCGGGCCGCCATCGTCGACGCGCACGCCGCCGATCAGCGATGCGCGAGCGTCGCGCCGAACAGGAAGCCGCGCGCTTCGATCGCGGCCACCTTGTCGACCCGACCCTCAAAGCGATTCGCCAGCTCCTTCGTGATGTGGCGCATCGCCGGTGGGTGGGCGAGCAACGGCGTGATGTCCCGGAAGCGGATCCCCGGCGAGGGAACGTCCGGGACCGTCCGAATCAGCGACTTCGGGTTCATGGGATCTCCTTCCAAGGGTGACGAGCCGCGGGGCTGGTAGCTGGGTCTGCGCACCTCGCCATCGGTCGAGAGAGGAGGCGCGGTGGACGCAGCCGATCGTGCAATACGGCGCGCAGGGTTTTGCCGTCGCGAACTCACGCGCGATGTCGGCGCGCGTGTAGTCGACGAGCGGGATGCCGGGATATCCGCGCTGTTGCGAGCAGTAGTGAACGAGGCCCTGCTCGCAGATGTAGAGGTAGCGAGCGCCACCGCGGCACGCCCAGTCGTTCGGCTTCCCCTCGACGAGGTTCTGCTGGAACTTGTTGATGCGCGTGTAGACGCCGGCGCTGATCGCGACGACCTCGTCGTAGACCGCGCGCTCGCGTTCGCCGAGCGCAGTGAGGTGCCCGGCACCATCGTGGATGATCCCGATCGACGTCGAGAAGCCGAGCTCCTTCGCGCGGCGTGCGATCGCGAGCGCGTCTTCTGGATCGCGACAGCCACCGCCCAGCACCGAGTTGACGTTGACCTGAAAGGTGGCGTGACGCGCGAGGTTCTCGAGCTTGCTGTCGAGGACCGCGAGCGACTTCTTCGACACGGCGTCGGGGCGCACGTTGTCGATGCTGATCTGGAGGTACTGCAGACCGGCCTCGTTGAGCCGCTCGATCCGCTCGCGCTGGAGGAAGTAGCCGTTGGTGATCAGGCCCGCGATCATGCGGTGCTCGCGGATGCACGCGATCAGTTGATCGATGTCGGGATGCAGCATCGGCTCGCCACCCGACAACGTCACGATCTCGGTCTTGAGCTCGGCGAGCTTCGCGAGCCAGCCACGGACTTCGGCGGTCGGGACCGGTGGCGACACCTTGTCGTACTCGTTGCAGTAGCCACACGCGAGGTTGCAGCGCCGGATCGGCACGACCTGCGCGAGGATCGGATGATGGCGATCGAACAGCGCGCGCGCGCCGATGCCGAGACCTTGCAAGATAGACGTCAGTCGATTCATCGATCACTCCTCATGCGAGCGCCGCCAGCAGCCCGATCGTTCCGAAGCGCAACGTGCGCCCCGCGAACCCGACGAGCAGGAACGTCCGAAACCGGATCTCGAGGATCCCCGCGAGCAACGTGATCAGGTAGAGCGGCGGTAGCCCGACGGCCGCCGACACGAACGTCACGCTATAGGGCTTGCTGCGCCAACGCTCGACGCGGCTCCGTACTCGCTCGAGCCTGGTCGCAAGCTTCGGCGTGAAGAGCTTGCTCGCACCGCGTGCGGTCTGAAACAGCAGGCCCTTCCCGATCATCTGGCCGGCCGCGATCAACACGGCGAGGAGCAGCGCCTCGGGAATGCCGCCGACCGCGAGCACCAGCCCGATCAAGTAGAGCTCGGCGTTCACGATCGGGAACACGCCCGACACGATCGCGATCGCGAACGA
>JBBQJJ010000401.1:0-8274 GCA_038325805.1 Haliangiales bacterium
CCGGACCCTGGCCCGACCGCAGGCATGTCGTGCAGCGTCGGGGCGCCTTCGGGGATTTGATTCGCAGCCGCCGGCGAGACCGGTGTCGGAGCGACCTCTTGTGTCGGCGTGCCATCGGCGGGGCACCAACGAACATCGTCGGTGTAGACAGCCTGGCAGCGCGAACAGCGTTTCATGGCGGGGAGCTTGACGGTCAGTCAACCGCCGAGACGTGGCGGAGCCTACTCCGAATCGCGACCGATGGCGCCGACGATGAGGGGGCCTAACTAACCCCAGCGCTCACCTCGGTCCTCCAGGCTGAGCTCTGGGGTTAGAGGAGGCTACGTTCGACCCGATCGTTAGCCGACCAGCATGATGGCGATGCCGATGCCGATGGCGATCGCCAAGGCTGCGCCGATGATGATCCACATCCGATTCGAGGTCGGCACCCCGCCCGCGAGTCTCGGCGCGGGCGGCACGCCGATCTCGGTGCCGTTTCCGACAGAAGAAGGACCACCACGCGCACCGTGCGTCGACTGCGCTGGTGGGTGAAGCGAGCCCGGCGCGTACGATTGGTGGGCCAAGCCCTGGATCGAGGAGAGTGGCGTGGGTGGCATGCTCGAGTGACCCACCGACGTGCTCGGAAAACTCGAGGCGCCTGGGATCGACGCGAGCGACGTCGGGGGCATGCTCGTGTGCTGCGACGGCAACGGGATCGCCGGACTCGATTGCGGCGGGCTCACCGAGAAGGCACCCGCGCGATTGTCCGGCAACCGCAGTGCCGGATTCGACAGGTGGGTCGGTGCGTTTGGACCCGCGGTCGGTGACGCGAGGCCGCTGAGGTGGTCGGGGGCTGGCGTCGCTGCGCGCGGGAACGTCGGCTGCGACGGTGGACGACCCGAGATCGGTGGGTGCGAGACGTGACGACCGCCTGCCACCGTCGACGGCAGGATCGGAAGTGGCTTCGAGTCACCCGGCAGGATCGAGTCGGCGCCGAGCCGCGACGCGGAGATGTCGGCCATCGAGTCGTGCGCGATCTCGGGTTGCGGCAGCCGTGACGCCGAGAGCTCGAGTGCGAGCGTGCGCCCGGGTAACTGTGTCGAGCGCAGCCGCTTGATCACCGTCCGCACCGCCGCGAGAGAGGGCCGCGATGCGGGATCCTTCGCGAGCATCGTATCGACGAGTTGCACCATCTCCTCGGGTAGGTCCGAGACGAAGTTCTTGAGCGACGGCGGCGGGTCCTCCGCGTGCATCATCAGCGTCGCGAACGGATCGCCCGACGACACGAACGGCCGGCGACCCGACAGCACCTCGAACATCACCACCCCGAGCGCGTAGATATCGGTGCGGTAGTCGACGCCGGTGCCGCGCGCTTGTTCGGGTGACATGTACTCGGGCGTCCCGAGCATCACGCCCGTCTTGGTCTTGAACGGCGCGAAGCCAGCCTCGGGCATCAGCTTTGCGAGGCCGAAGTCGAGCAGCTTGACCTCGGGCCAGCGTTCTTCGCGCGCCTGGAGGAAAATATTGTCGGGCTTGAGGTCGCGGTGGACGAAGCCCTTCTCGTGCGCGGCGGTGAGCGCGAGGGCGGTCTCCTCGATCACGCTCGCGGCCTCCGACGGGATCAGCGCGCCGCGCTTGAGCCGCTTGCGCAGCGACTCGCCGATCAGGAGATCCATGACGTGATACGCGCGGCCGTCCTCGAGCGCGCCGAACGCGAAGATGTCGATGATGTTCGCGTGACCGATCTGATTGACCGCGCGCGCTTCCTGAATGAACCGCGCGACGACGGTTGGCGATCGCGAGACGTCGGGCTTGAGGACCTTGATCGCCGCGCGCTTGCCGATCATCCGGTGCGTCGCGCTGTAGACGTTGCCCATGCCACCTCGACCGATCTCTTCATCGATCACGTATCCGGTGTCGCCGACTGGCGTGCCTGCGATTAGCTTGGTCTCCGGCGTGCGCGCATGACGGGGAGGCGAATCCTCCGCATCCGTGAGCAGCTGGTCGTCGTCCTCCACGCCGAGGTCATTGTATACGCCTCACAACGTGGCGAGGAACGCCAGCAGCGCATCTCGATCGGGCTTCGAGGCACCCCGGAATGCCTGCTTGGCCGCATCCGCCTCACCGCCATGCCACATGATGGCTTCGGCCAGCGTCCGGGCGCGCCCGTCGTGGAGGAACGTCGTCGCCGGTGAGATCAGCTGCGCGAGCCCGATCCCCCACAGCGGCGGGGTACGCCACTCGAGGCCGGACGCGAGGAAATCCTCACGGGTATCGGTCAGGCGATCGCCGACATCGTGAAGCAACAGATCGGTGTACGGGTGGATCCGCTGGTTCGACAGCTGGAAGACCTCGTGATCGCCGGTGATGTGTGTGGGCGTGTGGCAGCTCGCGCAGCCGAAGTCGTCGAACAGCACCCGCCCGTGCTCGGCCTCACCGTCGCGCTCGGCGGCAGCAGGCACGGCGAAGGTGGCGATGTGGAAGCTGCTGTCGACGAGCTGCTTGTCGTTGACGTCCTGCAGTGGCGCATTCGGATCGAGATCCGGAAAGATCCGGTTCGTCAGCCCCATGTCATTCGAGAACGCGCCGGCGACTTGCTCGACCAGCCTCGGAACGCTCGCCTTGTGCCCGAACCGACCGATCGCAGACGCCTGCGCTTCCTCGTCCCACGCGACGTTCGCGCGGCCCGAGATCCCGTCGCCGTCATCATCATCCGGATCGGCGAGCGCGAGGATCTCGTCGTCGGGAATCGCCTCTAAAAGACCGAGCCCGATCAGCGGCGGCGCCTGGCGATACGACATGTGAATGTTCGGCGGCATCGGATCGCCGTTCGGCTGCTTGACCTCGATTCGAGGCTCGCGGAGCATGATCAGCTCACCGTCGTCGAACAGCTCGCCGGTCTCGCTCCACGTCAGCGTCACGCGAACCTCGGGGATGCTGAAGGTGGCGTGATCCTGCAACTGCAGCCCGAAGCCCGGCACCGGGATCTGCCCACCCGGCACCGCGGGTTCGCCGGCATCCTGACTGACGCGGATCAACGCCTGCGAGCCGAACACGTCGGGACCAATTTGCGATTCGCCTCGCCCGTTGCCCGAGTGACACGCGACGCACGCGTTGTGGTTGAACAGCGGTCCGAGCTGCGGCGGTGTCCACACGAACGTGAACGGCCCGCGGCCCAGGTTGTGGCGATCGAGCTGCTCCTCGGTGAGCGACGCGATCGGCTGCCGCAGCGCCTCGGGCCCCCGATCGAACGACGTGATGGCACCACCCTGGAAGCGCTCGTCGTTGACGTTGTCGCCACAGGCGACGAGCAGCAAGAGGATTCCGGACGACCCCAGGCGCTTCACGCCTGGAAGAGTATCAAGTCTCGTTCGCGATCAGCTGCTCGAGTGTTTCCCGCTTACGAATCACGGTGTAAGAGCCACCCCTGACGAGGATCTCCGTGGCGCGGGGGCGGGTGTTGTAGTTCGAGGCCATCGATGCGCCATACGCGCCGGCGGCGCCGATCCACAGCAGCTCGCCGATCGCCAGCTCGGGCAGCTCGCGGTCGCGCGCGAAGAAATCGCCCGTCTCGCAGATCGGTCCCACGATGTCGGTCGCGAGCGCCGGCTTGTCCGTCTGCTTGACGGGCTGCATCGGGTGAAACGCCTGGTAGAGCGCCGGGCGCATCAGGTCGTTCATCGCCGCGTCGACGATCGTGAAGTGCTTCGCCTCGTTGCGCTTGCGGAACATCACCTTGGTGACCAGCGCACCCGAAGCGCCGACGATCACACGACCCGGCTCGGTGTAGACGGTCAGTCCACGCGACGTCAGCGGTGCGAGCGCTGCCTTGACCGCGGCGCCGTACTCCGCCGGCGACACGATCGTCTCGCCCTTGCCGTAGTCGATGCCGAGCCCGCCGCCGATGTCGACGTGATCGAGCTGGATGCCGGCGGCCGCCAATTCGTCGACGAGCGCGACCAGGCGCGCGATCGAGTCGGTGAACGGCGACGTCTTCGTCAGCTGCGAGCCGATGTGGAAATCGACGCCGCTGACCTCGAGCCCACCCGCCGCCTTCGCGATGCTGAGCAGGGGCGCAGCCTCCGCCATGCCGACGCCGAACTTGTTCTGCTTGAGGCCGGTCGAGATGTACGGATGGGTCTGCGGATCGACGTCGGGGTTGACGCGCAGCGCGACCTTCACCGTGGTCTTCAGCGAGCGAGCGACGGCGCCGAGCGCGGTCATCTCCTCGGCGGATTCGACGTTGAACATGTCGATGCCGGCGGTGATCGCCGTGCGCATCTCGTCCTCGGACTTGCCGACGCCAGAGAACACGACCTTGTTCGCGGCGCCGCCCGCCTTCTGCCAGCGGAAGAGCTCGCCCGCTGACACGATGTCGGCACCGGCGCCGAGCTCGACCAACACCTTCAACACGCCGAGCGTCGAGCACGCCTTGACCGCGTAGCAGACGCGATGAGGAATCCCCTCGAGGGCGCCGTCGAACGCCTTGTACGCGCGCTCGATCTCGCCTCGGCTGTAGACGTAAAACGGCGTGCCGACCTCGGCCGCGATCTTCGACAGCGGGACGTCTTCGCAATGCAGCTCACCGGACTTGTACTCGAACGCAGGCATGGCCGCGTTCTTACCTCAAACTCAGCTCGCCAGTTGCGCTTCGATCCGTTCGATCTCGGCCAGCACCTGGTTGCGCGCCGGGCCACCGACCACATCGCGGCGATCGACGGCTCGGTTGGGATCGAGCCACTCACTGACGTCGGCGTCGAACGAGACATGCGCGGTGCGCAGCTCCTCGAGCGACAACCCGGCGAGCTCGACGCCTTGCTTGCTCGCGAGTCGAACCAGATAGCCCGCGGCATCGTGGGCCTCGCGGAACGGCACGTTCTTGGTGACCAGATAATCGGCGAGCTCGGTCGCCACGAGGTACCCGCGATCGATCGCCGCGCGCATGCGAACGGTATCGAACGTCAGCGACCCGATCATCCCGCGACAGACGTCGAGGCTCGCATCGAGCGTCTCGACGGCGTCGTACAGCGGCTCCTGCGTCTCCTGCAAATCCTTGTTGTAGGCGAGCGGCAACCCCTTGACGACCGTCATCAGGGCGACCCAGTCACCGATGAGTCGGCCCGATTTCGCGCGGATCAGCTCCGCGAGATCGGGGTTCATCTTCTGCGGCATCAGCGAGCTGCCGGAGCAATAGGCCTCGCCGATCTTCGCGAACCCGAACTCCTGCGACATCCACAGCACCAGCTCCTCACCGAGTCGCGACAAGTGGATCTGACAGAGCGCGCACGCGCCGACGATCTCGATCGCGAAGTCGCGATCGCCGACGGCGTCGAGCGAGTTCCGGGTCATCGCCGCGAACCCCAGCCCCCGCATCACGTGCTCGCGATCGATCGGTAGCGTGGTCGCGGCGAGCGCACCCGACCCGAGCGGTGAGACATCCGCGCGCTTCGCCGCATCGACGAGCCGCTCGCGATCGCGCGATAGCATCGCGTCGTACGCGAGGAAGTGGTGGGCGAGCCGCGTCGGCTGGGCACGCTGCAGATGCGTGTAGCCCGGGAGCAGCGTGTCGACGTGTGCACGGGCCTGCGCGACCAGCTGCCGCCGCACCTGATCGATCCGCATGCACAGCTGCTTCGCCGCGGCGCGCGCATACAATCGCAGATCGGTCGCGACCTGATCGTTGCGACTGCGTGCGGTGTGGAGCCGGCGCCCCGCATCGCCGATCTCGTCGACGAGCCGGGCCTCGACGTTCATGTGGACGTCCTCCAGCGCGTCGTCCCACGTCAGCTCTCCCGTCGCTAACCGCGTCTCGACGCGCGCAAGCCCAGCGACGATCGCCTTCGCGTCGTCCTCGGTGATCAGCCCCTGCGACGCGAGCATCTGCGCGTGTGCGATCGAGCCCGCCACGTCGTGCGGGAGGAGGCGGTAATCGAAGCTCACCGACGCATTCATCCGCGCTGCTGCAGGATCGAGCGCTCCTTCGAAACGTTTGCCGCGCGCGCCCTTGGGTCCGGACATGGCGGCGAGTATAGAGATCACGAGGCCACATCCATGACTCAGCGAGTGAACATTCCGTCGCCAACCGGCGAGCTCTCCGCGGTGTTGATCCTACCGAAGGGGGACGCCAAAGCCCCCGGCGTCGTCGTGCTGCAAGAGTGGTGGGGCGTCAACGAGCAGCTCGAGTCGATCGCTCAGAAGTGGGCGGACCTCGGCTTCATCGCGATCGTGCCGGACCTCTATCACGGCAAGGTGATCCCGATCGGCAAGGCCGATGAAGCAGGTGCTGCGATGAAGGCACTCGATTTCGGCAAGGCCGTGCAGGAGATCGGCGCGACCGTCGCGTTCCTCAAGGCGCACGACCGCTCGACGGGAAAGCTCGCAGTGACCGGGTACTGCCTCGGCGGAGCGTTGACGCTCGCGACTGCGGTCAACGTGCGTGGACTGTCAGCCGCCGTGCCGTTCTACGGGCTGCCCGGCGATCTCGATTGGTCGA
The DNA here is from genome assembly GCA_038325805.1 of Haliangiales bacterium. GTDB lineage: Bacteria > Myxococcota_A > Polyangia > Haliangiales > Haliangiaceae > JABFXX01. The sequence goes on from JBBQJJ010000401.1 coordinate 6,473, forward strand.
AGGTCGACGCGCCGGTGCAGGCGCACTTCGCGAAGCACGACGATTGGGCCACCGTCGCCGGTGCCGAGAAGGTGCAGGCTGGTGTGAAGACCATGCAGCTCCACGTCTACGACGCGCAGCACGCGTTCTGTAACGACCAACGCCCCGAGGTCTATAGCGCCGAGGCGTGCGCGCAGGCGTGGGAACGCACCGTCGAGTTCGTGCGCGCGCACACCGCGTAAGCTACGTCGGACCGGGCGAGATCTGGCCGACCGTCGTGGCACCGCCGAACAAGCGGATGATGCCGCCGCTGCCGCCACCACCACCCGCACCACGGGTCAAGCTGGAGGTACCGTCCACACCGGCGGCCGTGGTACCGCCCGCTCCGCCCGGCTCACCATTGCCGGCCGGCGTGCCACCTGGTCCTGCCGTGAACGTGGGATCGCCACCGGGGCCACCCACGCTGTTCGAACCGGAGCCGGCACCACCGCCACCACCGTGCGCGAAGATCTGGCCAGTGTTGGTCAGCGTCGGGGTGTCGATGCCGATCGTGCCGCCGGAACCGCCGCCACCGCCGCCTGCAGAGTTGGTGACCGCGCCGGTCGCACCGGATCCGGATGCGTTGATCCGACCCTGCGCGCCGACGCCGACCGCGGTCTTGCCGATCACATAGACCGCGCCACCGCCATTGCCACCGAGCCCGCGTTGCGCTGCTTGTCCACCGTTCGCTTCTTTGCCGTCCTGGCCCTTGCAGCCGCCGTGTAGGGTGGTGATCGCGCCGCTGGCCGCACCGGGAACGCCGCCGGAGTTTGCGACGTTGACGCCGTTGCCACCGAGGCCGCCGAGCGCACCGTGACTGCCACCACCGCCACCGGCCGACGCGCCTGCAGCGGTGCCGTTGTCGCAGGTGGCCGTGTTCCCGCCAGCGCCGACGTCGACGAACGAGGTGATGTGGCTCGCCACATCGAGGATGCCTTCGATCTGGACCGCGCCCGTCGTCGACACGAGCACCAGAGGCTTCGCTCCGATCGCGCGAATCGTGACGCCGCCCGACAACGAGATCGTGCTGCCTGCGATCACGCATGCTGTGGTGTTCTTCACCGTGGTCGAGCACAAGTTCGACGTCATCGTGTCGATCGTCGCCGTCGCCGACAGCGTCACCACAGCATCGGGGACGTCGGTGGGCGCCCAGCACGGCTTCTCGAGGCCGCCGTCCGTACCGAAGCAGACGTCGTCGGGATCTGGTGGTGTGCCATCGGGCTCGGCGTCGACCCCGCCATCGGTGGTGGTGCCATCGACGCACTGATTCGACAGCCCACCTGCGAGAGATCCGTAGCGACCGTTGGGACCACATGCCTCGTCGTCGAACGCACAGAAGCTCGTCGACAGCTCGCAGCGACCGCCGGTTTGCCCACCGCCCTGACAGTCGGCGTCCTCGTCGCAGGTGAAGGCGCTCGCACCACCGAACGGGCTGCACGCGAAGTGCAGCGTCGCGAACAGCAAGCCCGCCACGGTGGCCGCTTTCACCATGGGTTCATTGTACGGCACAAGCCGGGGATTTCGTCTATCGTAGAACACATTGGGCGAGGGCTCGACGGGGAAAACCGAGACGTGAATCCCGCCGTTCAGCGTGCGCGTTTCCTGGCGCCGGGTGACAAGCTCGGCAAGCACGACCTGATCCGCCAGCTCGCTGTCGGTGGGATGGCGGAGCTCTACCTCGCACGCACGACGGGCATCGAGGGCTTCGAGAAGCTCGTTGTCATCAAGCGTATCCTCCCGCAGTACGCCGGGAACGCGAGCTTCGTGAACATGTTCCTCAACGA
>JBBQJJ010000402.1:0-8199 GCA_038325805.1 Haliangiales bacterium
GTAGCGGTCCTTCGCCTCGGTCGCGAGATGAAAGAACTCCTGCGATGCAGCATACGATCGCTCCGTCAGAGTGGTCGGGATGCCGTGGTGGTGCACAGCGAAGAACCCGATGTCCGCGAGACCCTCACCCACGGTACGCACGAACCTGTCGCGCGCCTCGCCACCCGCGTTCCAGTCGCGCAGATCGACGACGGGGATGTTCTGTACTGCCATCGCTTCCAGTATCGCTCAAACCCGGCGCGCGAGTGCGACCACCATCTCCGGAGATCCGACGAGTGCTTCTTTCGCCGGTCGCGATAGCTGCTTGATCGCGTACTCGAGCCGGAGTGCCTTGCTCTTGTCGCGGCAGCGCCGGCTGATCAGGACCTGGAGAGGGCCGCGACCGCGGGTGTACTTCGCACCGGTGCCGGCGTCGTGCTCGGCGATCCGGGCGACGACATCGCGCGCGATCCCGCAGTACAGCGAGTCGTCGCTGCAGCGAGCCACATAGACAAACCAGGCCGGCATCAGTCGCACGTACCGTCGGGACGGCCGAGACGGTAGGTCCGTTGGCGCACCGAACGGACGGCTCCTTCCGTGTACGAGCACGTGCACGAGCACGTGACACGCGCACGAAGTCGGGTCATCCAGCCTTGTGCTCGATCTCGGGCTTCGACGCGAAGAACCGGTTGCGCTCCGGATCGTTGAACCGCTGGTAGTCGATCAGCCACGGCGTGACCTGAGCGGTGCCGTTCTCGAGCCGGATCGTCGCTGCCATCGGCGTCACGGTGCGGTAGCTCGAGTCCTCGGGGAGATCGTTGTTGTCGGCGCCACCGGCGGAGAACAGCGTGATCAAGCTGGCCGCCTGATCGGTGAACATCGTGCGGAAGCCGCTGTCCACCTTCTCGTGACCGCGCACGAGCATGGTGCAGCCGAGCTTCTGCATGAACGACTCGAACTGCAGCCTGCCGAACGGGAACCGCGCGTTCTGTGCCTGTAGATCGTCGGGGATGACATCCGCCGTCGACGGATCGCTCCACAGCATCTGGAACCGGATGTCGGGATGGTTGAGCCCGCTGAGATCGGCGAGCTTGGACTTGATCTCGACATCGCGCGGGATCCCGGCATGGACGAACATCAGCTCGTCGAAGAACAGCATGTTCGGCAGCCCCTCGAACATGTTCATGTACTCGGCGAAGACCTCGCCGGGCATGTGGCCGACGAGCGTGTTGATCGCCTCGGCCGGTTTCACACCGCCGTAGATCCGGCCGCGGTACTCGATGTAGTACTCGTGGTTGCCGCGCAGCGGGAACACGTGATCGGGCGCTGCGAGGAACAGCTGCATCACCGCGCGCAGCACGCCGTTGTACGAGAACCGGCCGCGATCGATGTAATCGCCGAGCAGCACGAGCTTGGGTTCGGGCTTCGTGTTGTCGAGCTTCCACGCCTCGAGCTTCGCGAAGAAGTCGGCCTGGAGCAGCGCGCCCTTCAGGCAGCTGTAGCAGCCGTGGAGGTCGCCGAGCACCGTGAGCTCGTAGACCCGGCCCGGGTCGACGGGATGCATGTAGACGTGCCCGTCGAGGAACGGCTTCTGGCCGATGAACTCGTGGACGGTCTTCTTGCCCATCAGCTTGTTGGTGCCGGCGAGCCGCTGCGAATCGAGCTTCGCGAGGAACTTCTTCATCAGATCCAGATCCGCCGCAGTCTGCTGGCGGAGCCGACCGGGGTCCGCGGAGTAGTGCTGCTCGAACGTGGCGAAGAACGGATGGTTGTCGTGGCGCGTGGTCACCGGCGCGGGCTCACCGATCTCGACCTTGGATTGATCCTTGAGGATCTCGATCTCGTGCTGCTCGATCGGGCTATCGAGCAGGTGCTCGAGCTCTTGCCGGAACTTCTGCTCCGACGGGTGCGCGCTACCGTCGGCGTAGATCAGCTCGTCGATCGTGGAGAGCAGCTCGCGCTGGTTGTCGTGATCGAAGCTCTGAAAGATCTCGTAGCTGCGCAGCTTGAGCTTCGCGTAGACGAACTTCTCGACATCCTCCCCATCAGCCACGGCCTCGTCGAACAGGTCGCGCACGCCGCGATCGATCGACTCGAACACCTCGTGGAAGTGCGACACGAACTTGCCGACGACCTCGTCGCGGGTCTTCGGATCGGCATCCGGCATGGCGGCCTTCGCGCGGGCGGTGACCAGCTGACGGATGTAGATGCGGACAAAGGTCTTCTCGGTGAAGTCGAAGTTCCCGTCGATGTAACCGAAAGCGGTCAAGTAGAAGATGATCGCGTTCATCTGCTGCTCGGCGACGTTCGGATCTTGGCTAAATGTCAGCATCGACGTTGAGCCAGCTTCCTCTTTCGTGAACCGCCCCGCAAGCGCTGCTACAGTTTCCAACGTGCGTGCCTGGGTTCCCTTGCTGCTCGTCGCGAGCACTGCCCATGCGGACGAGCATCCGTTCGAGGCGAGCGCCTTCATCGGTGTCGGCTCGTTCGGAAGCGACAGCGAGCTGGGGAACTCGTGGGCTCCGGAGCAGGTGCCCAACACTGCACCCACGATCGGTGCGCGGTTCGGCTGGCTCGCGTTGCCGGCGTTCGCGGGCTCGCGTGATGGGGTGCACCTCGCGGCTGCGCTCGAGGGCGAAGTCTCCCTCGCGACCGCGTTCACCGGTGACACCACGTCGGGGTTGATGACCGATCGCACGCGCGCGAGCTACTTCTCACCCGTGTTCGGCTGGCGCGGGCACGCGATGCTGCAAGTCGCCGGGCTCGGGCGCGTCACTCCGCACCTCCTCGTCGGTGGTGGTGGTGAGACGGTGGCGTCGTCGTCGCCGTACATGACGAAGGAGACAGATTCGGTGTTCTATTGGGGGCCCGGCGTGTCGATCGGCCTCTCCGATCGCTGGCGCGTGCGCCTCGATCTCCGCCACGGCCTGATGGCCGCACGCGACTCGGGGCTGACCTCGACGTTCGAGGGACAGCTAGGACTCGCCGCACGGTTCGGCGGGACCTCGCGACGGCCCGTGATCGTCGTCGAGCCGATCGACGCACCGGTCGAGACCAAGCGCATCGACCCGCCCGTGGTCGTACCGGATGTCGACGGGGATGGGCTGGTCGGGGCCGCGGATCACTGCCCCGAGGTCGCCGAGGACTTCGACAACTGGGCCGACGACGATGGCTGCCCCGAGCTCGACAACGACGAGGACGGGATCGAGGACGCTCGCGATGCTTGCCCGCTGGAACCGGAGACCAAGAACGGCGTCGCCGATGCCGATGGCTGTCCTGACACGATTCCCGACGACATCACCAGGGCGCTCGCCGCGGGCGGCAAGGTGCGGTTCGAGTCCAACCGTGCACGCGTCACACCGGCGGCACAGGCCACGCTGCGTCCGCTGTATCGGATGCTGGTCGCGCACCCCGACGTCAAGCTCCGGATCACGAGCAAACCCGACAAGGCCGCGAATGCGGACCTCGCGAAGCGACGCGCCGATGCGGTGAAGTGGTGGCTCGTCGATCAGGGCGTGACCGAAGGACGGATCGCGATCTCGCTCGGCGAGGCCGGCACGCAGGCGATCGAGCTAACGCTGCGGGCCGAGTAGCAACCGCCCCCACGCCGCGTACTCGCGGACCACCCAGCGCAACGCGCGTTTGCGATCGCGATACTCGAGGCTGTTCGCGATGTGCCAGACGCGCGGAGCAAGTCCTTCGGTCCGGAAGATCCGCGCCGCACGGCGGCCGTGAAACGGTTGCGTGACGAGCCACACCGTCGCACCGCGAGGCAGGAGTGCTGCGGTGAACCGCGCGTTCTCGACGGTGGTCGTCGACGATCTCTCGACGATCACGTCGGGGACGCCACGCGCATGCAGTGCGTCCGCGATCGCCTCCGCCTCGGCGATCGTCGATCCCGCGGTGACGCCACCGGTCGCGATGACTTTCGGGGCACCACCCGCGTGGAACAGCTGGGCCGCGGCCTCGATGCGCTCCTCGAGGATCGGACTCGGCCGATCGTTTCTCAGCGGCGCGCCGAGCACGACGATCGCATCGCACCTCGTGAACGCATCATCGATCACCAGCGGCTTCTCGAGCCAGCGCAACACTCAGTCGTCGACCCGACCGGGCATGTCGGCGACGATGTACGCGAGCACCGCCACCGCCGCGACGCTGTCGGCGAGCGTGGCCGGATCGACCTTGTCGAACGTGTCGGCCTCGGTGTGGTGGGTATCGAAGTAGGTGCGGCCGTCGACGTCGAGCCCGGCGGTGGGAACCCCCTTCGGCACCATCGGACCGATGTCGGCCCCGCCGTGACTCGCCTGGACCCGGGTCGCGCGAAGCGGAGCTAGCAACGCCGCGATCTCGGAGACCTTCGCGACGGTCTTGGTCGTCTTGTCGGGCTGGGTCTCGATACCGAAACCCTTCGGTGCGAACGATCCGGAATCGGCCTCGAGCGCGAACACCGTCCTTGCCAGCTCGGCGTCGTGTTGCTCCGCGTAGGCCTTCGCACCGCGCAGCCCGTTCTCCTCGTTGGTGAACAGCACGACGCGGATCGTGCGGCGCGGCTGTAGCCCCTGCTTTCGCAGCGTGGTCAGGGCCTGCATCATGATCACGCAGCCGGCACCGTCGTCGTTCGCCCCCTGTCCGACGTCCCACGAATCGATGTGCGCACCGATCACGACGATCTCGTCGGGCTTCTCGCGCCCGCGCAGCTCGCCGATCACGTTCCCGGACTTCGCGTCGGGAAGCGTCTTGCTGTCGAGCGTCAGCTTGATCGAGACCGGGCCCTGCGCGGCGAGTCGCGCGAGCATCATCGAATCCTCGACGGTGACAGCGGCTGCGGGCACCTTCGGATACTCCGGCGTGTAGCCCATCGCGCCGGTGTGGAGCGTGCGCAGGCTATGCGCGGTCACCGATCGCATCAGCACGCCGACCGCGCCGTACTTCGCAGCTATCGATGCCCCGCGCGCGCGGTACCGAACCACCTCGCCGTAGCCCGAGCCCTTGGCCTCGGAGTACGCCGGCATCGCGACGTCGTAGAGCACGACCTTGCCCTTGACCTCGGCTGCGCGCGCGTCGAGCTCCTCGAAGCTCTTGACCGCGATCAGCTGCGCGGAGATGCCGCCCTTCGGGGTGGGCACGGTGCCGCCGAGCCCGAGCACCTTGAGCGGACGCGAGACCGGTGAGGTCACGGTCGCCTCTTCGACACCGCGCACCCAGTGCGGGACCATCACCGTCTCGACCTTGGTGTCGTGACCGTCGGCCTGCATCGCCTTCTCGGCCCACGCGATCGCCTGGTCGAGCTGTGGCGATCCGGACAGCCGATGCCCGATCCGATCCGCCAGGTACTGCAGCTTGTCGTAGGCGCCGCGATCGGCCCGCGCCGCCGCGATGATCTTCGACGCGATCGCGCGATACGGATCGACGAACGAGGCCTTGCCGGTGATCGCGGGCGTGTACGAGCTGGTATCGGCGACCCACTGCGGATTCGACCCGACTCCAAGCTGCGGCGCGCTACAGGCGGCAAGCACGACACATAGTTGCTTCATTCGGGCAGCTCCGCGGGCAGCTCCGCGGGTAACTCGGTGGGCTCGGGGAGCTTCGGCCGTGGCGTCAGCCCGTGCGAGGCGATCTCGACGAGAAGCTCGATCACGCTGATCAGCCGTTCGGGGCTCGGTTGCTTTCCCATCGCGAGATCCGACAGCGGCAACGGATGGTCGAGGGGCGCGCCACGACCGGGATAGATCCGGTAGCGCAGGCCCTCGTTCTCCCAGTACGCGAGCCAGCCATCGAGCTGCGTCGCGGCCTTGCTGCGCAAGGCGTCGTCGAACAGCTTCGTGAACATCACGGCATTCCCTCGCGCGCGAAACTTCGCGTCGAACGTGGCATCGCCGGCCTTGAACAGGGGTGCGGCCGGTGGACCGGGTGGGTTCGCGACGTTCGATCGATTGAGAAACCTCGCTTCGCTCGGCGGGGGCATCGCCCACAGCGTCAGCGTCGATCCACGCAGCTCGTCGATCTCGCGCCCGATCACCACGTCGGCGGCGACCACGCTGCCTTCATAGCGCTCGATCCGCGTGCGGACCGGCAGGCCGTTCGCTTCACCGACGATCACCGACGAGGTGATGCCGTTCTCGGCGCGCGTGGTCAGGTTGTGGACGTCGGTGAGGGTGCGCCGCAACCCCTGCGCGACGGTGCCGACGAACGCGGCCCAGGTGGTGTCTTGGATCGGCGGCGCCTCGGCGATGAACGGCATCGCAGCGAGCTCCTCGTCTCGGACATCCCGCGCGGCCTCGGCGATCAACGCGAGCCCGAGGAGCGGTAGCAGATAGTGCTGCGGCCACTGGAACTCGTACCCACCGAGTACGAGGAACGCGACGCCCATGCCGACGAGCCGACGCGCCGCACTACCGGCGAAGGCGCAGGACGCCAGGGTCCACGACAGCGTCGCCACCGCGAGCAGGTAGAGCGCGAGCTTGCGATCCGCGTCGGGGCTCATCTGAAGCCCGATCGACAGCTTGGTGATCGTCGCGAGCCCGCCGTACCACATGCGTGCCGTCACCGCGCCCACCGCCGCGACGGTCATCGCGATCACGATCGGCAGCGGCCGGGCGACGGAGCGTGCGAACGGCCGTGGCGCGAAGCAGTACGGCGTGGCGAGTGCCGCGATCGACAGGATCATGATCGCGACCTTCATCAGGGTGGTCGCAGGACCGCCGGGTGCGTCGAACGCACCCTCGGGCCACAGCAGCTCGGCGGCGACCTTCATCACCGTGTGAAACAGCAGCGGCAGCGCCAGCAGCGGGAGACCGACCTGGACGCCGAGGTCGCGGTCTTTCCCGAACACGCTCGCGACCGTGGCGACGACCGCGAGCACGAACATGATCTCGAGCAGGAAGCTCGTCCACGGCGGCACCGCCACGAGCAGCGGCACGGCAGCCACCAGCGCCGCGACCCCGAGCATGACGTGCGCGAGCATGTCGCGTAACCCGCGGCCATCATCGATCGCACTCACGCAGCGCGCGATCAGCACCATCACGGCAAGGATTCCGACGAAGTACTGGATGAACAGCCCGGCGTAATCGAGCGCCGTGTGCCACATCGGCGGCTCGTCGATCAGCGGGCGCAGCATCGGCACCGCGCAGCGATTGACCACGACCTCGAGCACCGCGCCCACGAGGAGGACGTGGATCGCGGTTATCCCGCGCAGCGATGCCCTACCAGCCAATCCAAAAACCGTAGCGTTGTGGATTAGTTGGGTCAAGCCAGACTGCCGGCTCTGCCAAAAACTTCGGTCCTTGCACCAGGTCTTTCATCCTACACGCATGCTTGCGAGGGTTTTGCTCGTCGCCATCGGGTGTTCGGTCCTCGCGCCAGCCGTGGAGGCGAAACGGGTCGTCGTCCTCGACCCCGGGCACGGGGGATCGAACGCCGGGGCCAGCGGCTCGGGACTGCGCGAGAAGCAGGTGACGTTCACCCTCGCGAACCTGGTCGCCGACCGGCTGCGAGCCAAGGGGATCGACGTCGAGCTGACCCGCACCGGCGATGTCACGCGGACGTTGCGCCAGCGCGCCGAGTTCGCGGTCGCCCGCAACGCCGATCTCTTCGTCTCGATCCACGCGAACGCCTCGCCGACCCGCACGCAGCGCGGCTACGAGACCTTCGTGTTGACCACCAAGGGCGTCGATGTCGATGGTCGCGCGCTGCGTAGTGACGTGGTGACGACGCGGCCGGGGGTGGACGCCGAGATCGGGCTGCTGCTCGATGATGTCGAGCGTGGCGCGGTGCAGTGGGAAGCTGCCGACCTGGCGTCGCGGATCCAGCGCGCGATCAAGGACAAGCGGGGCGCGCTTGGCGATCGGGGCGTCCGTCAGGATTCGCAACACGTGCTACTCGGGGCGAACATGCCGTCGGTGCTCGTCGAGGTGGGCTTCATCGATCACCCGATCGAAGGCAAGGAGCTCGCGCAGCCGGCCGTTCAGTCCGGGCTGGCCGACGCGATCGCGAGTGCGATCGAAGATCAGCTAGCAGATTAGTCACACGAGAAGTTCGTTGTGCATGTGCTCGTTTTGTACGTGCGCGTTCGCATACGAGATTCGTATTAGTGAATCTCTCAGTCGAATTCTGACTTACCTACAAACAGTCGCGCAGGCGCTCACTATAAAACTCGAAGCATGCTTCGAACGTTCCCTGGGTGGGTGGCCCTGGGCGTTGTTCTGATGGCGGTCGCGTGCG
>JBBQJJ010000403.1:0-8191 GCA_038325805.1 Haliangiales bacterium
TGGTGAGCAGCTCGAACGCAGCGGCGAGTGTCCACGCACCCCGACGCCGAGCGTCGTCGAGTTGTTCCCACAGTCGCGCGTGAATCTCGAGGGGACTCCGGCCGTGCGCGATGCGATCATACGGTCGAGGATCGGGTTCGTAGCCCCAACCGGACTCCAATAGTTCGTCGTCCGTCGCAGCGGCGATCGCACGGAGGCCGCGGTCGTAGTAGGGCGTCCAGCGCTCGGCGGCGCCGGCGAGCTCGGCCGCGACAAGGGTGCGGAGCTCGGCGACGAGCGGTTCGCGAAGCTCGCGCGGACGGGTCCAATCGGCGAGCTGATCGAGCAGCGGCGTGAGCTTCGCGTGAACCGGTCGCGTGCACAGCAGGAGCTCGATGTCGTGCACGCGACGACGATGCCACGCAATTGCCACTGCTTGCCCGTCGGTGCAGAACCGAAGGCGTATGCTGGCACCGTGCGATTGGCAATCGTCGTTCTGTGCCTCGCGGGCTGCTACACCGTCACGAGCTCGACGATGTCGCCGGCCTCGTCGAAGCTCGAGTGCCTCGACTGCGAGAAGCCGGTGGCCGTGGGGCTTCCGATTCGCGTGATCTCGTCGTGGGTCGGCAGCTGCACGAAGGAGGGCTACACCGCGTTCTTCGAGATGGAGGGGACCGACCAGATCGTCTGGCGCCGGAGCGCGTTCAGCAAGACGAAGGCGTGCGACGAGCATCACTACAAGCTGGTCGTGAAGTGTTCGAGTAAGTGTGTGATCCGCGCGATCGATTCGCCGGATACGTCGACCATCAAGTTGCTCGGCGTCTACCCGGAGACCTCGGGACCGTTCCGGTTCTCGATCGAGATCCGTGCGAGCAAGGAGGGCGAGGCGATCGCGAAGCTCGAGTCTCCAGAGTTTGTAGTGCGCGCACCGGACGAGATCTCTGCGTTCGAGAAGGAGCGTCCGATCGACGGCGCATCGCTGGAGGCATCGTTCGATGGCGTCGAGTACTTCCTGGCGCCGGGGACAGCGAGGGCGGGTGCTCCACCGGATCGCGGCACGAGGTACCAGCCCCCACGCGTCGAGCAGCCCGCCGAAGGTGCGGACGTGGCGCGACCGGAGGCACCCGACCGTCTCCAGCGCGACTGCAAGACGCGGACGCCGGGCGCGGCGACGTGGAGACCATGCACGCAGGGCATCGCCGCAGGAGATGACGTGCGGATCGATGTCACCGCGTGGCTCGCCAACGCGCGCATGGCCGGGGACGTCTCGTTGTTCGAGCAGCAGGGCGCCGAGCAGGTCCCGTGGACCTGTTATCGGTCGACATTCGCGGTTCCCGGCGCACAGATCTGCGTGCGCTATGGCGTGTTGGCAGGCGAGCACGCGCTGACGTGGCGGGGGACGGGCTACGAGATCTCGGACAAGCTCGTCGTCGGAGGTGGCGCGTGAGGTCGCTGCTGATCGTCGCCGTGCTCGCGGCTCCGGCGTTCGCGGACGATCCGAACCTGCCGCCACCGCCGATCCCACAGCAGCTCGATCCTCCCCTGCTCGATCAGCCGCGTAGCGGTCCGCCGGATCCGGCGTCGACCACGCTGCCGTCGCAGGGACCACCGTACGAACGCATGTTCGACTCGCTCGATGCGTTCGACAGCCGGCGCACGACCCATCCGTTCGGCCTCATGCTCGAGATGCAATTCGCGCGCGTCCTCGGTCAGACGGTCCCATCGATGTCGCTACTGCTGGCCGCCCCTTTCTCGCCGCGGTTCGGTCGCCTGCGGATCGGCCTCGGGTCGTATCTCGCTGAGGGCGAGGCAGGAGACATCACGAGCGAGAACTACGATCCGTCGAACCTCCGGCTCGCGCTCGGCTGGGAGCGTTGGGCGTTCTGCCTTCGCAGGACGGTGTGCCCGGGCATCGCGGCCGACATCTCGTACGCGTTCGTCGATCCGCTCGACGGCACGCTGCTGACGCCACACGGCGTGATCGACTTCAAGACCAAGCGCGCGAAGGGTCTCGGGATTCGCCTCGGCGGTGGTCCCACCATCTTGATGGCGACCAAGACCTCGAGTGGTCGCGACCGCTTCGATGTCGGCTTCTCGATCTACGTGAACCTCGCGGGCTGGGCGGCGTTCTAGTCTCCGCCACAGTGGATCTGACCGGTTGATCGAGCCGAGCTGAGCCTGAAAGATCCGCACGCGCGCCAACTGCTGACCGGATAGGTTCGGCGATCCGGGGGCTTGCACGGCACCCCTTGACATAGTGTTCCGCGCACACTAACTAAGTGTCACATGTACACGATCTCGACGGCCGTCGCGGTAGTCGCAGGTGCTCGCCACCTGCGGGCAGGGCGCAACGGCCAGGACGCCGCGGCGGTGTGGAGTGGGCAGGGATGCGGCGCAGCGGTGGTGTGTGATGGCTGCGGCTCGGGCGCGTTCTCGGAGGTCGGTGCGCGCCTGGGTTCGCAGCTTGCGATACGGATCCTGCGAGACGAGCTGAGCCGTGGTGCAGCGCCGCGCGACGTGTGGTCCGCTGTTCGTGCCCGCCTCGGTGGCGAGCTCGAGCGGATCGCGGATGCGATGGGCAACGATCGCGAGCGCATCGTTCACGAGCACTTTCTGTTCACGCTGATCGCAGCGGCGTGGTGTGACGATCAAGTCGCCGTCTGGGCGGTCGGCGATGGCGGCTATGTCTTGGGCGACCGCGTCGTCGAGCTCGGTCCGTTCGAGGCAAATCAACCTCCCTATCTCGGCTACGACCTCCTCGGCGATCCGTCACCTGCGCACCTCGAGGTCACCTCGGCGAGCTGCGGTCGCGTGGTCGTGGCGACCGATGGCATCGTCGAGATCGGGCTCGCAGGCCTCGTCGAACCGAAGCACTTCGATCATCCCGATGCACTGCGCCGCAAGCTTTCACTCCTCGCGACCGGCAGCCAGCGGATCGATTGGGAAGCGCGCCGCACCGTGCGCACGCCCGCGAGCCTTCAGGATGACGGCGCGATCGCCGCGCTCGCGTGGAAGCTCAGGGGAGACCTGTCGTGACGCACGTCTTCGTCGATGGTAAGCGTGTCTCCCTCGATCCCGGCGCGCTGCTCGGACAGGGCGGCGAGGCCGAGGTCTATGACCTTCACGATGGCCGCGTGCTGAAGTGGTGGAAGCCGCCGCAGCACCCGGACTTCGAGGGTCTCCCCGATGCGCAGGAGCAGGCGAAGAAGCGGATCGCCGAGGCGCCGGCTCGGTTGCGCGCGCTGCCGGGCAAGCTTCCGAGTGCGGTCGTGGTGCCGTGCGGCCTCGCCCTCGACGGGCACAAGCACGTCGTCGGCTACTTGATGCAGAAGGTCACGGGCGAGCCGCTGCACAGCTACGGGGAGCTCAAGTGGCGCCGCGATCATCCGGTCGCTGGCGAGGACCTCGTCGCGATGCTGCTCTCGCTGCACGATGCGATCGCGGGCCTGCACCAGGCGCGCGTCGTGATCGGTGATTGCAACGATCTCAACGTGCTCGTCGACGGCACGCGCGTCCATCTGATCGACGTCGACAGCTATCAGTTCGGCGGCCACGCGTGCCCGATGTTCACCGAGCGGTTCCTCGATCCGCGTCTCTGCGATACGACCATGATGCCGGTCCGTCCGCACGACGAGGCGAGCGACTGGTTCGCGTTCGCGACGATGACGCTGCGCACGTTGCTCGGTGTTGGACCGTGGGGTGGCGTGCATCAGCCCGCGGATGCGTCGAAGCGGTGCCCCGCAACGGCCCGCGCCCTCCGTCGCGTCAGCGTGTTCGCGGACGGCATCGTCTATCCGCGCGCAGCACGCTCGATCGCGATGCTTCCCGACGAGCTCGTCGGTGTTCTGCGCCAGATCTTCGACCGCGATCAACGAGGCGTGTTCCCGCGGGAGCTGCTCGAGCGCCTGCGCCTTCGCGCCTGCACGCAGTGCAAGGAAGACCACGCGCGTGCGCGCTGCCCGAACTGTCAGGCTGCGGCCCAGCTGCCGCCGACGGTGGTACACGGCAACCTACGCGTCCAGCCGATCGGTGCGATCGGTGCGATCGAGTTTCCGTTCGAGATCACCCGGACCACGCCGATCTGGATCGACAGCGGGGCACTGTGGCGCAAGGGCCGCCTCGGTCCCGAGCGGATCGGCGGCGTGCTCGCCAACCAGACGCGGGCGTGGGCATCTACCAAGCTCGGCTTCGGCTTCTACCGGGCGGGCGGGTACGCGGTCGGCTTCGTGTTCAAGCCGGAACGCGGTGTCCTCGACGATCGCGTTGCGTTGCCGAAGATCCGCGGTCAGCTCGTCGCGGCACACGCCACGCTCGGAACCGATCGCGCCTGGCTGTGGCTCACCACATCGGAGCACGGCCGGCTCGTGACGACCTGCATCGTGATCGCGGCGGACACCTCGATCCTCGCGACCGAGGTGATCGACGCACCGTGGGTCACAGGCATCACCGGTGCGTGTGCCGCGGGTCCTCACCTGTTCGTTCCCACCGACGCCGGCATCGCACGCATCGAGATCCAGCAGCGCGCGATCGTTCACACCCGCACGTTCGCCGAGACCGCGCCGTTCGTCGGCAGCGGAGACCGGCTGTCCCTCTCCGACGGATGCATCGATGTCCAACGACACCGCGATGCGCTTCGCCTCCAGCTCTCCTGAAAGGAACCCCCATGAAGAAGCCACTGCCCCTCCCCGCATTCTTCGACGGCGCACGCGCCGCCGCCTACGCCTACCGCCCCGATGCGACGATGCTCGCGTCGCTCGCCACTGACTGGCGCGCGCAACATGCGATCAAACCGAGCGCCGCCGACGAGACCCGCGTCCATCTGCTCCTGATCGACGTCCAGAAAGACTTCTGCTTTCCCGAGGGAACGCTGTACGTCGCCGGTCGCAGCGGCACCGGCGCAGTCGATGACTCGCGGCGGATCTCCGAGTTCATCTACACGAACCTGGGCGCCCTGACGGACGTGACGACAACCATGGATACGCACCTCGCGTACCAGATCTTCTTTCCCAGCTTCTGGCTCGATCGCGCCGACAAGCCGCTCACGGCACACCGCACCGTCACGGCCGAACAGATCGCCGCCGGCGAAGCGAGGCCGAATCCCGCGATGGCGAAGTGGTTGTGCAACGGCAACTACACGTGGCTGTGCAAGCAAGTGCTGCACTACGCACGCGAGCTCGAGAAGGCCGGTAAGTACTCGCTGTACCTGTGGCCGCCGCACTGCTTGCTCGGCTCGGACGGCCACGCGCTCGCCGGGGTGATTCACGAGGCGCGACTGTTTCACTCGTTCGTGCGCACGGCGCAGAGCAGCGTCGAGGTGAAAGGTGGCAACCCGTTGACCGAGAACTACTCGGTGCTGCGTCCCGAGGTGCTGTCGCGCTTCGACGGTGGTCCGCTCGCGCAGCGCAACACGCAGTTCCTCTCGACCCTGCTCGCCGCGGATGCAGTCGTCATCGCCGGTCAGGCTGCCAGCCACTGCGTGAAGAGCACGATCGACGATCTGCTCGGTGAGATCGCGACGCAGGATCCCTCACTCGCGAAGAAGGTCTACCTGATGACCGACTGCATGTCGGCGGTCACGGTGCCCGACGGGAAGGGCGGCTTCGTCGCGGACTTCACGCCGCAAGCCGAGACCGGCCTCCAGAAGTTCAAGGACGCGGGCATGAACCTCGTCCGCTCCACCGATCCCCTCGCCAGCTGGCCCGGCCTGAAAGTCTAAGGAGAAGCTCATGAAGAACGACGACGACAAGAAGGTAAAGAAGTTGCTCGAGGACGCGCACGATCAAGGTGCGTTATCGGCGAAGTCTCTCAAGACCCTCGACGTGGTGGATATCGGCGCGCAGATCCAGTCCGGGCTCGGCTGCAGCATCGACGATATCGCCGCGAGCGAAGTGGTGCTGGTGACGATGATGCCCGACGACTCGCAGTCGATCGCGCACGCCGGCAACACCGATGCGGTTCGCGATGGCCACAACTTCGTCCTGCAAGCGCTCGGTGGATCGAAGCAAGCCGGTGAAGTACTCGCTCACACGCGGTACCTCAACGGTCACGTGCTGTGCCCGTACACGGCGCTCGACAACGCCGTGCCGATGGACGCGGTCAACTACCGCCCGAACCTCGGCACGCCACTCTACGACCAAGCGTGCGTGGTGCTCGGCACCGTGATCGCGAAGGCGCAGGAGCTCGCGCAGGCAGGTATCGCGGTGAGAACGGTGACGCTGATCATCACCGACGGTGGCGACTATGGCTCGACGCGCTGCAAGCCCGCCGACGTCAAGGCGATCGTCGACGACATGCTCGCGCAGGAGAATCACATCGTGGCTGCGATGGGAATCTCCGACGGCTCGACGGACTTCAAGGCGGTGTTCCGGCAGATGGGCATCCCCGATCGCTGGGTGTTGACGCCGGGCAACAGCGCCTCGGAGATCCGGCGCGCGTTCGCGGTGTTCTCGCAGTCCGCGGTCAGGGCCTCGCAGGGTGCGCAGCTCGGCGGCTTCTCGAACTGATCACTTGCAGATCCGTGCCGGCACGACGGTGATCTCGCCGGTGCCGATGTCGATCAGCGCGAGCGTACCGACCGCCGGCGAGCCCGCGATGATGGCGAGTCTGCCGTCCGTCAGCCGCACCAGCGCCGATTCGCCGGGCGTCCCCATCTTCGCGTCGCGGAACAGCGCGCTGGTGTCGATCGTCTTCCGGATCTTCCCCTTCACCACATCCTGCAGCACGAGCTGCGTCGCGTTCTCGTCGAGGAATGCCCAGGTCGCGCCGTCGACGTGGACATACGCGCTGCCAAACGTTCCGAAGTCCTTGCCTCCGACGTTCGCGATCCGTCGACCAGCGAGCGTGTACAACCCGGCGCGCGCGGCGGGCTGGCCACACTGCGCGGCCGACAAGTAGATCGTGTTGTCCAGCATCGCGACCTCGCCGCAGCGGAAGTCGCCGCGCGCGTAGCGAAACGTCGCCGCCTTCTTCGTCTTTGCCACGTTCCAGACCTCGGCGTAGCCGGCGCCCTTCGGCGCATCGCCGAGCAACACCACCGCGAAGGTGCCGTCGGAGTTGGTCGCCGCACGCATCGTCGATGTAGCGGGCATCACCTTGGAGGCGAGGGCGGTGCACGTGGTGCCGGTGCAGACGTCGAGCTTGGGAATGACCGCTTCGACCCGCGCGCCACCAAGGACGGGCTTCGGCGGCTCGATCAGGCGGTGATAGGTGTTGCTGCCGAGATCGACCGCGAAGCAATCGGTCTCACCGATGCAGTACTGGAGCTGCGTACCGTCGGAGCTCGCGTGGACGATCGACGCGGCGCCCTCCGGCAGCGTGATGCACACCGGCTTCTCCGCTGATTCGGGCGTCTTGCCGACCCTGGTCTTCGCAGCTTCCCCGGCGGGCTTGCCCCCACAGGCTACGACCACGATCAGCGCCCACCACCTCATGGTCGAAAGTCTAACGCGTACATCCCACCGCGAGCGCGACTTCATCGCGATAGGCGAGCCACGCCGTCAGGACGGTCTCCACCGCGGTCACCACGGCGGGACGCTCGGCGGCGGAGACGTGGTCCAGGATCATGCGCCACGCCGCGATCCGGTGACTTCCCTCGACCTTGCGGTGCGCCTTGGTGAGCGCCAGGGCGTCGAGCGGCAACGCGTAGTGCTTGACCAGTGGATGGTCTTCGAGGGGCGGTTCGGGCCGCCGCGGTGCGCTTGGATCGAGCTCGCCGCGCTCGTGGTCGGTGCCCTCGAGGAAGATCGTGGTGACGGCCGTCGCTTGTGCCCAGCCACGCCGCTGCGTGTGCTCGTCGAGCGCCGCGCGATATCGCCGAGCCGCGGGCATCAGCTCGACACGATCGAAGCGCGCGAGATCGAACCCGAGGCCGCGCGGGTACTCGAGGAACAGCTCGGGATGCGGGCGCCCGGCGGCCACGCCACCGGTCTCCTCTTCGTAGAGGTTCTCCGCGAGGTCGCGACGGACCTCGGCGATCGGACACTGCACGAACGCCCACCCGATCAGGATCGGGAAGTCGCGCACGAACGTCTCGTACTCCTGCTCGAAGTGCAGATGCAGTCGCTCCTTCGGAACCCGACCGGACGTGAACCACGACCACGCCCAGTGCTTCTTGCGCTCCATCACCGTCAGCAGCGCTTCACGAAACTCGTCTCTCGTCACAACATCAATTGTAGGCCGCGCCCGCGTGGACGGCCAGTTAACCCCGAGCTCC
>JBBQJJ010000404.1:0-8153 GCA_038325805.1 Haliangiales bacterium
GCTGACCCGCCCCGAATTGCACGTCGACGTCTGCCTGCGCGCGAACTCCGCGTTTTGCGGCAGCGACCTCGGCCACGTCCTCGAGGACAGCTTTCCGTGGGTGACCGAGATCGAGATCATCGATGACTACGAGACCAGCGCGGGGCTCGCGATCGCTGCGTGGGAACAGACGCCGGTCGCCCGCCTCGGTTCTGCGATCGGCTAGTCCGAACTCCGCCACAGAAGTTTGATCGCCGAGCCTGTGCTGCGTCCTCGCTGGTGCGCTGTGCGCGAGGAGAAGTCGGCGCTACTCGCCGGGCGGGTCGACCCGCTTGGGGCCGACGATCCCGTCGATCAGATGATCGACGAGACTGCTCGCGTCATCGACACCGAGCTGCGCGTACCAGACACCGTCGGGATACAGCACCGCGTTCGGTCCATCGAAGCACGGACCGAGGCAACCGCAGGACGTCACGAGCGCTTCCGGAGTACCTCGCTGGATCAGCATCGTCTGGACCGCCGCGACGAGCTCGGATCCCTTCGCAGCGCATGCGGGTTTCCCGCTCGACCGGGGATTCGTACAAACGAAGAGGTGGCGCCGCGTCATCGATCTTTTCCTTCGCGTCCACGATCACGCGCGTTGAAAGTATGTACCATCCATCCCGGCTTGATCTGAGGGGACAGGCTGGTGAGCTCCCGCTGCGATGACTCCACAGCATCACATCATCAAGGAGACGTCGGAGACGCTGTCTCGTCTGTTGCAGGACGAGTTCAAGCGCAACGGGTACAAGCGCGTCCACATCGTCGAGCAAGCGCCGAAGCCGGACGCGATCGAGGGCAAGCTCCCCGCCGTCTCGGTCTACCTCTATCAGATGTCGATCGACCCCGAGGGATACGACTCGACGCCGCACTCGGAGCTGGTCGAGGTCCCGCAAGAGGACGGTACGATCAAGGAGTACTTTCGTCGCCGTCGCCTGTGGGTTCGCCTCGACTACTTGGTCTCGGCGTGGGCGCAGACGCCGGAAGACGAGCAGCTGCTCCTCGGTTTGATCATCCGCGTGATGATGGAGAACCCGGAGCTGACGCGCGACAAGCTCAAGGGGCAGTCGTTCGAAGACGACTTCCGTCTCAACATCTTGATGAGCGCTCGCCTCGACGAAGGCACGCTCGCGCGGTTCTGGGGCTCGCTCAACCAGCCGGTGCGTCCGGCGGTGCAGTGCTGGACCGCGATCCCGATCCTTCCCGAGCGGCTCGAAGAGTTCAAGCGCGTCCAGACGCGCCAGCTCGAGTACAAATCGATCACCGATCCACGGGTCTCCGAAGAGGGCCCCAACGGGATCATTCCACCGGGCATGCCGCCCGAGAATCCGTTCGGGAAGAAGCTCTCCGAACCGGAGGCGCCGGCGCCCTACGGCAAGAAAATCGAGCTTGGAGGCACGGGGAAGCGATAGCCCCGCAGGCACAGGTCCAATTGGGACCAGAAACGTTTCGAGCCGCCTCGTGCACGCTGCACGGGTCGGTGATCCGATAGGCGGACGAAGACCACCGTCATCGGCAAACAAGGAGAGAACCGAATGGCAACGAGCTACTTGTCCCCTGGTGTTTATGTCGAAGAAGTTGATCGCGGTTCAAAGCCGATCGAGGCGGTGGGTACGAACACCGTTGGTTTCCTCGGTGAGTCCAGCAAGGGCCCACTGAACGAGACCGTCCTGATCACGAACTGGTCGCAGTTCGTCAAGACGTTCGGAGATTTCAAGGACTGCAGCGAGCACCTCGCTCACTCGGTCTATGGCTTCTTCAACAACGGTGGTTCCCGGTGCTTTATCGTCAACGTCGGTGCGCCCGAGCAGGCGAAGACCGAAGCGAAGGCCGATAAGAAGGACGAGAAGTCGCCGAACCAGGTCACCGTCGGTGGTGGTGGTCGCGACGGCTTGTTCATCGGCCGCGACGGTGGTCCCGGTGCACGCACCGGTCTGAAGTGTTTCGAGGAAGTCGACGAGATCGCGATCGTCGCGGCTCCCGGCACCACGTCGCCGGCGATCCAGGACGCGCTGCTCTCGCATTGCGAGACCCGCAAGGATCGCTTCGCCATCCTCGATGCGCCGGAGACCATTACCGGTGGTGTCGACAAGTTGCCGAAGCCGCGCGACAGCAAGTACGGCGCGTACTACTTCCCATGGATCCAGGTCTATGACCCGGACAAGGGCAACATCTTCGTTCCGCCGTCTGGCCACATCGCGGGCGTCTACTCGCGCACCGACTCGGAGCGTGGCGTTCACAAGGCGCCCGCCAACGAGATCGTCCGTGGCGCACTGGGGCTCAAGTACAACGTGTCCAAGGGCGAGCAGGACCTGCTGAACCCGAAGGGCATCAATGCCATTCGCTTCATGAACGGCGGCATCCGCATCTGGGGTGCTCGCACGCTGTCGAGCGATCCGTCGTGGCGTTACATCAACGTCCGCCGCCTCTTCATCATGGTCGAGTCGTCGATCGAGCGCGCCACCCAGTGGGTGGTGTTCGAGCCGAACGACCATCGCCTGTGGAAGCGCGTCCAGCGGACGATCGCGTCGTTCCTCACGCTGCTGTGGCGCAACGGCGCGCTCATGGGTACGAGCCCGGAGCAGGCCTTCTACGTCAAGTGTGACGAGGAGACCAACCCGCCCGAGGTCATCGACGCCGGCCAGCTGGTCGTCGAGATCGGTCTCGCACCGGTGAAGCCCGCCGAATTCGTCATCTTCCGGATCGGCCAGATGGCGTCCGGCGGCGGCGTCGAAGAGTAAGAAGTCGATCCCATCGTTTTAGGATGATGGGGTTTCTCACGAGCTCCTGGGGAGGAAGAAACCCCTCCAGGGGTTCGTAAGAGACACCTGAATAGAGGGCGTGCACGGCAATACGGCCGAGCCCGGACCCGACGGCTGAAGGAGACACGATCCAGAAACGACAAGGGGAACATCGGTGGTCACAAGGAAGGGCGGGCGAGGGTTGCTCTCGCGGGGTTTGAGGTCCAACCAGGTTGGACCGACGGTGAATGAGCGTTGTGGTCGCCGATACTCTCCATGCCGGGCCGGCGAACTGATTGGGATGATTAGGAGAATTACTGCAAATGGCTGATCAACGTACGTATACCGGTGGCCGGTTCGCTCTCGACATCGACGGCGCCAACGCGGGCTTCCTCAAGAAGTTCAGCGGTCTCGCGATGGAAGCTGACATCGTCGCCAACGATCTCGGCCCCGACAACGTCCAGAAGAAGCACGTGTCGAACATCAAGTGGACGCCGGGTAAGGCAACCCTTGGTATCGGCATGGGTAAATCCATGTACGACTGGATCAAGGCGGCGTTCGACAAGGGCTTCGTGACCAAGAACGGCACGTTCACCTCGGCGAACTTCGACTACAAGGCGATGTCGGAGTTGACGTTCTCGAACGCCCTCATCACCTCCGTCACCGTCCCCAAGTGCGACGGTAGCTCGAAGGACTCGGCCTACTTCGACATCGAGTTCGAAGCCGAGACCGTCCGCTGGGCCAAGGGTGGCGGCCAGGACATCCGCGGCAAGATCGGCCCCACGCAGAAGGCGTGGCTGTGCTCGAACTTCAAGGTCGAGATCGGTGGCCTGCCGTGCGCACGCATCGCGACCGTCGACTCGTTCACCTGGAAGTGCGCGGTCGCCGCCGACATGGTCGGTATCTTCCGCGAGAACACCAAGCACCCGGCCAAGGTGACGGTGCCCGACCTCAAGCTCGGCATCTCCTACGCCGACCACGACGCATGGGCCCAGGCCGCGAAGAAGTGGTTCATCGACGGCGCTCACGAAGAGCAGCACGAAATGAACGGATCGGTCACCTTCCTCGGCCCCGACATGAAGACCGAGCTCGGTCGCATCGACCTGATGAACGTCGGCTTCAAGAAGTTCTCGGACGACGACGCCGAAGCGAACACGGAAAAGATCAAGCGCTTCAACGTCGAGCTGTACGTCGAGAAGATGGCGTTCAACATCTCGAAGTACGACCTGTAAAAATTGTACTCAGAACTCGCACCGCTCACGCACTGGTGAGCGGCGGGTTGATACGATGCGGCCTGTTGGGGAAACCCGACAGGCCGTTTGGCTTTTCAGCGAGCTTGCGAGCTGAGGGGAAAAGCGGTCTGTCGGAAGCAAGGACAACGATCGATGGCTTTCAAGACCGAGTATGCGTTCCGGCTTCCACGTGGATATGTCGACGAGGATGGCAACCTGCACCGCGATGGCGTGATGCGGCTCGCGACCGCACGCGACGAGATCCTGCCGCTGCAGGATTATCGTGTGCAGAGCAACCGCGCCTATCTGGTGATCGTGTTGCTGTCGCGCGTGATCACCAAGCTCGGTGATCACAAGTTGATCTCGGTCGACATGGTCGAGAACTTGTTCTCGACCGACCTGGCGTACCTCCAGGAGTTCTACCGGAAGATCAACGAAGAGGGCGGTGCGCCGAAGCACCACGTGCAGTGCCCGAAGTGCCAGCACGAGATGGACATCGACATGGTCACGGGCGCGCTCATCAGCGCCGAAGGAGGTAGTGGCCAGGCTGGCCCGGGGTGACCTGGGCGGCGGTCGCTACCTATCCGCGCGAGCAGCTGTACCAAGAGATTTCATACATCGCCTACCACTTCCACTGGCCCGTCGAAGACATCCTCGACATGGAACACGAAGAGAGACACGTCTGGCTTCGAGAAATCGCGCGGATCAACCGCGAGATCAACGAAGCGCGTCGTCGGTAACGAGGCGAAGGAAAACCACACTGCATGCGCATGCGACCGTCCGCTGATCCGAGAGCACCTGGCATCTACCAGAGCTTCGACTCGATCGCGCCTCCGCCGCTATCGATCGCGAACACCCGCATCACCGGCTTCGTCGGCATCACCCAGAAAGGGCCGATGAACGAGGCGACGCGATTGTCGAACTGGGACGAGTTTCTCGAGATCTTCGGGTACTCGACCGAGTCGTACACGAGCGATTCGGTGTTTGGATTCTTCAAGAACGGCGGCACCGACGCGTGGGTCGTGCGAGTCGCGCACAACCCGCCCAAGGGTGAGCTGCCGGGCATCGACCACGCTGCGTTCGCCGAGCACGTGCAGATCGACGACTGGAACAAGCCGTCGCTCAGGATCCGCGCGCTCAACGAAGGCACGTGGGGAAACACGATCTGGTTCCGCTGCCTGCACACGCCTGGGGCGCAAGCGTTGTTGACGCGCGACCTCGACATCGGTGCGGGTGAAGCGCACGTCAACGTGACGCGCGGCTTCGAGGTCGGCGCGACGGTGAAGCTCTACGACCGCGAGAATTCCGACTTCATCGTCATCACCGAGGTCGGCGACAAGGTCATCAAGTGGGCCACCGACACGCCGGTCAACCGTCGCCATCGCGCGGCGGCACCGACGTACCTCGAGGTGCAGACCTTCGAGATCCACGTCGCGATGCGCGATCGCCGCGAGGTCTTCAAGGGGCTGCAGATGCATCCGTCGTCGCGGAACTACGCTCCCCGCGTGGTCTCGCAGCGCAGTCGGCTCGTCCGTCTGGAAGACATCCACACCAAGTCGCCCGTGCCGCACAACATGCCCGAGCCGCTACCGATGACACGGTTGTCGGGTGGGCGCGACGGCATCGAGGCGGTGACGCCGGAGGACTTCATCGGCCACGACATGGGCCCGGGCGAGCGCAGCGGGCTCAACGCGCTGGCGGCGAACGAAGAGATCGCCCTGCTCGTCGCGCCCGATGCGATGAAGTTTTACGACCGCGAGCCTGGTCCCTCCGGTGAGCTCAAGGCGCAGCGGCTCCAGGACGAGATGATCTCGATCTGCGAGCGGCAGAAGGATCGGTTCGCGATCCTCGACATCCCCCAGACCAAGGACATCGAGTGGGTCCGCCGGTGGCGGCGTCGGACGGACTCGTCGTACTGCGCCTACTACTGGCCGTGGCTCCGGACGACCGGAAGCGATGACAAGCTACGTGTTGTCCCCCCCTCGGGCTTCCTCGCCGGCTGCTATGCCCGGAGCGATAACGAGGGGGTCCACCAGGCCCCCGCCAACCTCGAGATCGAGGGAGCGCAAGACGTCTCGCTCCGGATCACCGAGGATCACATTGGCCTCCTGAACAGCGAGTCAGTGAACACCTTCCGGATTCAGCGAGGCGTCCGGCCATGGGGTACACGCACCGCGTCATCGGACCCGAACTGGCGATACATCCCGGTTCGTAGGCTTTTCATCATGTTGAGACGGTCTTTGGAGGCCGGGTTCGCGTGGATCACCTTCGAGCCCAATAACCAGGCCACCTGGGATCTCGTGCATCGCCGAACCAGCGAGTTTCTTTCATCACTTCACACCCGCGGCATGCTGGCCGGAGGGAATCCCGAAGAAGCGTTCTTCGTAAAATGCGATGCTGAAACGAACCCACCCGAACAAGTGGATGGTGGGATGTTGATTTGCGATATCGGCGTCGCTCCGCTAGCTCCAGCCGAGTTCATCATGATCTCACTCACCCAAACGATGGGTGCGCCCGTCACCACGCAGTAGTTAGGGGAGAAGACCAATGGCCGCGAACGGTAATCCTGGAAACCGCAAAGACCCGTTACCGGTCTTTTGCTTCAAGGTGACCCTGACGGGTGGCATGGACGCGTTTTTCAAGAGCGTGTCGGGGCTCAAGTACGAGACCGAGAGCTTGCCCGTGCGTGAAGGCGGCGCGAACGACACGACGTTCATGCTCGTCGGTGCGACCAAGTGGTCACCGCTCGTGCTCAAGAACGGCTTCACCAATTCCTCGGCGTTGCTGCAGTGGCGTGAAGAGTGGATGGGCGCACGGAAGATGACGCGGTTGTCGGGCACGATCACGCAGCTCGACACCGAGCTCAAGCCGAAGGCCGAGTGGCAATTCACCCGTGGTTGGCCGACCAAGTGGGAGCTCTCGGAGCTCGACGCGAGCAAGAGCGAGCTCTCGATCGAAACGCTCGAGATCACCCACGAGGGTCTGAAGTACTCGAAGAAGTAGTCGCAGAATCACCATGGCGCAGACCAACGAACCACGTGCTCTCAGTGCTGCGCTCGCCGGACCGGCGTTCGTAACGCGCGCTGGCGGTCTCGCGAGTCATGTCGCGGAACGCCATGTCGAAAAGTGGGCGCCCGAGACCGCTGCCGGCAACAGTCGTGTGCGCTCGATGCGCTCGTTGGGGTTTGTCGATCGCCTGATCTCGCCATGGGTCGAGACCGCGCAACGCTCGGCGTCGCTGCGGATGTTCAGCCAGTACCGGTCCGGGGGGCAACCCGAGGGTGAAGCCCGCGACGTGTCGTGGGTGTTCCCGCGCCCCTGGTACCAGGACGAGCTCGATTGGATGTCGGCGTCTCGCCGCGCGCCCCTCGAGCAAAGCTCCGCTTCGTTGTTCACCACGCGCGGCACGTACGTTCCGCAGGCGCAGCAGCAACGGATGCAACAGGCGCAGGCAAACGTCGCGTTGTCGCCGGCGTTGTACGAGTACGTCGCGCCGTCGCTCTCGATCGCAGCGCCGGCCACTCCTCTGGATGTTGGCTACGGTGGTGATGCGACGCTGTCGAGGCGGGTGCGCCCCGAGGCGTTCTCGACGTTGATCCCGCTCGCTGCGGTTCAGGCCGCAGAGGTGATGTCTCGGACGGTCTCGCGGCTACCGGCCACGGTTGGTTCCGCGCCGGCACTGCGCAGCGTGTTGTCGACGCTCCTCGAGCGCACCACGCAGAACAGCATGGAAGCGCCGGTCACTCGCTCCGCGGCGTTCGCGCCCGAGCTCGAGACGCCGCCGGCACCACGCGATGATCGAACTGATCGAGCTGTCGAGGCGGCGCGGATCGAGCAGCAGTCGTCGCCCGCGGGTCGCGTTGCCGAGAGCTACGCGCAACAGCACGCTCAGCTTGCCGAGGTCCAGCGCGTCGCGCGGCAGTCGGTCGAGCGTGCGGCGATCGAGCGGGTCGCGATCGCCGAGCAGCAACGTGTCCAGCAAGCGTCCGCGCCGTCGAGCACTGCGCCGTCGAGCACTGCGCCGTCGAGCGAACAGCAAGCGCGCGTGATCGAGGCCGCGCAGCGCGTCCAGCACGATGCGCAGCAACAGATCGAGGAGCGCGTCGCTCGCCGCGTTGCGGAGCGCCAGGCATCACGTCTCCACGAGACGTCGCGTACCGAA
>JBBQJJ010000405.1:0-8149 GCA_038325805.1 Haliangiales bacterium
CGCACGGCCTGCTGGGTATTCGGTCCATCGACGCCGTCGATCTTGCCCGGGTCGAACCCGAGCTTCGAGAGCGCCTTCTGGACACCGTCGAGATCGTCGAGGTTGAGGTAGCCGAACTTCTCGGAGTTGTGCTCGAAGGTAGCCATCGCGTTAGAGCGTCTTCTCGAAGTTGTCGACCGCCTCGTTGAGCGCCGCGATGTCGGCTTCGAGCTCCAGCTTGGTCGCATCCCACGCGTTCGCAGCCGCGCCGCGCAGCTTCGCCAGGTTGGTTTCGACCTTCTGATGGCGAAGTGCGACTTCGTTGGCCGCGGCGTCGGCGTTCTTGCGCTTGTCGCCCTTCGCGTCGTTGAGCTTGGCGCGAAGGTCGGCGATCTTGCGGTCCGAAGCCTCGAAGTCCTTGCGGAGCTTGTCCTCGGCGTCGCGATGATCGACCAGGAGCTTGTCCTGCTTCTCGCGGGCTGCGAGCGCCGCCTTCTCGTCGGCCTCGCGCTGCGCTTCGTTCGCTTCGACCGTCTTCTTGTTCGCGGTCTCCTGCGCCTTCTGCGCCTCCTCGGTCTTGTTCTTACACGCACCCGCCGCGGCGAGTGCCCCGATCAAAAATAGGGTTCTAGCGATCGTCTTCATGAACGTCGCCTGGTTCAGGAACCGCGCCAGCCTCGATGCGAGAAAACGCTACCGACAACCGAGCTTGGGCGCCTTGACGAGCCGGTTCGCGAGATCGGAGAGCACGGTGTAGACGAAGCGCTCGCCGATATACGCCGAAAGCATCGGGCCCATGTGGATGCCATCGGGGGTATCCCAACGGTCCTTGTGCCACTTGGGCATCGACCCGTAGCCACCAAGCATCTCGTATTGATCCCAGAACGCGACCTTCGCAGCCTTGGATCCCTCGATCCGCTCACGCGAGTTTTGCTTCATGCGCGGCGTCGAGTTGGTCGTGCCCTCGCTGATGAAGTCGGGCGCCGACCACAGCAGGATCGACGCTCTGGGCAGTGCCGCTCGCCACTGCTCGACGTGCTTCACGATCAGCTTCGGGTGCGCCTGCGCGGCCCACATGTTGGTGCCCGTCGCGTCGATCATCAGATCGTAGTTGCGCCGCGTCAGCCCGGCCGACTGGTTCGCGGGATCCATCCGCGTCATCGTCGCGGCGGACAGGGCGTTGATGCCGATGCCGTCGACGACCACGCCGGGCCGGTCGCGCTCGAACACCGCGCCGAACAACCGCACGCGGCCCTTGGTCACCTTGAGCGTCAGCCGATGCGCGCCGTCGGGGACCTTGTAGGTCAGCACCTTCATCTCGGTAGCCGGCGCGCTGGTGTCGACCTTGTCCTTCGAGTCGGTGTCGATCACCACCTCGAAGGTGCCGCCCTTGGGGCGCGCGAGATACCAGACCTCGATCAGCGACACGCTCGTGCCCACGGGCTCTCCGGCCTTCGCCGTCTCGACCCACGCGGTGGCGCCGATCTGCGACGACTCGGCGGTGATGCCCGCGAAGCCGTAGAGCTTGTCGCGAGCCTCCATCGTCGCGATGTTCCAGACGTCCCACTTGCCCGTCGTGCCGTGCTGGAGATGCTGGTGGTGGTACCAGCCCCACGGGATGCCGAACGCGACGAAGCCATGACCGGCATCGCCGTACGCGAGTTGCAAGCGGCGACGGATCTCGCCGGCTGTTCGATCGTTGGTCCAGTTCGAATCGCCGTAGATGCCGATCCGCAGCGTGCCCGTCTTGGAGCGCGCGACCTGCGCGAGCTTGGCGTAGAAGCCGTCGAGCTGGGTCTCGCCATGGTCGACGATGTCGGGGATCTTCGCGTCGTGGCTCGATCTGAGCTCGAGCTTCGCCGGCACCTCGAGCTTCGCACAGTCGTCCGCGATCGCATTCGTGGTCATCGCGACCGCGAGCAGCACGGCCAGCTTCAGCTCTTGCATCCGAGCTTCGGATCCTTGTCGACGCGCTTCGCCAGCTCCTTGAGCAGCGCGTGCACGAACCGCTCGCCGATATAGGCGTTCATCCGCGGCCCGATGTGGATGCCATCGGCCTCGTAGAACCGCGACTTCGTCCACTTCGGTGCCGAGCCACCACCGCCGAGCGCGGCGAACTGATCCCACCAGCCGATCTTGAAGGTCTCGGCCATCTGCTTTTTCGAGCTCGCCATGAACCGCATCGCGGGCTCGCTGATCGCCTCCTGTCCCTCGCGGTTCATCTTCACGAAGTCCGGTGCTGACCACAGCATGAACGCCGCGCTCGGCAGCGCCTGCTTGAACAGCTGCATCAGCTCCGGCATCACCGTCTTGTGATCGAGCGGCGACCACACGTTCGTGCCGGTGGTCTCGATCAACAGATCGTACGAGCGCTTGGTCAGGCCGGCCGCGAGCTGCGCGCGATCCATCTTCGTCATCCGCAGCGGGTTGAGCGCGTTGACGCCGATGCCGTCGAGGACGATGCCCTTGTCACGCTCCAGCGCGACGCCGAACAACCGCACGCTGCCCTTCTTCACCTTGATGACGAGCTTGTGCGCGCCATCGGCGACCTTGTACCTGAGGTACTTGACCTCGGCGGTGGTCGCTTCGCTTTCGATCGTGTCCTTGACCTCACCGTCGAGCATCACCTCGAAGGTGCCGCCCTTCGGCCGCGCGAGGTACGACATCTCGAAGCTGGAGACGCTACTGCCCACTGGATCGCTGGACTTTGCCGTCTCGACCCACGCGGTCGCGCCGGTCTGAGACGACTCCGCCGAGATCCCGGCGAAGCTGTACATGCCGTCCTTGATCGGCATCGCTGACAGGTTCCACGCGTTCCACTTTCCGGTGACGCCGTGCTGGATGTTCTGGTGGTGGTACCACCCCCACGGGATGCCGAAGCCGACGAAGCCATGGCCGCCGTCGCCGAACGCGAGTTGCAAGCGACGGCGGATCTCGCCGGCCGTTCGATCGTTGGTCCAGTTCGAATCGCCGTAGGTGCCGATGCGCAGCAACACGCTCTGCCCGCGCGCGAGGCGCGCCAGCTTCTCGAAGAATGGGTCGAGCGACTTGTCGCCGTAGTCGACGATGTCGGGCACCTTGACGTCGTTCCGGGTGGTCTGCTCGAACTTCTCCGGAACGGGAATGGTCAGCGCCTGACACTTGTCTGCACGAGCGTCGGTCACCCCGATGATCGCGATCACTGCCCCGAACAACACACGTCGCATAGCTCGACGACGATCGCGCAACGCTGGGGGACTGTCCAGCTTCCGGCGGGTCCCCGACCGAAGGCTTTTGAGGTCTATTACACCCATGAAGATCCTGCTCGCGATCGCGCTCTCCGCCTGCGGTGCATCACCGGCCCCGAAGGCCACGCCACGCGCACCGGTCTCGGAAGCCGATGCGCAAGCCGCCTACGAAGCGAAGCAGTGGCCGAAATGCGGCGAGCTCTACGAGACGCTCGGCGCCGAGACCACCGGCCCTGCGCGGGCGGGCGCGCTCTACAACGGTGCGTGCTGCTTCGCGCGCGACGGCAATACGGACCGCGCGTTCGCGCTGCTCGATCGGGCAATCTCGAGCGGGCTCCAGAATGTCGAGCACACCAAGGTCGATGAGGATCTGGCTTCGTTGCATGCCGACCCGCGATGGACCGCGGCGCTCGCGAACATGGAGGCCAGGATCAAGGCATGGGAGGCCACGCTCGGAGATCCGATCCTCCGCCGCGAGCTGCTGACGTGGGTGGTGGAGGATCAGAAGGTGCGGACGGCGCTGACCATGCACTCGGACAAGCCGACGCAGGAGGCGATCGACGGGCTCGCCGCGATCGACACCAAGACCACCGCGTACATGAAAGCGGTGATCGAGAAGCACGGGTGGCCCGGTCATCGTCTGGTCGGCCGCGATGGGGCACACGCGGCCTGGCTGCTGGTGCAGCATGCGGATCTCGACCCTGCCTTCCAGAAGCACTGCCTCGAGCTGCTCGACAAGGCCGTGGCGGCGAAGGATGCCGAGCCCACCGACTACGGGTACCTCTACGATCGCGTCGCGGTTGCCGAGAAGCGACCGCAGCGCTACGGCACGCAGTTCATCGATGGCAAGCCGCAGCCGATCGAGGACGAAGCGAACGTCGATGCGCGCCGCAAGGCAATCGGGCTCGGCACGATGGAGGAGTACAAGAAGCAGATGCGCGCGATGTACGGCCCTATGTAGGCTTCTTCAGCGTGGTCAGAACTTCATCGATCAAGCAGTAGTCGCGCGCTTCCCGCGACGACAAGAAGGTGTCGCGGTCGGTGTCTCGCGCGATCTTGTCGACGGTCTGCCCGGTGTGCTTCGCGTAGAGCTCGTTGAGCGTCGAGGAACAGCAGCTCGGCGATGACCAGATTCGAGACGGAGCGCGTGATCTCGCTGCCGATGAACACGATGCGGTCCTCGAGCAGGCGCGAGAACACATCCCAGCCGCGCTCGCCGCGATGCGTCTGCTCGACCACCGTGGGCACGAGCTGCATCTGCATATCCGATGGATATTCCTTCATCGCTTCGGCTCCGGTCCCGCAAGCCAGGCGACCAACGCGTCCCGTGAGAACCGCCACACCGGCCCGAGCTTGCGGCCCGGTACCTGGCCGGCCTCGGCTAGCTCGATCACGTTATGCTCGTCGATCTGGAGGAACTTCCCGGCCTGCTCCGAGCTCATGACCTCCGGCGGGTCGTAAGGCTGGAACGAGTACGTACCCATCATCAGCGTCGGAGGATCCCCCTCGGGCGGCTTGCGCGTCGACAGCGTGGTCAACGTGGTCAGCCCCTCACGGCTGTCCGGGTCAACGTAGCGGTGGACCAGGCCGGCGACCAGGTCCTTCTTGTGAATGCCCAGCGCCGCGGCGGCGCGATCCAGCTTGTCACCCTCGGCCTTCGGAAGCCGGACGTAGAGTGGGGTTTGGGGCGGCAGGTTGCGCGACATATCTGGAGGATATCTCCGGAATATGCGGCTGTCACCTGGAAGCGTGCTGCCCGATCGCCGAGGTCACGGCGGCTGCGGCTTCGAGGCTCGCCATGTGGCCGACGCCCGGTAACCGCAGCAGCGTCGCGCCGGTGATCCGCGAGACCAGCTCGTTCGCGATCCGGTGGTTGTAGTCGAGGTCGAGCTCGCCATCGATCACCAGTGTCGGGATCGCGAGCTGCTCGAGGCGATCCTTTGCCGGCGGAACGAGGTTGGTGGCTGGCGTGTCGTGGTGCCAGTACCACCCGGCGTAGTCTCGCAGAGAGCCGTCGAGCCGCGACGCGATCGACGGCACCGCACGCGCCTGCGTGAACCAGCCACAGCGCGCCCACAGCGCCTTCGCCGCGTCGAGCTCGCCGGTTCGCGCCAGGCGCTTGAGGAGGGCGAACATCGCGAGGACGTCGTCGGGGTAGTCCTGCGTCAGCCCCGACATGCACACCGAGACCAGCCCGGTGATGACCTCGGGGCGGAGCAGCGCCACCTCGAGCGCGTAGTGCGCGCCGATCGAGTGACCGATCACGCAGACGTCGCGTAGCCCGAGGTCATCGATCAGGGCTGCGACGTCCTCGCAGTGCTTGAATGCGCCGACGGGTGCGGGCGACGTCCCGAAGCCGCGCAGATCGCAGGTGACGATCTCGAAGCGATCCTCCAGTGCGAGCTGCGGATCCCACATCCGATGATCGAGCGTGGCGCCGTGCAGGAACACGAGCGGCCTGCCCTGCCCGCGGCGCCGGACCACCAGATCGGTCATCTCCGGGGACGGTACCTCAGCGAGCGTCGCCCTTGCCGATCACGGACCGCACGCGCTCCACCGCACGGTGGAGCATCGCCTTCCCTTCGGTGGCGAGCTCCTCGATGCGATGTGCGATCGGTGCCGGACCGGCCTTGCCGGCCATCTCGTCGCGCTCGGCCTGCGTCGGGTTGTCGTCGACGAACTCCTTCGCCTCGCTGGCGGCCTTGGCGACGCGATCCTCCTCGATGAACTCCTGCACGCCCTCCGTATAGGCCTTATCCGCAGTGCGGCTGCCTTCGCCCTCGTTGGTGTCGATCCGCTTGCCGGGCTTGTTCTGGTTGTCGTGGCTGCTCATGATGGTCGACTACCGAGCATCTCGTATGCCATGCGGAAATCTCGCGTATGCGATGCCGGTACGCGGCTTGACTCCGAGCTCGCTCGTTGTTCGGGATCATCGACGATGTAAGCCGCCCGGCGCCGCCGAGGTCGCGCTGTAACGTCCCGTCACCACGACTGATCTCGACCGTTTCTGGGGCCATGTCGATCGCGACATGTGTACGAAAGGAGCACTGATGCGATTCATGGTCATGCACAAGGTCGACGCGGAGATGGAAGCCGGCGAGCGGCCGGATCCGGGAATCATCCAGGGGATGGGCCGGCTGATCGGCAACTCGATCAAGCAGGGCAGCTTTCTCGACGGCGCCGGCCTGCATCGCAGATGCGTGTGCGGCTTCGCCTCGACGGCGATCGCACCGAGCTCGAGCGCGGACCCTACAAGGGTCGCAACGAGCTGGTCGCGACCTTCGCGATGGTGACCGCGACGTCCGACGATCACGTCATCGAGCTCGCGACGCGCCTCGCGAAGGCCGCGGGTGACAAGGAGATCGAGATCGGTCCCGTCGTCGAGGGCTGGGATCTCACCGGCACGCCGCGCCCCGAAGGTGCGCCGCTGCGCTTCCTCTTGCTGCGCAAGGCCGACCGCGCGTCGGAGGCCGGTGCACTGCCCGCGGGGGTCACCGCCGTGCTCGACGAGTGGAAGCGCGACGGCGTGCTCGGCAGTGCACGCGCCTGGGACGACGGCCCGTTCACCGAATCGAAAGAGCTGATCGCTGGCTTCTCGATCATCGAGGCGCCGACGCTCGCCGATGCGAAGGTGTGGGCGGAGTCGTACGCGGATGTCCTCGGTGACAACGAGGTCGACGTTCGCGAGGTGGCGTAGTCGCCACGGTGCGCGCCACGGAGTTACACGCTCGCACCGTTCTGTAATGCCACGATCAGTTCGCCTCACCTTCGAAGGCGTGCTGGTTGTTGCGTCGTCGCGCAGCTGCTCGCAGCGTGCGCGCGCCGTCGTCACGAGGTCACCGTGAGGAAGCGCGTCTCGTCGCTGGTCCACCGCTTGCTGAATCGATCATCGGAGGCCACGAACAACGATGAAAGCTTTTCTTCTAGGTGCAGCGTTGCTCGCTCTCGCGGGCGCGTGCAGTGACAGCAGCAACCCGCGCGATCCCAACGACCCGACGGACCCGACGGATCCCACGGACCCGACCGATCCGACGGACCCCACGGACCCGACCGATCCGCCGACCGCGGAGGAGAGCGCGCGGGACTCCGACGAGCTCGCCGCGATCGTTGCAGCCCACGTCAAGGCCGAGTTCCCCATCCAGCTCCTGGTGGCGGGACTGACCGAGAACGTCTGGCCCGAGGGCTTCGTGCAGACCGGCATGAGCGGCGACTCCGGCCTCGAGTACAACGGCACCGGGGCGATCGGCTCGTTGAACCTCGCGTTCAC
Source organism: Haliangiales bacterium (assembly GCA_038325805.1). Taxonomy (GTDB): domain Bacteria; phylum Myxococcota_A; class Polyangia; order Haliangiales; family Haliangiaceae; genus JABFXX01. Next base: position 7,474 of record JBBQJJ010000405.1, read on the forward strand.
GTTCCATTGCAACGACGGCTCGGAAGCGCACACGTTCGTGGTCTGCGACGGCAACGCGCACCACTCACATCTTCGCGTGACGATGGCCGGGTCGCAGTCGATGGGCGAGATCTCGATGACCGACATCGATCGCGTCGTCGACTGGGAGATCCGCGACCTCACGCTAGACAAGGCGCGCTTCCGCGGTCCCGATGCGCTGGCGCTGCGCACCTCACTGACCACCGAAGGCGAGCTCGCCGACTACTTCGTCCAGCTCGATGCGGTGTACGAGCAGGTTCGCTACCTGCCGGCGCAGCTCGAGCCGACGTTCGGCACGATCGACTTCACGATCAACACCGAGCGGAACCGTGGCGATGATCTCCGCGTGTTCAACTCGTCGGCGCGGCTGACGTATGGTGCGTCGGGTATGCCGACGACGCTGGTGCTCGACGGTGTGACCACGTATGACGTCGACCTGGCGACGGGCACCGTCACTCGTCTGTAGCTACGACCTCGACCGGGCTAACCGCGACGGCCACGAAGGTCGTCGCGTACTAGCTAGTACGACTTGATCACATGCGCGACGCCCCTCTCGGCGGCGCCAGCGCGTCGACGGATCGGCGGCAAAGTGGGCACGTCCCGATGCGTCGTAGCAGGATCTGCTGCATTGCGCTGCGGACCATCGGCAACGTCCAAC
>JBBQJJ010000406.1:0-8143 GCA_038325805.1 Haliangiales bacterium
CCTCGACGAGCGTTCGTTATAACGACGGTTATAGCGAGATTGGTTATAACAATCGTTATAACGATTACGCTTGGTGGGGTCGCGAGGACCTTGATCCCGACTCGCGCCGAGTGCGCGCGGAGGTCGAGGTGTCCATCACCGGATATGTCGAGATCGATGCGGCACGTACCCACGGATCGTGACTGCGGCCGAGCAAGCGCATGCGCGAATCCTCGTCGGAAACGGCTCCTAAGATCTCACCTAAAAAGACCGAGCTAGACCTAGTGAGTTAGGGTTGCGTGAGCGGCGGTGGTGGTGGCGGCGCCCCCTGCGAGTAGATGAACGTCACCGCGGTGCACACCGGCACGGCCTTGCCGTTGACCAGGTACGGGCGATAACGCCAGTTCGTGCGCATCTCCGTGAGGATCTTCTGGTCGTAGTCGGGAAAGCCGGTGCTCTTGAGCTGGCTGACGCTCATCACGTCGCCCTGCGTGGTGACGCATAGCTTGAACGAGCCGACGAGCTTGTTCCTGCCGGCCTGCATGATCGCGACCTTGGTCAGGTCGGTGGGCTGGATGTACTTGTCACCGGCGATCCGGCTGCCCTCGAGGAGAGTGGGTGGAATGTTCTGTGGAGGCATCGGAGGCGGTGGCGGTGGCGGTGGTGGCGCTCCAACGCCGCCGCCGATGACACCACCGACGACACCACCTGGAACACCACCGCATGGATCGCCGCCCTCCACGCCGCCCTCCACGCCGCCCTCTTCCCCGGCCAGCTCCTGCTTCTCGATCATCACCGGTTGGACGAGCTCTTTGATCTGCGGCTTCGGCTCTGCGGGCGGTGGCGACGACGATGTCCAGCAACCTGCGAGAGTGAGAGCGAGCACGAGGCGATGCATGCGGCCGAGCCAATCACGAAACGTGACCCGGTGGTGAGCTAACGTCGACCGATGCGTCGTCGAACCAGATGCTCGGTGCTACGTCACTTGTAGCGAGAGGCCTCGAACGAGCGCGCCGAGGTCGCAGTTGACATGACCGTTAAAACACGACATTGGTATCGTGTATCAGGAATCGCAGATGCAAGGAGAGGCGACCATGCACTACCAAGGCCGGAAGCGAGTGACCCTGATCCCCGGTGAGGGGATCGGTCCTGAAGTGATCGAAGCCCCGATCGCATCATCGAAGAGGACTGAGCCGTGACTCAGCCCCTGGTTGCCGTGATCATGGGGAGTCAGAGTGACTGGTCGACCATGCAGCACGCGGTCGCCGTGCTCGAAGCTCTGGGTGTGCCGTACGAGACCAAGGTCGTGTCGGCGCATCGCACGCCGGATCTCGTCACCGAGTACGTTGGCGGTGCCGAGTCGCGCGGGGTTCGCGTGGTGATCGCCGGTGCGGGTGGAGCCGCTCACCTGCCGGTGATGGCTGCCAGTAACACCGTGTTGCCAGTGCTCGGCGTTCCCGTCGCCTCGAAGACGTTAAACGGCCTCGATTCGCTGCTGTCGATCGCGCGGATGCCACCGGGCGTGCCGGTGGGAATGCTCGGGATCGGCGAGCACGGCGCGACCAGCGCGGGGGTGCTGGCAGTCGAGATCCTCGCGGTCGGTGATGCCGCGCTGCGCGACCGAGTGCGCGCGTACCGGGAGCGCCTCGCACGAGAGGACGAGGTGTGACCCCGATCGGTCCAGGCGGTACGGTCGGGATCCTCGGAGGTGGGCAGCTCGCGCGGATGCTCGCGCTCGAGGCCCGTCGGATGGGGTATCGAGTCGCGATCCAGGATCCCGATCCACACGCTGCCGGCATGGTGCTCGCTGACCATCGTGTGGTCGGGTCGCTCGGTGATCTCGCGGCAGCGACGGAGCTCGCGGCCTGCAGTGATGTCATCACGCTCGATACGGAGCACGTTCCGATCGAGGTCCTCGAGCATCTCTCGGTCACCCGCCCGGTTCGGCCCGGCGGCCCGGTGTTGCGCGTGATCCAGGATCGGCTGGAGCAACGTAGGTTCATCGCCTCGCTCGACATCGCCCAGACCGCTTATTCGTCGATCGAGCACGCGGCAGACCTGGAGCGCGCGATCAGCGTTCCCGCCGTGCTCAAGACGCGGCGCGCCGGGTACGACGGCAAAGGTCAGGTGCGGGTCTCCGAGGCGGTCGAGCTGGCTGCCGCGTGGGACGCACTCGGTCGCGCACCCGCGGTGCTGGAGTCGTTCGTTGACTTCGCGAAAGAAATCTCCGTGCTGCTCGCGCGCGGGACCGACGGCCAGATCGTGTTCTACCCGCTCGCCGAGAACGAGCACCGCCGCCACGTGTTGCACCTCAGCAGGGCACCGGCGCGGGTGTCCCCCGACATCCAAGACCTCGCTCGCTGGATCGGTGCACGGATCGCGACGGCGCTCGGTCACGTAGGCATGCTGGCCGTCGAGCTGTTCCTCACCCACGACGATCGGTTGCTCGTCAACGAGATCGCGCCTCGGACACACAACAGCGGTCATTACACGTTCGGCGGTTGTGTGACGTCCCAGTTCGAACAACACCTCCGCGCGGTCTGTGGGCTTCCCCTCGGCGATCCGACGTTGTTGCGCCCTGCCGTGATGATCAACCTGCTCGGCGATCTGTGGGCGGCGGGTCCACCACGGTGGGACCTGCTGCTCGCCCATCCAGGGGCGCAGCTGCATCTCTACGGGAAACGCGATCCGTCGAGTGGTCGCAAGATGGGCCACGTCCTCGTGCTGGACGCCGACGCCGACGCCGCGAGCGCAGCGATCTCCGAGTCGCTTGGCCGTCTGTAGCAGGGCAAACCCCATGCCCGCCTGTCCGATCGGCGAGGCTTACAACGCGCAGCGCATACGCAACTTGTCTCCATGTTCAGATCCTGGCGGCTCGGCCGGGTCCTCGGATTCCCGGTCGAGATCAACCTCAGCTTCATCCTGTTGCTCGCGTTCGTCCTGCTGACCTACGGCGGACTCGCGGGTGTGTTCGTCGTCCTCCTGTCGTTCGGCAGCGTCCTGCTGCACGAGCTCGGGCACGCCCTCGTCGCGCGAAAGCTAGGCGTCGGTGTGAGCGGCATCGAGCTGTCGTTCTTCGGCGGCGCAGCCAAGATGGAAAGCACACCGCGGTCGGCGAAGGACGAGATCGCGATCGCCGCGGCGGGCCCGGCGGTGTCGCTGGTGCTCGGTGGCGCGGGGCTCGGTCTCGCGGCAGTCACAGGGGTTGGCTTGTTCGCGCTGTTCGGCGTGGTCAACCTCGTGATCGCGGGCTTCAACCTGATCCCCGCACTGCCGATGGACGGTGGTCGGATCCTGCGTGCCGCGCTCGCGTACCGGCTGGACTACGTCAAGGCGACCGACATCGCCGTCGGCATCGCGCGCGTGGTCACCGTCGGCTTCGTGATGGTCGGGCTCGCCTACGGCATCTGGACGCTGGTGCTGCTCGCCCCGTTCCTGTGGATGATGAGCTCCGCCGAGCAGCGGCTCGCACACGTCATGGCCGATGACTTTGCCGGCTATGGCCGCGGCGCCACCCAGGTGCTGGGGCGAAATGCCTGGGCCGGGCGCAGTCCCTACCCGACGGGGCCGCTCGACCACGGGGTGGCGATGCGGCGGTTCGTGATCCGGCAGCGTGACGGCCGACTCGTGATCGAAGCTCTCGACTAGGTCAGCGCCCGCGGGCGTGCCAGAGTCACCGGATGCGCTTCGTCCTGGTCTTGCTGCTCCTCGTCGGGAGCGCTGCGGCAGACGTGGCCAAGTCCGAGGCGCTGGTCATCTTCGAGCGCGCGATCGTGGCCGAGAAGAATCCGAAGGCGCTGACGGAAGCGCTGGCGGAGGTCGACGCGCTGATCGCGAAGAATGCGAAGGACGCCGACGCCCACTACGTGCGCGGCTGGATCCTGTCGCGCACCGGCAAGAACAACAACGAAGCGGTCGCGGCGTACGACAAGGCCTACGAGCTCGACGCACGACTCGCGGACGCTGCCTATAACGCCGGCGTGGTGCTCGGCCGCAGCGGTGATGCGAAGCAAGCGATCCTCCGCTTCGAGCGCGCGCTCAAGACGAACCCGAAGCACGTCGACGCCGCGTACAACGCCGGGCAGTCGTTCTACGACCTCGGCGAGTTCAAGGAGGCGGCGGCGAAGTGGGAGATCGCGGCGAGGTTGTCGCCCGAGGATTTTCAGATCGCGAAGAAGCTGGTGCAGGCGTATGTCGCGCTCGGCAAAGCATCGTCGGTCAAGAAGGCGCGCGACCGCGTGTTCGCGATGTGGCGTACTGGCAAGTCACCCGACGGCAAGCTCAAGTCGTACGTCTACGATCAATTCACCTCGGGCAAGTACCACGTCTACGTCCACGAGACGTTCGACACCTCGGGCGACTCCGTCGTGATCTGGCAGGCGAAGATCGCGCTCAAGGACAAAGGCATCGGTAGCGCCAACCTCGAGACGTCCGCGGAGCTCCGCGGCAAGGGCACGCCGTACGCGCTCGGCGTCGACAGGGAAGGCGAGCGGTTGCCAGTGGCCCCGCAGACCTGGAAGACGTTGCCGGAGTACGCGGTGTGGAAAACGTTGGTCATCAAGGTGATCGAGGAGAACTTCTGATGGCAGATCCCAAGGTCAAGATCATCCTCTCGGTCGTCAGCTTTGTCGTCGCAGCGGTCTGCGCGGTCATCGTGTTCGGCCGCGGTTGCTGAGCGATCCCGAGCGGTTGCCGAAACATCACGTTCTCGTGCCTGTTCACGACGTGCCACGCTCCTAACCAGACGAACCATCCAACTGGAGCTGCACATGTCTCGTCTGTTCTCGCTCGCTATCCTCGCTTTCGCTGCTTGTGACTCTCAGGTCGACGGAGATCACCAAGGCACGCCTCTCGCACAGATCGGGGGCTCGGTTCGCAACGCACGCACACAGCCGATCACCGGAGACGCCGAAGTCGTCGTGGTCTGGCAGAACTCTTCCGGCAGTCCCGATCTGACCGCCGCCGATTCGGTGGAGGTCGAGGGCTCGTTCCCCGCGCAGTTCACGCTGTCGATCTTCGAGCCGCCCGCCGATGCGCTGCTCAATGACTTCAATGGCGTCAGGGTCGGCGTCGCGTACATCGTCGCGGGCCAGCTCGGCGCGGACTACAACGACGAGGACGGCGCCGGCATCCTCGGTGCCGAGGAGAATCACCTGCTCGTCTATGTTCCCGACGGAGTTCCCGCGGGCAGCGACGCCTCGTACATCCTGCACGGCACGCCGGCACCGGGCTTCCACATCTACGACGTGCACAAGCTCACCGAGCAGGACCAGACCGATCGCCAGAGCTGCGTCGAGGTGCTTGGCGATGCGGGCATCCCCGAGATCTTCGAGGAGTGCGGCGGCTTCCCGTCGTTCGACGACTTCGTGCCGACCACCACCGATCTGTCGACGCCGCTCGATGTCGAGTTGATCGACGACCTGTCGGATCTCGAGCTGCCGAACTGGACCTAGGCGTGGCGCGACTCGACGTGGAAGCGCTGTACCGGAGCTACGGACACAGCGTGCTGCGTCGAGCGCGGCAGATCATGGCGAACGAGGACGATGCCGTGGAGATGATGCAAGAGATCTTTGCCGGCCTGATCGCTCGCCCGGGTCAGTTCGACGGAGCGTCGGCACCGAGCACGTTCCTGTACTCGGTGACGACGCACGCGTGCCTGCAGAAGCTGCGTGATCGCCGGAATCGCTCGCGGCTCGTCGACGAACAGGTCAAGCCGTGGACGTCGGAGGTCGATCCGCGGTCGCCGGAGACGGTGGCGATCGTGCGCAGCGTGCTCGCGCAACTGCCCGCCGACGAGGCGCAGGCCTCGGTCTACTACCACCTCGACGGCATGACCCACGCCGAGATCGCCGAGGTGATGACGTGCTCGCGCCGTCACGTTGGCGACTTGCTCGAGCGCGTCGGCCAACGGCTGCACCGGGAGGCATCATGAGCGACCACATCTCCGACCTGCGGTGGGACCAGCTGCTCGCCGGCGAGCTCGCGGCTGAGCTGACGACCGAGGCCGAAGCGCACGCGAAGGACTGCACGCAGTGCAAGGCGCGGCTCGCGGAGCTCACGGCGGAGCGCGAGGCGTTCCGATTTCGAGGACCGCTCGTGCAGCCGAAGCGATCGCTGCGCTGGACGATGCCGATCGCGGGTGTCCTCGCGGCGGCGGCGGTGATGATGCTGGTGCTCCAGTTCCGCGGTGGTGGCGAGGACGAGCTTGTCTACGAGGGAACCAAGGGTGGGAAGATCGATCTGATGCTGTTCGCCGGGAAGCCGGATCAGCTCACGGCGCTCGACGTCGAGGACAAGTTGTTCGCGGGCGATCTGTTGCAGGCCGGCTACTCGAGCCCGGCCGATGGCTACGGCGCGGTGCTGTCGCTCGATGGCGAGGGTGTCGCGAGCTCGTACGTGCCGGCCGTCGGTGACACGATGGTGCTGTTGCCAGCCGGAGAACGGCGCTCGTTCCCTGCGAGCACGCAGCTCGATGACGTGCTGGGCAGCGAGCGGATCGCCGTGGTGTGGTGTCATCGCGCGCGTCCGCTGGCGCCGCTCCTCGAGGAGCTGCAGCGCACGCAGACGATCGGGAAGCTCGACAACTGCGCGATTCGCGTGTTCGCGGTGGCGAAGAGCTCGCGGCTCGACCGATGAAGCTCGCGTTGCTCTTCGTGCTGGTGGCCGCTCGGATCGCAGACGCGGAGATCGAGCGCTACGCGGTGATCATCGGCGCCAACACCGGTGCCGTCGACGAGCAGCGGCTGCGCTTCGCAGAGACCGACGCGACGCGCGTGGCCGAGCTGCTCGGCGAGGTCGGCGGCGTGCCGGATGCGAATCAAGTGGTGCTGCGGTCGCGCACAGCCGACCAGGTGCGCACCGCGTTGATCACGATCAACGAGCGCATTCGCGTCGGCCAACGCGCGGGTCACGACGCCGTGCTGTTCGTCTATTACTCGGGCCACGGCGACGCCGAAGCGCTGCATCTCGGGGAGACCGCGCTCAAGCTGCGCGAGCTCGAGGCACTGGTGCGTGGCTCGTCGGCGCAGGTCCGGATCCTGGTGATCGATTCGTGTCGCTCGGGATCGATCACGCGCGTCAAGGGTGGGAAGCCGGCGCCACCGCTCGCGTTGCCCTCCGGCGTCGACGAGAGTCCCGGCGAGGGCTTGATCGTGTTGACGGCGAGCACGGCCGGTGAGGATGCGCAGGAGTCCGATCAGCTCGGCGGTTCGTTCTTCACGCACTATTTGTTGTCGGGCTTGCGCGGCGCCGCCGACGACAACTCCGATCAGACGGTGACCGTCGCCGAGGCGTTCGCGTACACCCGCGATCAGACGGTGCTGGCATCGAGTCGCACGCTCGGCGGCACGCAGCACCCGACGTTTCACTACGACCTTCGCGGTCGCGCCGACATCGTGCTCGCGAGCCTCGGTGCGAAGGGGCGCGGCACGCTGACGTTTCCCGATAGCGCGACGTGGCTGGTCGCACGAGGCAGCGACGTGGTCGGCGAGATCGGCGCGGGCTCCAAGCGCCGCTCGTTGAGCCTGCGGCCCGGCAAGTACTTCGTGCGTGGCAGGCAGCGCGATGCATTGCTCGAAGGCAACGTGACCGTGACCGCAGATCGCGACGCGCGCGTCGAGACGTCGGCGCTCGAGCGAACCGAGTACGCGCGCCTGGTGCGCAAGGGGCACGGCGAGATCCTTCGCGCGGTGTCCGGGCCGATCGTCGGGCCGGTCGTGCAGAGCGCGATCATCGATGGCAGCTCGCCGTGTGTCGGCGTGCTCGCGGGCTGGCTGGTCGTGCGCTCGGATCTGACCCTGTCCCCGCGCGTGATCGCGTGCCGAGGCGAGTCGTCGAATCGCACGCTCGAGGCGACCAGCGATCAGCTCGGTGTGGATCTCCGGTTGTCGCGATCGTGGGATGTCGGGAGGCGGTTGTCGCTCGATCTCGGCCTCGCTGTCGGTGGCGAGCTGTTGCAGCAGCGGTTTGACACTCGCGGTGTGGCGCCGACCCGGAGCTCGTTCGCGGGTCACGTCGACGCCGGCACCGGGCTCTCGATCCCGTGGTCGCGCGGCTTCATCGCCGCGGAGCTGGCGGCGCAGACGCACATCTTCTCCGTCGAGGACCAGGACGGGACGCGCGACGTCGCGGCGCGGTTCGCCGTGCGTGCGCTTCTCGCCTTCGG
>JBBQJJ010000407.1:0-8127 GCA_038325805.1 Haliangiales bacterium
AGCGTACCCGAACCGGATTCGGAACTTGTAGGTTTCGCTTGAGCCGGGCTCCCATTAGTGCGACAGAACCGCACATGCTGCACGACACCCCGCCCGAGAAGTCGTCGTCGAACCTGTTTCAGCGGTTCATGCCGGCCCTACCGACGCTGCCGACCCGCAAGTCGGACGCGGAAGCGATCGTCCGCGAGCTGTTCAGCCACGCGGATGTCCAGTGCGGCGGCTCACGCGAGTGGGACATCACGGTCAAGGACGACCGCTTCTACGAGCGCCTCCTCCGCGACGCGTCGGTCGGTTTCGGCGAGTCCTATATGGAGGACTGGTGGGAGGTGCCACGCCTCGACGTGCTGATCGACAAGCTGTTCCGCGCGAACATCAAGCAGAAGATCCAGGGCAGCTGGCGCCTCAAGGCGCTGACCGTCAAGGCGATGCTGTTGAACCTCCAGGCGAAGACCCGCTCGGGCGCGTCGGTCGAGGCGCACTACGACATCGGCAACGACCTCTACACCCGCATGCTCGATCCCCGCATGGTCTACACCTGCGGCTACTACAAGGATGCGAAGAACCTGACCGAGGCGCAGGAAGCCAAGCTCGATCTGGTGGCTCGCAAGGTCGGACTCCAGCCCGGCATGCGCGTGCTCGACCTCGGCTGCGGCTGGGGTGGCATGGCGTCGTGGGCCGCCGAGAAGTACGGCTGCTCGGTCGTCGGCGTCACGCTCAGCAAGGATCAGGTCTCGCTCGGCAACGAGATGTGGGGTCCCAAGGGCAAGAAGCTCGACGTCGAGCTTCGCCTCTGCGACTACCGCGACGTCCAGGGCACGTTCGATCGCGTGATCTCGATCGGCATGATGGAGCACGTCGGCCCCAAGAATTATCGCGACATGATGTCGGTGGTGCACGCGCGCCTCAAGGACGACGGCGTCGCGCTCGTCCACACGATCGCGAACAACAAGTCGCTCCGCCACGGCACGCCGTGGATCGAGAAGTACATCTTCCCGAACGCGGTCGCGCCATCACTCGAGCAGATCGGTCGCGCCACCAGCGGCATGTTCGTGCTGGAAGACCTCCACAACATCGGCGAGGACTACGACACGACGCTGATGGCGTGGTGGGAGAACTTCGACCGCACGTACTCGGAGATCAGCCACAAGTACGACCGGAAGTTCTACCAGATGTGGAAGTTCTACCTGCTCGCCGCCGCGGGCGCCGCTCGGGCGCGCGATGGCCAGCTGTTCCAGATGGTGTTCACGAAGACCGGCACCAAGAAGCCGTCCTACGTACACGCGCGCTAAGCTGGTCGTCTGAGTACGACACCCGACGACGCCGACATCGGTTCCGCGGCCACGATGGCCACGCTCTCGAACACCGGGGGTTCGGTGTCGAGTGCCGCCGCGTTGCCGAGTGTGATCGCCGAGCGCTACGAGGTGCTCGGCCTGCTCGGTGCCGGTGGCATGGGCCGCGTCTATCGCGTGCTCGACAGGAGCCTCGACGAGGTGGTCGCGCTCAAGGTGCTGCGCCGCGAGCTGGTGGACACGCCGGGCATGCTCGAGCGGTTTCGCTCCGAGGTGAAGCTCGCACGCCGGGTGACCAGTCCCCATGTGGTTCGTACGTTCGATCTCGGCGAGCACGCCGGGGAGCACTACCTGACGATGGAGTACATCGACGGGCAGTCGCTCGCACAGCTCCTCGATGCAGGGCAGCTCCCGCTCGCGGAGGTGCTCCGGATCGCGCGTGCCGCGTGTGACGGGATCATCGCCGCCCATGCTGCCGGGGTGCTGCACCGCGATCTCAAGCCCGACAACATCCTGGTCGCCGCCGACGCGCGGATCGCGATCACCGATTTCGGGATCGCCCACGCGACCGCCGATCCGCGCCGGACTGGCGAAGGCTTCCTGGGGACGCCGGCGTACATGGCTCCCGAGCAGCTCGATGCCGAGGCGGTGGTCGGCCCTGCCGTCGATGTCTACGCACTCGGAGCGATCGTGTTCGAGATGATCGCGGAGCGCAAACCGTTCGTCGGCCACGACCCGTTCCAGGTCGCGCTCGCGCGGCTCCACAAGCCCGCGCCCGATCCCCGGCAGTTTCGAGCGATCGGAGACGCGCTCGCCGAGCTGGTCCTCGCATGCCTGGCGCGCGACCCTGCGGACCGTCCCGCCAGTGCGTCGGAGGTTCGCCGTCAGCTCGCCGCGATCGCGGCCACGGACTCGGTAGCGGTCCGCCCGACGATGCCGATGATGTCGCGGCCGATCGTTCCCGCCGTGCACACGTCGCGTGCCGTCGCCTTCCTGCCGCTACACGCCACCGGTGATCTCGTCGAGCTCGCCGACGGTCTGTCCGAGGAGATCGTCGATGCGCTGACCATGACGCGCGAGCTCCGCATTCGCCCGATCACGGCCGCGCGCGCCGCGCATCGTCCCGACCGCGACGTCCGCGAGACCGGCCGCGAGCTCGATGTCGAGGTCGTCGTCGAGGGCTCGATGCGACGGCGTGGAGCGCTGGTGCGGATCGCCGCGCGCGCGATCGGTGTCTCCGACGGGTTCCAGCTGTGGGCGAATCACTTCGACACCGCCCCGGAGGGCCTGCTCTCGGTCGGTGACGAGGTCGCACGCGCGGTCGCTCGCGCGCTCACCATCGAGATCGATCTCCCCGCTCGTGGCGCCCAGAGCGCGGCGGCGATCGCCCTCTACCTCGAGAGCAAGGCGAAGTTGCGCGCGCTGTGGTTCGCCGATGTCGGCCCCGCGATCTCCGATCTCGAGCGCGCTCTGGTGCTCGCCCCCGACGATCCGGCGATCCTCGCGACCCTCGCCACCGCCGTCGCACGGTCCGCGTTCTTCGCGTCGGGCGCGGAGCTGGCGCGCGCACGCTCGCTTGCCGAGCACGCCATCGCCCTGTCACCCACCTCCGGCGAGGCGTGGTTCGCGCTCGGCATCTCGTGCCTCTACGCGTCCGATCACGCGGCCGCAGCCCGCGCGCTGCGCCGCGCTGTCACCCACGCGCCCGGCCTCGCGCTCGCGCAGTCGCTGCTCGGCGCGATCCTGCTCGAGGCCGGAGGGCTCGACGACGCGATCGCGCACCTCGAGGCCGCCGGCCAGATCGATCCCGGTGGGTCGCACTACACCGACCTGCCCCGCGCGTACATCTATCGCGACGGCGACTACGCGGCCGCGTTCGCTACCCTGGCTTCTGCCCGCGTGCATGGCGGCATGCTCGGCTTCGCGACCGCGCGGCTGCGGTTGTGGCAAGGCCAGCTGACCGTGATGGCGCCGTTCGAGGGTGAGTATCCCGACGAGGTCCGCCGCAACCTCGAGGCGATCCGTCAGGTCTACGCCACCGGCGTCTTCACGGCAGGACTGCGCGAGGAGCTCGACACGCTGATCCGCTCGCTCAGCGTCCGGCGGCGGGCCGCGAACGCGCAGTTCCTGTGCGAGCTGCTCGTTCACCACGGCGATCGCGACGCGGCGATGAGCTACGTCGAGCTGGCCGTTGACGCAGGGCTGCAGGACCGCATGTGGTTCGAGCGCTGCCCGTTGCTCGCTCCGTTGCGCGAGCGCCCGCGGTTCAGGGAGCTCGCGGCGATCGTCGCCACGCGGGCGAACGTCGTGCTTGCCGCGATCCGCGACGAAGCTGCCCACTGAGTGCATCTCACCTGCATGCGATGGCGCGTGATCCGACAGGACGATAACGGCAACGTGTTCGTGGTCGCCGAGGTCGCCAGCGAGGCCGAGGCACGGGCGATCGCAGACGACTTCACGGCGCGGGCGCACAAGCAGTTCTACGAGTGCATCCCCATCAACGCCGACGGCCCAGTGACCGAGACGGCGTTGAAGTAACTGGGGACGGTCCCCACGTTCTCGCGCAACTGACCGTTGCCACACGTGTCGGGGCAACGTGCGCGTGGACCTCGCCCTGGCTCTGCTGATTGCCTGTGGCTCCCCGCGCGCCACCACCCCGACCACGCCGTGGCAGCCGCCGGAGCCGATCGACGAGACCTGGCGGCCCGCGCCGCTCGCCGGGATCCGGCCAGTCCCCGCGGATCTCGAATTGCTCGACATCGACCCCGACCCAGTGGATTGGCGCTGGCCGCTGCGCCGACCACCGCAGGTGACGCCGAGCGGCGAGCTCTCCGCGATGTTCGGAACCAAGGCCGAGTGGACCACGCTGTGCGCATCCCGTCGCGACCCGAAGGGCGTCGATCGCGACGAAGCCCTCGCGTACCTCCGCGCGTGGTGCGATGTACCGCCGGACCTCGCGCTCGCGAAGGCGCTCCTGCCGCTCCTCTCCGCGCGAACCTGGGAGATCGCGACGGCCGCGAGCGTGGACCTCGCGACGGTGCTCGAGTCGCAACTCGCGGCTCGCGAAGCCTCCGCCTGGCTGGGGTTTCACGGGACGACGCACGACGGGGTGCTCGACGCGCTCGCGGCCACCTACCTCACCAACGATCGTCTCGACGACGCGCGCTACACGATCAACGCGTTGAAGGCGTCGCGCGGCTACGGCGAGACTCACTGCCGCCGTGTGTTTCGGGAGCTGTTCGTCGCGGACCGCGAACGGCGCGACGCGATCCGCAAGGAGCTCGCGACGTCACAGAACGCGGTGTGCTCGCGGTTGTCGGCGCATGCGAGCTGCACGCTGTCGTGGGGCACGCAGGCGCGCGGCGAAGGCGTCGACCCGGCGCGGATCGATCTGGATCGCTGCACGCCGCTGCTCCTCGACAAGCCGCAGCTGTTGCCGCACGCGTACCTGACGATCGCGGCGACGCAATGGCCGGCGCGGTCGCGCAGCTTCGACACCTGGCTCGCCTTCGCGATGTTCACGATCGATGCGCGAGGCGCACCGCGTGCCGAGGAGCTGATCGAGGCTGCGTTCGCGAACGCCATCCGACTATCCAACTGCGAGACGCAGCTCGATGTCGTGATCGCCACGGTCTCGAACAGCTCCTTCGAGCGCGTGCGAAAGCTCGGCAAGATCTCGCGCACCGAGTGCCAGCGACAACAGGGGACGCCACCACGATAGATTCCGACAGGCGGATCGTAGCCGTTGATGAGCCGCCGCGGCGCTCACCAAGGCCAAGGCGAAGGCGCCGGACTGGAAGAAGAAAGACCTCGACCGTGCGATCGCGGCGTTCGGCAAGCCGTACGAGCCCCCGAAGAAGAAGTCCTAATACTTCGCCAGGAACTTCGCGATGCCCGGCGCGAACGCCTGCTTGCGCGCGATGCAGAGATCGACGCGCTCGAGCGTCTGCGCGAAGCTGCGCGGACCACCGGCCGACTTCGCGATCTTGTCCTTGAAGAACGCCTCCGCGTCGGCCTTGTGGGCCTGGTCGCAGAACGCGCCGGTGACGCGCGCGAAGCTGTAGTCGCGGGGCAGCTTCGCGACCAGCGCATCGTGATGCTGCTTGATGAATGCGTAGGCGAGATCGCGCCCGGGTACCTCGTCGAGCGCGGCCCACACGAGCCCGATCGATTCGTGCGACGCGAACTCGTCGGTGAGCGCGATCGCCATCGCCACCTTGACGATCGCGGGATCGCGGAAGCCACCCATCGCACCGAGCAGCTGGCCACGCTCCTTGCGCTCCTTCTCGAGCTTGGCTTGCGCGTACAGCTTGTCGAACAGCGCGCGATCGCCGAACCGCGTCGCGATCGTCAGCACCGTCCCCACCATGTCGGGGTCGATCGCCTTGCGATCCACGAGCCACTTGTTCGCGAGCTGCTTGGCCGTCGCGATCAGCCGCGGATCCTCACCGGTGAGCGCGACCCACGAGATCATCGATGCCCGCAGCATCCGCACGTCATCGGACTCGCCCTTGACCGCCGCGAATCCGATCTTGCGAGCGCGCTCCCCGAACAGCTTGCGCACGAACCGCGCGCGCTTGGCCCGTAGCGCCGTCGGCGTGTAGTCGTCGTCGAGGTAGCCCGCGAACGTGGTCGCTGTCGACACCAGCTGACGAACCTGCTCGGTTGCCAGCGTTGGTGCGAGCTCCAGCACCTTGTCGATCGGCAGCTTGTCAGCATCGACGAGCGCCGCGAGATCGCCGTACACGCCGATCCGCTCCGGCAGCGTCAGCTGCTTCGGCGCCACGGCCATCAGCTTGGCCAGCAGGTCACCCTTGTAGTCGACGCGGTAGTAGCCGAGCTCGCCATCGTTCGCGAGCACCCACGCCGGGCACGTCTTCGACGGCAGCTCGAGTGATGCCGTCGCTTGCGAGAGCACGGTGCACGCGCGTCCCTCGGGGAACCTCACGCACACCGGCACCCGCCAGGTTTGCTCGGCCGTCGCAGCCTGGCCGATCGTGGTGTAACGCTGCTGCGTCATCACCAGCTTCGGCGCTCGATCCTTGACGCACTGGAGCTCGACCCCGATCAGCGGCACGCCGGTCTGATCGAGGAACGACGACAGCACCGGAGCGACGTCGGGCCCACCCTCGGTGGTCAGCGCGGCGAGGAACTCCTCTGTCGTCGCGATGCCGTGGGCGTGCGCGGCGAGGTACTTGCGTACGGCCGTCTGGAACTTGTCGCGGCCGAGCCACGCCTCGACCATCGTCAGTACCGCACTCCCCTTGCCGTACGTGATGCCATCGAACGCGGTGTTGATGTCGGCCTTGGTCTCGATCGGCTGCCGGATCTTGCGGCTGTTCTTCAGCGTGTCGCCGCGCATCGATCCCGAGCGACCCGACACCATGCCGACGTCCATCTGCCAGCTGGGCTGCCAGCGATGGATGATGCTGTCCGCGATCCAGCTCGCGAACGACTCGTTGAGCCAGATGTCATTCCACCACGCGAGCGTGACGAGATCACCGAACCACTGGTGACCGAGCTCGTGCGCCGCGACCGACGCGAAACGCCGCTTGCGAGCCGTGGTGTCCTCGTCGGCAGGCCAGATCAGCAGCCCCTGCCCGTACGTGATCAACCCCGCGTTCTCCATCGCGCCGCCTTTGCGCGGCACCGCGATCTGATCGAGCTTCTCGTAGGGGTACGGCATCCCGAAGTAGTTCTCGAGCGCGACCAGGATCTCCGGCGTCGCCTTGGTGGCGTACGCCGCATCGGCACTCCGGCCCTTCGGCACGATCACCCGCAGCGGCGTGTTGTGCTTGCCGGCCTTGCCACCGTCGACGATCTCGAACGGACCGACCGCGAAGGCGATCAGGTACGTCGGTAGCGGCTGGCTCGGCGCGAACGTCACGACCTTCATGCCATTGGTCGTCGCGGTCTCGGACACGGCTGGTGAGTTCGCGACCGCGACGTGCTCGCTCTTGACCGTCAGCGTCAGCGCGAAGGGCACCTTGTACCCAGGCTCGTCGAAGCATGGAAACGCACGGCGCGCGTCGGTGGCCTCGAACTGCGTGAACACGTACCACTCACCGCGCTCCAGCTGACGGTGGATGCCATCGGTCTCCTTCTCGTAGTTCTTGCCCTTGTAGGTGATGACCAGCTCGGCCGGTCCGGGACGAACCACACGCGCGAACTGGAAGCCAACCACCTCGGCCTCGGTGGTGGCTGGGGTCGCCGCGATCGGCGTCGCCACGATCGTCGCTCCGCCCACCTTGATCGACGCGCGCTCGATCGTCAGATCGGCGCCATTGAGCCAGAGCCCGCCGATCTCCTTGCTCACCTCGAGCCCGATCGTGATCGTGCCTTCGAATGTCTCCGCCGTCGGGACGATCGTGAGCTCGGCGGCGTACCGCGTGGGCTTGACGCTCCCGGCGAGGCGCAGCGAGCGAGCTGGGGGGGCTAGGACCACCCGCGGCTCGTCGGGCGGTGTCGGCTGGCGCGGTGCGCTCGGAACGGGGGCCGGCGCCGATCGACTCCCACTACAGGCGACGAGGAACAACGTGATCAAGCCGAGGCGAGTCATCGCCCGGACCCTACTACTGCGACCCGCCTCCAGGAGCCGCGGGACGTTCAAAGGCGCGTGAGATCCGCGCTCGCCTCCGGGTGCCTACGCCGCGCGCTCGGTCACGCGCTCGCTACCGACGAGGCCGAACCGAACTTCCATCGGATCCGTCGACCCGCGCTCGTACGCGTCGGCCATGAACTTCGCCGACTCGACGAGCGCGAACAGATACGGAACGCTGAGGTAGGTGATGCCATGGCGCGCGCACCACGCCTTGGTGATCGCCGCGGCCTTGGGCAG
>JBBQJJ010000408.1:0-8048 GCA_038325805.1 Haliangiales bacterium
CTCGTCGACGCGCATGTGCTCGACCCCGACGTTGCGCATCTCGTCGCGGATCTCGAGGTTGTCGACGCCTTCGACGCCGGGCACCTCTTCGACCAGGTGGATCAACTCGGCCTTGAGCACCGGCCGACCGAACTCCCAGCCGTGACCAGCGCGGCCACCAACCAGCGCGTGGAGATAGCGCCGGAGCTTGGCCTCGATGTCTTTGCGGAGCCGATCACTTGTGCCGACCGAGCGCCGGATCAAGATCACGCGCAGCGACAGGTCCTTGTACTTCGGCCGGATCACGTTGAGCACCGTGCCGACGAGCTTGCGGTCGTCGAGGTACCGCTTGACGAAGCGCAGCACCTCGTTCGACGGCACCAGCCGCCGGGTCAGCTCCTCGCCGCGCAGCTCGCCTTTCGGGACCAGCGCGAGCGTGACATGACCGCGGTTGGATCGATCGGGCACGCACCGCGCACGCGCGAGCTGCGTCGACGCACGGAGCGCCAGCATCTCGTAGTCCTCGGTGGTGACCGCGCGATCACGCGACTTGATGGTGTACGGCGCGCGCGCCTTGGCTTCTTCGATCGTCTCGCGATCCGCGCCGCCAGTCGCCGGTAGCGGGTTGGTGACGGTCTCGATGTATGCGAGAGCGCGCCCCGACGAGGTCAGCGTGTTGGAGTTGACGTTGCCGAGGTGACCGCCGCCGATTCGATAGGACGCGGCGACGATGTTGTTCTTGCCCTCCGGCGGCACCATGCCCCTCCGGCCATCGCCGAACGACAGCACGCCCGAGACGTAATCGAGCGCATAGTGGCGGCTGCGCGGTCCCGACGCGAAGAAGCTATCGACGCGGCGCCAGCGGACCCAGACCTCGTTGTTCTGCGGGTTGTCGGGCTCGACCTTCCGTGTCGGCTCGTTGCCGAGATCCGCGAGCTCCTCCGCCGACGGCTTCTGGCGCTCCTTGATCTCGAGGACCTCGTCGTCGAGCAGTGGGTTCCGGAGGAACTTGAACTGCTGCATCGGCGAGGCATCGGAGCCGCCCAACGTCTCGCCGCGGATCGTCTCCTGGTTGTAGGCGTCGATCGCGTTGGTGACGATCATCCGCACGCGCGGCGGTTTGACGTACCCGCCCTGCTCGAGCCGAGCGCGCAGCCAGTGCCGCTCCTCGGTGAACTTGCTGGACAGGATCCAGCTCTCGGGTGCGATGAAGAACACGAAGCCCGAGCTGGTGAACCCGGCGGTCTCGTCGTCGACGGACAACGGCTCCCACTCGCGGCCATCCCAGAACTCCCAGACCACGCGCTGGCCACCGTCCCAGGCGAGACGTCGCATCGCCTCGTACTTGTCGAGCTCCGCGGTAGCGACCTCGTTTTCATCGTTCGGCAGCGCACCGAGCCCGAGCTCCTCGTCGAGCGAGAAGTACAGGCCGAGCACGTCCGACGGTGGCTTCTGATCGAAGCCGAGGTAGAGCGCCGGTGATTCATCCGGCTTCGCATTGAACGGCTGGAAGATCGTGAACTCGGTGCGCGCGACCTCGGTGACGTCCGTGAACTGGAAGTCGTTGAACGCGAGCGCGTGGCGCACGTCGCGATAGTCCTCGCGATAGCGGAACGCCAGGGACCGGAGCGCGGGTGGACGCAGTGGGCGATCGTCCTTGAAGATCCACTTCTCGTTCTCGAGCGTGTACTGGCCTTGCTCGCCGTAATCGCCCTTCTCGATGCGGATGCGCATCCAGCGCTTCTCGACACCGTTGAGCTCGATCTTGTCCATGTCCTTGGGACGCCGGAACGAGATGTTGCCGCTCTGCGAGAGCGCCTTGGTGTCGTCGTGGAAGCCGATCTCGTCGCCGGCGCCGGGCAGCACGCCGCGAGGTGCGGAGCGGCCGAGGTGTCGCCAGCGCTTGCCGTCCCAGTACTCGAACGCCAGGACCAATTGATCGCTCGGGTTCGGGCGCGGGATCACGCTCGAGTCGGCGAGCAACATCTCGATCGAGATGTACGCGTCGGCGGTGCCGAGTAGCTCGTCGCACGCGAGGTAGAGGATGCAGTCGACCGTCGGCTCCTTGCCGAACGGGTAGATGTTCTTGCCGAGGTCGAGGGTGAGGAACGCGTTGTTGTCGAGGTTCGCGAACGCTTGCGAGGGAAGCAGGCCTTCACCGACGACCTCGACGCGCGCGCGGATCGTATCGATCTCGGTGTCCTCGGGGGTCTGCGGGACTTCGGCGAGGCGGCCACGCAGCCACAGCCCCTCGATGTGATTGACGGTGGTCGGCTCGAACCTGAGCGGGCCGAGGAACGCGACCTCACCGCGATCGACCTCGATCGACGACGGCTGCAGGTCCTTCCACCGCGTGCCCTCCCAGTACTCCCACTCGAGCAGCCGCGCGAGATCGCGACCGCCGTGCTCGGGGGTGCCGAGGTAGATGCGCAACAGCGACGACTCACCGGTGTTCGCGAACCGCGGATCGGAGAGATAGAGGTAGCGCTCGACGCGCTGCGCGCCGTGGAACACCTCGAACGCCCCGTCGGTGGCGCCGAGCTCGGGATCGATGAAGCGGGTGTTCTCCGAGTAGCTCTCGTCGTAGTAGGAGAAGCAGCGATCGGGACGCGACGCGCTGATGATGCAGTCGCGCGCGGTCTCGAACGTCACCGTGTGCTCTTCGGTGGCCTGCGGCGTCGACACCTGCGAGCCGCGGGGCACGCGCTGTTTGGCCGCGCCCTCGACGAGCGTGAACCGCGTGATCGCCTTCGCTGCACGCGGCGCGCGCAGCTTGATGCCGAGCAGATTGAGGAACGCGACGTAGTTCTTGTCGGGGACCTGGTTGAGTCGGTAGATGAGCAGATCGGTCATCCACGCCGCGAGCTCGATCAGCGTGATGCCCGGGTCGCTCGGATTGTGGTTGGTCCACTCCGGCGCGTAGCGCGGGATCATCGAGATGGCTTCTTCGACGATGTCGTTGAAGGTGCGGTCGTCCAGCTTCGGCGGTGGAATCATGATGATGGTTCGCGGCGCTCGAGATCAGGCGCCGTTGGGCTTTCCGTTGGGGCTGTTGCCAGTACCACCGCCGACCTCTTCCTCGGTCTGGAGGTAGAAGGGATAGACGAGGTTGCGTTTGTCGTTCTTGCCGGCGATCTGGTACTCGATGCGGATGTCGAGCCGGTTCGGCTGATCCGCGTTCGGCGCCGCCGTACAGACGACCTTCTCGACGCGCGGCTCGTACTTGTAGATCGCCTCTTCGCAATAGACCTCGGCGCGCGCCGCGGTGATGTCGTTGTTTGGCGCGAACATCAGGTCGTGGATGCGGCAGCCGAAGTCGGGGCGCATGATGCGCTCGCCGGGTGCGGTGCCGAGGATGATGAACAGCGACTGCCGGACGTTCTCCTCGAACTGCGAGCTCGAGACGCCTCCATTCAAGTTCACCGAGACCGGGAACCGGAGGCCTTTACCGAGGTGGTCGCGTTCGTTTGGCATCGTGTTTATGCGGCGAGCTTGCGAGCCGGGTTGATCATCCCGGCGAGCTTGCGAGCCGGGTTGATCATCACGCGAACCGACCCTGGATAAACTTCTTGCACTTGCCGCAAGAGATCCGCGTCGACTGCTCGATCTCTTCGATCACGAGCGGACGATGGCCACAGTGCGGGCAGCCGATCTCGTTCGGCCGACCGTTCATCACCATGTCGAGCACGTCTTGCCAGAGGATCAGTGCTTCTTCATCCACGCAAGAATCCTTTCGTTTCCGCCCCTTCGAAGACAGAAGAGTAGGAAAGGACAGACCACCCGGTCAACGCGCGCTGGGTCATTTCATGGGTCGAGCAAACCGCCGACCGGTGATCAAGCAGCGTAACAGCTCTGCGTTGCGAGATCGTTCAGTTGAGGAAGATCTTCGTGCCGATCACGCGGACGTCGCCCTCTTTGCCTTCGACCCGAACGTCCTTCTCGGCCTCGACGGAGACCTCGCCGCCGTGCAGTGCGAGCTGCTCGCTACCCTTGATCTCGACCCTCGGGGACTCGATCTGGACCGCTTCGGAGGCCTTGAGCTGCAGCCGGACCGCCTCCATCTGCAAGATGGGCCCCTGCTCGGTCAGCCTGATCCGGAGCTCGACCATCCCGGACTCTGCTCGGATCTCGACGAGCTGGTCGCTCCCCGCGTCCTTGATCACCAGCGTGCGGCCGTCGCGGAGGTAGACCTTGCCCTCGCCTTCGGCGGTGTCCTCCTGCTCCTCTGACAGCAGCAGCTTCGGATCGCGCGCCATGTTCGAAGGCTATCATGGTGCTCGTGTCGCTGCTGATCTGTCCCGGGTGCCGAACCCTTCGCGACGGGCGTCTCGATCTGCGAACGCTCGAGGTGGAGGGTGACGTGCTGCGCTGCGAGTGTGGACGGCGCTACCCGATCGTCGACGGTGTTCCCATCGTGCTCGCCGATCCCACGGGCTTCCTGCGCGGCGAGGCGATGACGATCGTCGAGCGCGATCTGTCGCCCGAGGTCGCGGCGCTGCTCGTCGAGACCACGCCGGACGACGCGCCGTACGCGCGCTTGCTCGAGCACCTCTCGATCTATCTCGACGCGCACTGGGGCGATCGCACGGACCCACCGGTGGACTTCGCGCTGGGGGCCGTGATCGAGAAGCTGGCGGCGCTGCCGAAGGTCGAGCACGCGTGCGAGCTCGGGTGCTCGGCAGGACGGATCGTCGCCACGCTGGCGACGCGCGCGGACCACGTGGTCGGGCTCGATCTGCAGTTCGGCACGATCCGGCGTGCGCGGCATCTGCTCGCCGGGGAGCGGGTGGCGTTCGCGCGGCGCATGATCGGGCAGCACTACACACCCGCGACGATCACCGGCGAGAGCTGCGATCGGGTGACGCTGGTGTGCGGGGATGCACTCGACCCACCGTTGATCCCGCGGTCGTTCGATCGCGTCGTCGCACTGAATCTGCTCGACTCGGTGGCGAACCCGAGGCAGTTGCTGTCGGTGATCGATGGGTTGTGTGACCCCGGCGGAGAGGTCATCCTCGGCTGCCCCTATAGCTGGCAGAGCTCGGTGCTGCCCGACCATCACCGGTTCGGCGGGGCGGATCCGGGACGGGCCTTGCGCGAGCTGCTCGGTTCCGGTGAGCTGACGGCTCGCTACGAGATCGTCGACGAGGCCGAGCTCGCCTGGCCGCTGCGCCGGGATACCCGGAGTACGCTGACCTATCGAATCGACTACCTGCGGGCGCGGAAGTTGTAGGCCCCGCTACGGAAGGTCTGCCCCGACGGCCACGTATACTGGTAGCCCCCGCCATGCCCGCGCCGCTCTCCCTCAACATGAAGCAGCTCGCGCGCCTCAAGTTCTCCATGAACAACTTGATGGTGCCCGACAAGTGGGTCACTCCCTCGGGCGATCCGGGAGCGAAGCACTGGGGGCAGGCCTTCAAGCCGGCGGAGAAAAACACCTCGCCGGATCCGACCGCGCCGCCGCTGTTCAAGCCGCACACGCTGGTCAAGCCGCACACCGACACGCAAAAGAAGCTGACCCAGATCTACGGCGACTTCATCGACGGCATCGTCGATGCGATCTGTTCGACGTGGAGCACCTGGCAATCGGCGGCCGCGATGACGGGGATCCTGATCAACGGTCCTACGGCGTCGCTCGGCCAGGTCGTTGGTCCACCGTGGACGCCGATGATCTTGAAGGACGGCCCGAAGAAGTCGCCGGCCGAGCTCAAGTACACGACCACGATCGCGAGCGTGCTCGGCACCGCGTGGCTGTCGTACACCGCATCGATCAAGATCCCGGGCTTGCCGTGGTACCCGATGTTCGCGGCGGTGCCGTCACCGATCGCGCCGCCGACGCCGAACATCCCGACGCCGGTGATCGCGCTGACGCAGGTCACCGCGCCGGTGAGCGCGTCGATCTTGAAGACTCAGATGTGCGCGCAGCATGGCGAACCGCAGGCCCCGTATCACAAGGAGCTGTTCGACTGCGTCGCCGACGCATTCGAGAAGTGCTTCACGATCTGGCAGGCGTCGACGCTCGTCACCAACGTCCTCGGCACCGGACCGACGACGTTCGCACCGCCAGCTGTACCCGTGGGTCCTGTCGTCGCTGGCGTCGGCACCATGCCGCCCGGCGGATTCAAGTGAGGAACTGATGCCCGAACAATGCCGCCTCGGTGATCTGTCGTTCGTTCCTGCCGACGCTCACGGCTGCCCGGGCTGTCCACATCCGTGCATCGGTCCAGCGATTCAAGGTTCGCCGGATGTGCTGGTGAATGGCTTGCCGGCGATCCGCGTGACCGATCCAGGCGTCCACGCGGTGTGCTGCGGTCCGAACACGTGGGAAGCGAAAGCCGGCAGCTCGACGGTGTTCGTCAATAACTTGAAGGCGCACCGCAAGAACGATCAAGACAAGCACTGCGGCGGCATGGGTTACATGGTCACCGCGTCGTTCAACGTCATCACTGGAGGCTAAACGCCTCGGGCGTTCTGCCCCGCGCGATCACCGTCGAGAAATCTCGTGGTCGACAAGTCGCGGTACATCCCTCCACCGTGCGAGCTTCCGCGCAGGTTCGTTTACGGAAGGAACCGCTTATGAAAATTGCACGTTCGTTGATCATGGGTCTCGCACTTGTCGGCGCTGCTACACCAGCCCTCGCCGATACGATGGCAAAGAAGGAAGAGAAGAAGGCGCCCGCCACGAAGTCGCTCTATGACCGCCTCGGCGGCAAGGATGCGATCACGGCGGTCGTCAAGGAGATGTTGGCGAACATCGTCGCTGACAAGCGCATCAACGCGTTCTTCAAGAATGCAGATGCCGCGAAGCTGCAGGGCCTGCTCGTCGATCAGGTCTGTGAAGCGACCGGTGGTCCTTGCAAGTACAAGGGCAAGGACATGAAGACCGCGCACAAGGGGATGAAGGTCTCCGAGGCCGACTTCACCGCGATGGTCGAGGACCTGGTGAAGGCGCTCGACAAGTTCAAGGTGCCGAAGAAGGAGAAGGACGAGCTCCTCGGCGCGCTCGGCGGGATGAAGGGCGACATCGTCGAGGCTGCGCCTGCGAAGGCGCCCGCGACGAAGACGCTGCCGTCGAAGACCAAGTAGGACCTCGGTTCGACTGAACGGCGCCGAGGCAACTCGGCGCTGTTTTCAGTTTCGGCACGCACCGGCAGCTATGCGGGACGCACCCGGCGCGTGCAGGCTACTTGCGAGCAGCGATGTCGGCGATCTGGCGCGCTGCGACGAAGTACTTGTTCGTCGCGAGGTCGCCAATCGTCTTGATGTTGAAGGCCTGCTGGAGCAGCGTCGCGTCGTTCTCACTGACTCCCGCGAGCGCCGCCACCGGGCACTCCACGAGCTCCTTCGCGGTCTTGGTCTCGTAGGCCTTGTCGAGCAGCTTTTCGAATGAATCCATCGTGTCCCTCGTTTCGGTGTGAGCCAACCGTATCCCACGTCGCCGGAGGATTTGCGTCGTGGAGGCGCGACGAACGTCGTGCGTCTATGGGGCACGCCTGTCGATCGAACATCCCGTGGGTGTCGAGAAGCGACTACTTCTTGGGGTCGATCTTCGCGTTGACGTCGACGCGAACCTCGCCCTCGACCTCCGAGCGAACCTTGCTCTCGGCCGCGGTCTTGGGATCGCGCGCCGTCGTAGCGGCCGAGTCGACCTCGCCGGTAACTGCGGTCGCATCGACCGGCGCACGCGAGCGAACCTCGCCCTCACCTGCCGTCGACACGCGCGCCTTCACGGTGCCGGATGGATCGCCGACGGCGGCGCGAACTTCGCCACCCGTCGCTTGCGCACTCGTCGCGCGACCGAGCTCGTCGTCAACTCCCGCGCGCGCCGTGACCTCGCCCTTGACGTCCGGGTCTCGGACACGATCCGCGGTCGCGTCGACATCGCGTGCACGACCTTCGACCGTCGAGACTTCCGTGGGCTTGAGGCCGGTGGCCTTGGCGGAGGCGGTGGCCTTGACATCGACCGAGCCGGTCTCGTTGCTGATCTGCCCATCGACCACGCCACGGTCGGCATGACCCGCACCTTCAGCGGTGCTGATCGCCGAGCGCGGCTGCTCGCCCGCGCTGCGGAC
>JBBQJJ010000409.1:0-8033 GCA_038325805.1 Haliangiales bacterium
GACCACGCATTATCGCAGCTGCACCTTGTGCGAAGCCGGGTGCGGGGTCGAGATCACCGTCGAGGGCGACAAGGTCACCGAGATCCGCGGAGACGACGCCGATCCGTTCTCGAAGGGCTACGTCTGCCCGAAGGCCACCGCGCTCGCGGATCTCCACACCGACCCCGACCGGCTCCGCACGCCGCTGATCCGCGAGGGGAAGACCTGGCGCGAGGCCTCCTGGGACGAGGCGATCGAGCTGGTCACCACCAAGCTACGGAATATCCGCAAGGCGTACGGCAAGCACGCGATCGCCGCCTACCAGGGCAATCCTACCGCGCACAATCTCGGCCTGCTGACGTACGGCCAGCTCCTGCTGCGCACGCTCGGCACCAAGAATCTGTACTCGGCCACCTCGCTCGATCAGCTGCCGCACATGCTCGCGGCGCTGTTGATGTTCGGCAACCAGATCCTGATGCCGGTGCCCGACATCGATCGCTGCGATCTGTTCATCTGCCTCGGCGCCAATCCCCTCGCGAGCAACGGCAGCATCATGACGGCGCCTGATGTGAAGTCGCGGCTCCGAGCGATCCGCGATCGCGGAGGAAAGGTCATCGTCCTCGATCCGCGTCGCACCGAGACCGCGGACAAAGCCGATCGCCACCTGTTCGTGCGGCCCGGCACCGATGCGGTGCTGCTGCTGGCGATGATCCACTACCTGTTCGAGGCGAAGCTAGCCTCCTCCGGCCGCCTCCCCACCACCGGTCTCGAGGAGCTGCGCACCGCTTCCGCCGCCTGGCCCGCCGACCGCGCCGCCGCGATCACCGGCGTCGCCGCGGGTGACATCCGCGAGCTCGCGCACCAGCTCGCCACCACCAAGCGCGCCGTGCTGTACGGGCGCCTCGGCGTCTGCACGCAACAGTTCGGTGGGCTCGCGGCATGGCTGGTCTACGCGCTCAACGCGCTGACCAACCACCTCGACGAGATCGGTGGGCTGATGTTCACCACGCCCGCGATCGATCCGCTGCCGCTCGCCGACAAGATCGGCTACGACGGCGGCTTCGCACGCTGGAAGTCTCGCGTCAGCGGCAAGCCCGAGTTCGGCGGCGAGCTGCCGATGACCTGCCTCGCCGAGGAGATCGAGACCGGCGGCGAGAACCAGATCCGCGCGCTGATCACGAGCGCCGGTAACCCCGTGCTGTCGTCGCCCGGTGGTCGTCGCCTCGACAAGGCGCTCGAGACGCTCGACTTCATGGTGTCGATCGATCCGTACCTCAACGAGACCACGCGCCACGCGCACGTGATCCTGCCGCCGACCTCGCCGCTCGAGCGGTCGCACTATGACGTCGCGCTCAACGCGTTCGCCGTCCGCAACGTCGCGAAGTACTGCCCGCCGCTGTTCGCGCGCCCCGCCGAGGCGCGCCACGACTGGGAGATCTGCCTCGCGCTATGGACGCGGATCGGCGCGCCGTCGAAGTTCGGCAAGCTTCCCGCGCGGCTCCTCGAGAAGGGGCTCGGGAAGCTCGGGCCCGAAGGCATCCTCGAGGCCGGGTTGCGGATCGGTCCGCACAAGCTGACGCTCGCGAAGCTCAAGGCCGCACCGCACGGCCTCGATCTCGGTGCGCTCGAGCCCCGCCTGCCCGCTCGCCTCGGCACCGCTGACAAGACGGTCCAGCTCGCACCGAAGCCGTACCTCGAGGATCTGGTCCGCCTGGAGCGCGAGCTCGGCAAGCCTTCGACGGGTCTCGTGCTGATCGGCCGCCGCCACCTACGCTCGAACAACTCGTGGATGCACAACAGCGAGCGGCTGGTGAAGGGGCCGACACGCTGCACGCTATTGATCCATCCCGACGACGCGAAGGCGAAGGGCCTCGTCGATGGTGCACAGGCGAAGGTCTCGACCAAGATCGGCTCGATCACTGTACCGGTCGAGGTCAGCGAGGAAATGATGCGTGGCGTGGTCTCGGTTCCGCACGGCTGGGGTCACAACCGCGCCGGGGCTCGGCTGCGCGTCGCCGAGCAGCACGCCGGCGAGAGCGTCAACGACATCCTCGACCCCACGCAGATCGATGCACTCTCCGGTACCAGCGCATTGACGGGTCAGCCCGTCGAGGTCGGGCCGGGATGAAGTTGATCGAGAAGATCGGTCGCGATGGAGTCCGCGCGGTGGTCGCCGACTTCTACGAGCGCGTGTTCCGCGACGTCATGATCGGCTTCATGTTCGAGGGCAAGAACAAGCTGCACCTGGTCGAGCGCGAGTGGGAGTTCGCGTGCGGCTTCCTCGGCGATCCCGACATCAAGTACACGGGGCGCCCGATGCGCACCGCACACGCGGGGCACACCATCTTCGGCGGTCACTTCGAGCGTCGCCTCCAGATCCTGCGCGAGACGCTGCGCGATCACGCCGTCGACGCCGAGGTCCAGCAGGCGTGGATCGAGCACACCCAGGCGCTGCGCGCGCAGATCACGCGCGACAAGGGCAGCGAGTGCAAGGACACGGGCGAAGATCGGCCGAAGCTGGCGCTCGCAGTCGAAGCGAATCCCGACAAACCGATCAAGCTCGGCCGCCGCTGAAGAAGTCAGCGCTCGCCAAGCGTGCCGAGGCCGCGTGGAGCGTTCGTGAAGTCGAGGTGCTCGCCCCGCTCGAGGCCGATCTCGACAAGGCGATCTCCGCGTACGCGAGGAGCCGCGGCATCGAGCTCCTGCTCGAGAAGTCCGAGACCGGCATCGTCTACATCGCCCCCGGCGTCGACATCACCGCGGCTTTCATCAAGGACTACAACGCAAAGCACCCGGTCGTGAAACCGAAGCCGCCCGCGCGGTAGTGCGCTACCGTTGTGAAGTGCGCGCTTACTGGGTCGTGGTCGCGGCTGGCTGCTGGACCACTCCGCGTCCCACGCAGCCGGATCCGATCACGCCCGAACCGGCGGGCGTCGCGGTTCGCTCTCGCCCCAAGGTCGCCTCGCACTGCGAGCGCGCGATCGATCACGTCCTCGTGGTCATGCAGCCGGCGATCGACAACGACGTCCGGCTGCGCGAGCGCCAGCTGCTGCTCCGCGACGCCGCCGTCGAGGGCTGCCTGACGACCGGCTGGGGGACCGAGACCCTGACCTGTTACGAGGAGGTCGTAGATATGTCGGGCTTCTCGGCGTGCTTCGCGAAGCTGTCCGACGACCAGCGCAACGATTTCAACCAGCGGATGGCAGACTCGCTGAAGCAGCCGGTGCCCTAGGCCTATACTGGAGCAGGTGCAGCAGATCGGACGCTACGAGGTAGTCCGCTCGCTCGGTCACGGCGGAATGGGGCAGGTCTACCTCGCGCGCGATCCGAAGCTCGAGCGCCAGATCGCGATCAAGCTGCTCCACCGCGACGATGGCTCGGCTCGCGGCCTGTTCGAGCGCGAGGCCAAGGCCCTCGCCGCGCTCAACCACCCGAACATCGTCACCGTCTTCGAGATCGCCGAGCTCGATGGTGGTCAGCAGTTCATCGCGATGGAGTACCTCCCCGGCCGCTCCCTCCGCGACCTGCTCCAGCACGCCAAGCCCGCGCGCGACGACCTGGTGGCGATCTGCGGTCAGGTCGCGATCGCGCTCGCCGCTGCGCACGAGACCGGCATCCTCCATCGCGACATCAAGCCCGAGAACGTCGTGGTCGGCAGTGGGCTGGCGGTGAAGGTGGTCGACTTCGGGATCGCGAGACGCCTCGATGCCCCCTCGTCACGTGACCCGGACCGGCCCCGCAGACCGACCGTGCATGCGACCGAGGTCGTCGACATGTTCACGCACACCCTGCGCGCCACCCTGCAGACCGACGAGCCCGTCACGAGCATGACGCGCACCGTGTTCGGCACGCCGGCGTACATGGCGCCCGAGGTGCTGATGGGGGAGTCATCGAGCGCGGCGAGTGACATCTACAGCCTCGGCGTGATGCTGTACGAGTGTCTCGCCGGCCGCCGGCCGTACGAGGCGCCGCGCCTGCACGAGGTGATCGCGCGCGTGATCGATGGTGGCGACCCACCACCGGAGGTCGCCGATCCGCTCGCCGCCCTGATCGCGCGGATGATCGATCGCGATCCGGAGAAGCGACCACCGCTCTCGGAGATCGCGAAGGCGCTGGCGCGACGGGCGTCGACGATCGCCGCACGGCCCACGCGGCAACGCCGGCTCGTCACTGTCGGCGTCCTGGCGGTGATCGGCGTGGGCGCCGCCATCACGGTCCAGCAACTGCGGCCGACCACCGAGCACCGAGCGATCGCGATCCGCGATCTCCAGCTGGTCTGGATCCCGTCATACGGCAATCGGCCCGCTGCCCAGGCGTTCACCGACACGCTGGCGATGCTCGTCGGTGCCGGCAAGGTCGACGTGATCCCCATGGCGCAGGTGCGCGGTAGTGCCCCGACCACGACCGAGGCTTGGTTTGAGAGTGCCCGGAACGCGAACGCCAGGCTGATCGCGAGCGGGTACATCGTCGAATCCGACCGAAGACTCATCGCGCGGTTCGAGGTGATCGATCTCGAGACGGGCGGGATCGATCGAGTCCAGCTCATCGGCGACCCGGATCGCACGGCGGCGCTGCTCCACAAGGTCGCGAGCTGGTTGATCGGGGTCGCTCACCCCGGCGGCATGTTCGAGCCCGTGCAGGATCGCGCACTCGCGACGAACCTGATGGACATCGGGAGGCGCGAGCTGAACGAACACCACGCGCAGACAGCGCGCACGTTTCTCGAGCAGGCTGTCGAGGAGGATCCGGACCTGGCCGACGCCTGGGATCACTACGCCGCGAGTCTGCTCATGATGGCCGGGAAGCAAGCGACGATCGAGCGCGCGGCGGGGAGCGCGTATGCACTGGCTCCCGAGGGGCCACGCAAGGTGATCGGGCACGCGAAGCAGCTGATCTATTTCGGCCGATTCGACCAGGCACTCACCGAGCTGGCCCCGCTCGAGACCGTGCAGCTCTCGGAGGAGGAACGGCGCGATCTGATGTTCGAGATCGGCGAGTGTCACTGGCACGAAGGTCGGCACGACCTCGGGTTCGAGTACTTCAAGAAGACCCTGGAGATCGATCCCCAATTTGCGGAGGCAGGAACGCACGCGGGCGAGTATGCGATCGCCCGCCGTGATGAGCCGATGGCCCGCGAGTACGCGCGGGTCCAACGGCTTCCTCTCGAGCACATCGACTTCGCGGTCGGCCGATATCAGAAGGTCGTGGACAGCAAGATAGAGCCGTACGCTTCGTGGGCCCGCGTGGTGCTCGGACTCCCTATCGAGCGGCCGAAGTCGCCGTTCGCGGCACATCCAGAGATCTACGACCAGATCTCCACCGCCGCGACGGCAGGGGATCGCGCGGCGGTCTCTCGCGCGGTCGAGTTTCTGCTGACCCAACTCGAGCCGTTCACGAACCTGACGGCGAGTCTGCTCGTTCAGATGAGCGAGGTGCTGCTCGTCGCCGAGATGCCCGAGCCCGCGAGACAGGTCCTCGCTGTGCTGCGCGAGAGGCAGCCGAAGTACAACTACAAGCGGCTCACCATCCTCGCCGGGCCGATGCTCGGCGTCGTCAAGTTCGAACGCGCCGTGCTCACCGAACGCCTCGCGAACCTCGCGACCGCGATCGACGCGGAGCTCGCGGGAGACAACGCTACCGCGGTGAAGATCCTCGATGCGCTGGTGAAGAACCCGACCTACGAGTGGGACTTCGTCGAACGCTTCGCGTTGATCCGAAACCTCCGCGTGCTCGGGAGGGTGAAGGAGGCTGAGGCGATCTGTGACGACACGCTCAGACCTCCGGTGATCCGCTATGTCATCCAGGTCGCTCGCGCGCGCTGCCTCGCGAAGTGATCAGTCGAGCGCGACGCGCTCGCGTTGCCAAGCGCGCTGGACGAAGATCGCGACCTCGACGAACAGGGTGAGCGCGACGTTGACCGCCGCACACGCCACCGCGACCTCGACGGCGGGAATCACCACCAGCCACGTCGGTCCCGGAACGGTGACGAACGGTGGCGGGAAGAACGCCCAGATCATGCCGGCGGTGAACATCGACGACGTGAGCCCGAACCAGGCGATGCCGTTCGCGGCGGCGAGGCGCTCGCCGAGCGTGCGGTACGAACGCAGCGCCCACATGCTGGCGAGCAACTGCACGAGCATCGCGGCCCCGCCGTAGCGCACGAGCGTGGTGACGAGGTTGCCCTGCGCTGGGAGGAACGAGGGGGAGAACCGCTGACCCACCAGCCCGATCAGCCCGGCGTAGACGACGAAGAACGCCGGCACCGAGACCAGGATCGCGCGGGCGTCGACCCGCAGCACGCGCCTGATGATCAACAGCACTGCGAGCGCGGTACCGAACAGCGCCCCTCCAACCACCAGCGCGATCCGCATCGCACGATGCTCGAGCACGTCTCCATCCGCGTGGACCTCGGCGAGCTCGACGATGCGTTGATTGACGGCCACCCGCGCGCGGTCTGCGGTCGTACGCTTCGCAGCGGCGTCGGGATCGAGGGTCAACAGCTCCGCCAACGTTCGCCCGAGGCCGTGCCCCGGCGCCGGGATGCCAAGGAGCGCGGCCACGGTCGGTGCGACGTCGATCAACCGTCCGTCGTAGACCACGGCACCCGGCTTGACACCTGCACCTGCGAGCACCAGCGGCACCGTCGTGACCTCGGGTTCGACACCGCCGTGCCCTCCTCGATCGGTGTGGCCGTGGTCCGCCGTAATCACCACCGCGTCCCTCGACAGATCGATGTTCGCGAGAGCGAGCGACACCGCGTGGTCCGCCGCGAGCGCAGCCTCGCGATACGTGGGGCTCGCCGCACCGCTGCGGTGTCCCGCGAGATCGACAGCTCCCACCAGCAGCACGACAAGCTCCGCCTCGTCGGCGACCAGCGCCGCACCGGCCTCGACGAACCCGCCCGGCCACGGTGCGTAGCGCGCGTCGTCGAACGGCGAGACCAGGTCGGCATCGGGACCCGCGATCGCGGGCGCGACGGGATCGCGGTTCTCGCTGGTAGCGGGATCGTCGACGTCGACCTGGATCGGTTCGATCTGCGCGCGCGGCTTGTGGAGGTCGCCGCGCCGGCGCAAGAACAGCCGCGGTAGGTTGTCGTAGTCGGTCGCGGTGGCGACCCGCAGGGCGGCGGCGTGTGCACGGTCCATCAGAGAATCGAGCAGCACCGGCGTCGCGTGGTGATTCGTGCGCACGCCGCTCGCGCTGGGCGGCACGCCGGTCAGGATCGAGACGTAGTTCGGACGCGACCACGTCGGATAATGCGAGGCCACCTCGATGTCGACGCCGCGCCGCCGCAGCTCGTCGAGGTAGGGCAGCTCGTAGGAGCGATCCGCGCGGAGGCCGTCGACGATCACCAGATAGACCCGTCTCGCGAGCCGCAGGGTTGGCGTCGGATCGACGACCGGCTGAGTGCGTGCGAGCGCCGGCTGGACCTGCTCGAGGTCGAACATGAAGTCCCTGCCGGCGAACCCGGCCTGGATCGCCCCCATCACACCGAGCACCAGTAGCACCAGCGCCGCCACCACGACCTGCCGGGTCGGCGCGGTACGGATCTGCGAACGCTGCATTCACGAGCTTAGCGCCGCGACCCCAGGCCGCACACATCGTGATTGGCTGCGGGCTATCCGCGTGATATCGATGAGACCAATGTGGTATCTGGGAACTGTTCCGCACCAGCCCGACGTGACGGCGCACTGAATTCATCAGTCACCCTCTACGTTGTCCTGTTGTTGCGAGGCTCCCTATGGATACCCAGCTCAAGCTGATCGGCCGCGAAGCTCCCTCTGCTGCTGATCCCATCAAGCACATCAAACCCGGTGTCGATCCGTCGACGCTGTTCCACCGCCAGCTGCTGGACGGTGCATTCTGGCAGAAGATCCCGGCCTACCGGCTGATCGACGAGGCCACGTTCCTCGATCACACCTGGCAGGCCAAGAACACGATCACCAACCCGCAGAAGCTCCTGCAGACGGTCCAGGACCTGGTCCCACAGAGCTTCTACGAGGATGTCGCCGAGGGCTTCAAGAAGTCCCCGATGTCGATCCGCGTATCGCCGT